>NZ_CP011058.1:2442500-2812500 GCF_000961095.1 Paenibacillus beijingensis | reverse complement strand
AGCACAGCGGCAAAAATAAGATAGGCCCGCATGCTCCCGATATGGGCCGTTATCGCTTTCCATGAATTCATTTCATTCCCTCGTTTCACAATTGTTCATCTCTCCCGGTATATTCCCGGATGAGCATGATTCCGCAGCGGCGCCATGAATAACTTTGCTGTACGAGCATACATTTGTACAAGAACAAGCTTCCACAAGAGAGGAGTTCTTGGCGATGAATTATTTCTACGTGTTTAACGGCCGCAAAATCAAACAGTATTTTCTCGTTACAGTCGCCTTAATTTTTGCCGCCGGCGTTATTTATGCGGAGAAAGATAACATTACCGTATTTGCCGCACAGCAGCCTTCCGCCGTCTACAGCGTACCCACCGACAAAAAAATAATTGCGCTTACGTTCGACATCAGCTGGGGAGACAAAAGAGCCGAACCGATTCTGAACGTTTTGAAGGAGAAAAAGGTCGCTAACGCAACGTTCTTTCTCTCCTCGCCCTGGAGCCAGACGCATCCGGATATCGTCAAAAAAATTGTCGATGACGGTTTTGAAATCGGCAGCCACGGGCATAAGCACGAGAACTACAGCAAGCTTAGCGATGAGGAGATCCGCAACCAAATCCAGACCGCTCATGCCATTCTGACGCAAGAAACGGGCAAAACACCGAATTTAATCCGTTTGCCGAACGGGGATTTTGATAAAAGGGTGCTGCGAATTTCCGAAGAGCTCGGGTATACCGTTATTCAATGGGATACCGATTCGCTCGACTGGATGAATATCGGCACGGACAAAATCGTGAACCGCGTCGTCTCCCGCGCCCATCCCGGCGATATTGTGCTGCTGCATGCCAGCGATTCCTGCAAACAAACGCATGAGGCGCTGCCCGTCATTATCGACCGCCTGAGGGCGGATGGATATGAATTTGTGACGGTCAGCCAGCTCATCGGACAGACCGATGCCAAAGGAACGGAAGTCCGCGACAAGACAACGGACGCCATGCCCCAAGATATGGAGCTTTAATAGAAGCCATTAAGCCGTCTTCGCCTTTACGCGCGGGCCGGCTTCTTCTTTGTTCACAAAGCGGTGCAGCATCAGAATCTGATAAGCGTTGCAGGCCAAGAGCGGAACGATCATAAAAATAATGCCTCCGGCATTGCTTTCCGCTTGAAAGCTGGGCCATGCTTCGATCGCGGTCACCACCACCATTAGAAACAACGTCGGTATAATGGCGCTCTTATTGGTCAGATGCGATTTGACGGCCGCCGCAGCCGCTGCGGCGGCGACAAGAAGTAAAGGCAGCCCCCAAAACAGCCATTCGCCAAGACGGTCACGTCCTTGAAACAATATATAACCGATAAAAGCCAATGCGAAAACCGTCGTATATGCTTGCAGCGCGATCCACAAATAACGTTTGCCCAGTACGCTCATGGCAATGTAATTCAGCGTTAAATAGGCGAAGAAGCCCATTTGGCTGAATGCGCCGATAAGCAGACCGACGAGCGCCATCATGAAGGCGTTGAATCCGGCAGCACGCAATCCCAGAAAACCGTATGACTGATCCGCCCACTGCATGATGCTGCCTGTCAGTATAGTTACCGCTCCCCCAACCGCCATGCAGGTCCAAAACAGAAAAAACCATTTTCTGAGATTCATTGTGACCCTCCCCAGCTTGTTTCCGCCTTCGGCCGCTACGTGTTTTCCGAATATTCCCAACATTTGTATCCGCTTCCGGAAACGGTTGCCTTTATTCTACCATGAACATGGCAAAATGCTAAGATCCCCCGTTGATAATCATGCCGGATTAAACACATACTACGCCCAAGACGAAAATCCTCTCCTCCACGATCGCTTATGGGGCGCAGCGGGATTTGAAGGAGGAAAAATAAACATCATGCGTATTCGGTTATCCGTAATCGCTTTGACTGCGCTGCTCGCGTCGATGCTCACAGGCTGCGGTTCCGAACCGTCCGGAGGAGGCGGTCAAGCGATGAGCTATAAGGATATGAAATCGATGGTCATTGATATTCTGAAAACCGAAGATGCCCAAAAGGCGCTTCAAGAATCGACCATGCAATCAAGCGGCGGCGGTTCCGGCTTGAAATTGCTGTCGGTCCAGGATAAGGAAAATGTCCGCATGGCGGTGAAGGACGTGCTCGTTTCGCCCGAGTATGACAAAGTAATCAAGCAGCTTATGACGGATACCCGCTTCGCAGGCGAATTCGCGAAAGCCGTCAACAAACAAAATAAAGAGATCCACAAGGACCTGCTCAAGGATCCGACGTACCAAAAAGATCTTATCCAAGTAATGAAAAATCCCGAGATGGACAAAATGATACTTGATGTGCTGCAAAGCACCCAGTACCGCAAACAGGTCATGGGCATCATGCAGGACACGATGCAAAATCCGATCTTCCGGCTTGAAATGATGGATTTGATGAAAAAGGCCGTCCAGGATGAATTGAAGCCGAAGCCGAATGAAAAAATCACTTCAGGCGGAGAAGGCGGATCGGAAGACGGCGGCGGTGACGGTGGCGGCGAAGGCGAGTCCTCCAGTTAATCGGCTGGATTGCCCGAGGACATCCGCTCAACAAGTGGAAACGGCTTGCGCTGTCCGCTTCACGGACGGCACAAGCCGTTTATGGTTTGAGGCGCTTTGGCGGCAGCCGCATATCGGGGGGCGCCCGATCGTACAGCGCGTCGGTTTTGCCCGGCTGCGCTCCGCATCGCCTGTTCGGCCGCCCACAGCTTCGATCCGGCCACCGGCCCGGCCCGGCAGCTTAAGCCGCTAGGACCATAGCGGTGATTGGCAATATGATGGACGAGGCTGAGTCTTTGCGGCTACTCCTGCCCCGTTTTTGCAATAATACGGGCTGCCAGTTCCAAATAGATCGCTCCGGTCTCGGATTCCGCCTTATATACGGAAGGCGAGAAATCAGGCTCGGACGGATGATTGTCCGGCTGGCCGAGCGGAAGCTGGGCCAGCAGATCGGTATGCAGCGATTCCGCGAGCCGGGCTCCGCCGCCGCGGCCGAATATGTATTCTTTCTCGCCGCAGCTGCAGCAGGCGTAGTAAGCCATATTTTCGACGACGCCCAATATTTCGTGTTCGGTCTGAATGGCCATCGCGCCGGCCCGCGCGGCAACAAAAGCCGCCGTCGCATGAGGCGTCGTCACGATTATTTCTTTGCTCTGCGGGAGAATCTGGTGAACGTCCAGCGCCACATCCCCCGTTCCCGGCGGCAGATCAAGCAGAACGTAATCAAGCTCTCCCCACTCGATCTCCGCGAAGAAATTTCTAAGCATCCGGCCGAGCATCGGACCGCGCCATACGACCGGAGCATTATCCTCGACGAAAAAGCCCATGCTGATCACTTTGACGCCGAAGCGCTCGATCGGAATGATGCGGCCGTTCACGACCTGCGGCCGCTCCTCGATGCCCATCATATCGGGCACGCTGAATCCGTAAATGTCGGCGTCGATCAGGCCGACACGCTTGCCCTTGCGGGCGAGCGCCACCGCCAGATTGACGGTGACGGTCGATTTGCCGACGCCGCCCTTGCCGCTGGCGACGGCGATGAACTGCACCCCGCTGCCTTCGGCCAGCAGCGGGCTGCTAAGCCCGGCCCCGTGCCCTTTCACGGGGCCTTTCGCGCCTGCGCCCGCGGCAGCGGCTTTGCCCGCGCCGCCGGCCGCCCGCTCCGCCTGCGGCGCGCCCGTGCCTGCGCCGCCCGCGGCGCCCTCGAGGGCCCGAAACCGGAAGTGCACGGTTTCGGCCCCTGCGCGCTGCAGCGCTGCGCGCAGCGCGGCTTCCAGCGGGGGCTCCGCCTCCCCGCTGACGGTCAGGACCGTCAGTGAAACTTGACGGCCCTGCACCATCACGTCGCGGACCGCGATTTGGTCCGCAGCGCTTTCTTCTATAAAAGCATTCATGGCATCAAGCACTTGCTCACGTGTCAACATCGATATGCCCACCCCGGATTCGCTAAAATGGCCGCTTTCGCTGCACTTTCTTTCCAACTGTGTCTATTATAGCATAGTCCCGGTTCCTTCCAAGACGGCTGTCCGCACCCGCAGACAAGCTTTACAAATGCTTTGAACCCATCCGTTATTTTCCAGCCGCTTTGCCACTTCCAGGCGGTCGTTCAGCGCTTCGGGGCAGCCGTTCGCCACTATCGGACGGCCGTTCGCCGCTGCCGGGCAACCGCTCGCCGCTGCTGTAACGCAAAATGCCTTGATAAATGGACGCCGCCACTTTTTTCTGATATTCCGCATCCGCCAGCAGCTGCGCCTCTCCGGGATTGGACAGGAAACCGACCTCCACGAGCGCGCTCGGCACACTCTCCAGCGCTTTGAGCAAATAGACGGTATTAACCGTCGAAGCGACCCGCTTTGTATTTTCGAGATTGCGCGTAATTTCGCTCTGGATCAGAGCGGCCAGCGATGCGTTATCCGGATAGCTCGGATAATAAAACGTCTGCGCCCCGGACCATTTCGAGGACGGGATGCTGTTCATGTGGATGCTGACCACCATGCTGGCCCCCCGGTCTTTCACGAACTGGACCCGCTGCAGCAAATCTTCGGTTTTTCGCTTGGAATAACCCGTTGTTCCGCTGCCTGCCAGGTCGTAGTCGCCTTCCCGCGTCATGTAGACGACAGCTCCGGCCTGCTGCAGGTAATCCCGCAAATGGAGCGCGATCGCCAAATTGAGATCCTTCTCGATATAGCCTTCCCTGCTGACGGCGCCTCCGTCCACCCCGCCGTGACCGGCGTCCAGCACGATCGTCTTGCCCGACAGCGGCAGCGTCCAATAGGTCCATGTGCGCGATACCGGCACTTCCTTGCCGAGCATCCAGGCGACAAGAACGATCATGGAGAGCCCGATTGCGATCCGCAGCACGCCCCGGGGACTCATCCATACAATGACGCGTTTGCGAAAAAAAACGCTCCGCCTGCCGCCTCTGCGGCCGCCCGTCACGGATTGTTTCTTCATAGACAAAGCCACCCCGTCCCACAGCAAGATAATAGTCGGGGCTTGGATAAGCACCGGACCCGTTATCATGTATATGGGACAGGGTGGCTGAATATGATAGCCCGTTCACGGGCCTATCGATTTAGTTATTGACCGGCTGCTCCGACATGCCTTCGATCAGAATCTTCGCCACTTCCGGACGGGAGAATTCAGGCGGCGGGCAGATGCCGTCGCGCAGCATGGCGCGCACTTTTGTTCCGGACAGCGTCAGATGCTCCGACTTGTCGTGCGGACACGTTTTGCTGGTCGCCATGTTGTTGCACTTCTTGCAGAAGAAGCTGTGCTCGAAATAAAGCGGCGTAATACCGAGGTCTTCGGCCGGGAACGACTTGAGCAGATCCTGCGCCTCGTACGTTCCGTAGTAGTCGCCTACGCCGGCATGGTCGCGTCCCACGATAAAGTGGGTGCAGCCATAGTTTTTGCGCACCATCGCATGGAAAATCGCTTCGCGCGGTCCCGCATAGCGCATTGCCGCCGGGAACACGCCGAGGAACGCGCGGTTTTGCGGATAATAGTTTTCCAGCAGCGCCAGATAGCTCTTCATGCGCACGTTTGCCGGCACATCATCGGATTTCGTTTCGCCGACGAGCGGATTAAGGAACAGGCCGTCCACAATTTCCATGGCGCATTTTTGAATAAATTCATGTGCGCGGTGAACCGGGTTGCGGGTTTGGAAGCCGACGACGGTATTCCATCCTTTGTCCGCAAAAATCGCTCTCGTTTCGCTCGGATCAAAATAAAACTCGCCAAATTTGTCCGGCTGCGGACGGTTCAGCACCGTAATCGGGCCGCCCACGTAAGTGGAAGGACGGGAAAACAGCTTTTTGACGCCCGGATGCTCCAGATCGTCGGTTTTGAATACGTTAACCGCCTCATGCTTCTGATCGACGCTGTAGATGCTCTCCACGTCCAGAATGCCGTAGACGACGCCGTCTTCGCCAATCAGAGCAACGCGCTCGCCTGCCGCAAGCTCGGCCGCTTTCGCCGCTTCGACGGCCAGTGTAATCGGAATGCTCCAAACGAGGCCATTCGCAAGCCGTATGTTGTCGACAACGGAACGATAGTCCGTCTCATTCAGGAAGCCGGTCAGCGGCGAAAAAGCGCCCACGCCGATCAGATCCAGATCCGATACCGTCCAACTGTCGATCGTAACGGATTTCAAGCCTTTCGCTTCGCTTAGCAGCTGTTCCCGCTGCGCGCCTTCGGCGACTCGGTTGACCAGTTCGCCGCCGTGAGGTTTAATATTGCTCATTATTTACGTTCTCCTCCTCGTTGATCCTTGTCCGCTTCAATTACTTATGAAGTCCGCATTCCGTCTTTTCATTACCCGACCAGCGTCCGGCACGCGGGTCTTCGCCCGGCATAACTTGGCGGGTACAGTATTCGCAGCCGATGCTTGGGTAGTGGTTGTCATGCAGCGGGTTGTAAATGATATTGTTGGAGCGGATATAGTTCCAAACGTCTTCCGACGTCCAGCTTGCAATCGGATTAAACTTGATGAGACCGAATTTCGTATCGTATTCCACTTTCTTCGCGTTGGCGCGTGTCGGCGCCTGATCGCGGCGGATACCGGTAATCCAGGCATCGTATTTGGACAAGATACGTGTCAGCGGCTCAACCTTACGGATGTTGCAGCATGCGTTCGGGTCGCTTTTCCACAGCTCGGCTCCGTGCTTCTCCGCCTGCTCCTCCGGTGTCAGCACCGGCGATACCCGTACGAACTTCATGTTGTAATGCTGCTCCAGACGGTCGCGCGTTTCATAGGTTTCCTTGAAGTGAAAGTCCGTATCCAAATAAAAAATGTCCGTCTTCGGGCTGATCTTCTGCAGCATGTCGACGAGCACGACGTCTTCGGCGCCAAAGCTGCACGCAAACGTAATATTCGGGAACGTTTCGACCGCATATTTCAGAATCGCTTCAGGAGTCGCATCCTCCAGCTCAACCGCTTTCTGCGTAACGAGCGCTTCTTTTTCCAATAAGTTCATCTCGCAATTACCTCCATATAAATTCCTAGTAACTTTGTATGCATTAATTAAATTATACGTCCAAAGCCGCTATTGTTCAATGCTTTAATTGTGGTAATGATCGGCCGTTTCCCCTTCTGGCATCCAATTGAACGCTAAGCCGGCCGTCTATCTTATGCACTGGGCGCTTGTCACGATTTTGCGGCAGCCGCCAAGTCCGTCATGTAGGCGAAAAATGCTTCCGCATCGACGTCCTCCACCACGTTGACAGGGCGGCCGTCCGGCGTCTCCACCGTACGTCCCTGGGACGGTCCGTCCGGGATGACCGCGCAGATCGCGGATCTGGAGCGGACGAGGCCGGGCCGGCCAATGATGACTGTCGTCAGCACATCCCACAAGTAATAGGTCGAATTCGTCGCAAAATGGACGAGCGGCGGGACCATCGCATAGCACTGCCCGACAAAATCGATACCCTCAAAGCGGCGCTTGTGTGCCCACTGCGCCCGCACATCCAGCGTAAGCGGCACTTTGTTCGTGCTCTCCAGCGCCACCATCTCAATCTCGATGCCGCTTTCCCATACGCGAGCGGCCGCTTCAGGATCCCAGAACGCGTTCCATTCCGCCGTTCCGTCGTGCTCGGGTTCGGCCACATTGCCGTCCGGCAAAAACGTACCGCCCATCCAGTACAGCTTCGCGATGTTGTTCTCCAGCTCCGGAGCTTCGTCGAGCGCCCGCGCCAGATCCGTAAGCGGACCGGTGAACAGCAGCGTGACCGGCTTGTCGCTGGCGCTGACTTTGGAAATCAGGTCCTTATGCGCCGGAAACGCAGCAAGCGGCGTCTCCACATGGCCCGATTCATTTAGAATGGGCAGCGCGTCGACATAAAACGCATGCATCCGCCACTCTTTCGGAAACGGGTTTTTACCGCGGGAGTTGGAACGGGCCACTTCCAGCCTTCCCCCTGACCGCTTCGCGCCAAAACGGTCGATGATTTTGCGGCTGGCCGATACGGCCGGCTCCACATAACAGTCGGCATCGATGACCGAAACGCCGATCAGCTCCACATTTTCCATCTGCAGCAGCAAAAAGAGGGACACAAGATCGTCCACGCCACCGTCGTGATTAAAGTACAAAGGGGTTTTCATGCTTCATCCGTCCTCTCCATCGCCTATATAACATGTATAAAAGATAAGAAACGATCCACGTGAAACATTACCCTTTTTTTGTCATTGAAAAAGGGTAAAAAAATACCTTTCCCGTTTTGAGGCGAGAAAGGTATTTTGTAAACCGGTCCAGCCGGCTCTCCAATTAACGTTTCGAGAACTGAGGAGCGCGACGAGCCGCTTTAAGGCCGTATTTCTTACGTTCTTTCATGCGTGGATCACGCGTCAGGAATCCGGCGCGTTTCAGAGCCGGACGGAATTCCGGATCGGCTTTGAGCAGCGCACGGGAGATACCGTGACGGATTGCGCCGGCTTGTCCGGAGATGCCGCCGCCATGAGCGATAACGAGCACGTCGTATTTGCCGGTCGTTTCGGTCAGCGTCAGCGGTTGTTTAACGATCAGTTTGAGCGTTTCCAGACCAAAATATTCGTTCAGATCGCGTTTATTTACAATGATTCGTCCTTCACCCGGCACGAGACGAACGCGTGCTACGGAGTGTTTACGACGACCGGTTCCATAGTATTGCACTTGAGCCATGAAACTGTCCTCCCTCTAATTAACCGCGAAGTTCGTAAACTTCTGGGTTTTGTGCTTGATGTGGATGTTCCGAACCTGCATAGACTTTCAGCTTCAGCTTCAATTTGTCGCCAAGACGGTTTTTCGGCAGCATGCCGTGAACCGCAAGCTCCAACATACGTTCCGGCTTGTTCTTGACCATGTCCGAAGCCGTCGTCACTTTCAGACCACCCGGATACAGGGAGTGACGGTAGTATTTCTTGTCTTGCCATTTGTTGCCTGTCAGTTCAATTTTCTCAGCGTTGATGATAACGACGAAATCGCCGCAATCAACATGAGGAGTAAATTGAGGTTTGTGTTTGCCGCGAATCAAGATCGCCGCTTCGCTGGCCAGACGTCCCAGCGTTTTGCCGGTAGCGTCGATGACGTGCCATTTGCGCTCAACTTCGTTGGGCTTCGCCATATAGGTGGTACGCATGGATGATCCTCCTTCAAATTACGTAACAGGTTCATTTATGTTGAAACGTTCAAGTTTCAAGGTTATTTGCTGTAGTAAAGTTCATAGATGTTAAAACGGTTGTTACCTACGAATAATACTTAAAACCAAGCCTACTTTGCGGCCTTCTTATGCGGGGCTGTGGGAGAGCCAATAAGAAAGCACAAGTTATATTATAATATAAACAGGTGTCTAGCGCAAGGCTTTTCGGCTGTATTAAAGTGTTTTATTTTAGCGCTTTTCATGCTATTTATGGCCGGCGCCGGCAGCAATTCACCAGCGCAGCGCTCTCCCTCAATAGGGCGCACACGGATGGTCTGCTAATACTCCACCTGCCATAGAGTCAGGCCATGCGCCATCGCAGTAGGCCCGGCGCAGCTGCGGTTCCTCGCCTGCAAAATACGCGCAAAATCGTCGGGCTGCATTTTGCCTTCCCCGACCCACATGAGCGTTCCCGTTATGATCCGGACCATATTATACAAAAAGCCGCTGCCGGTTATATACAGGTGGAGCATAGGTCCCTCTTCCACGAGATGGGCTTCGAAAATCGTCCGCACATGCGATTGCTTTGTCGAACGCGTGGACGTAAACGACGTATAATCGTGCGTTCCAAGCAGATGCTTAAGCGCCTGCCGCATAGCCGGCACATCAAGCGGCATCGGATGATGAAAGTGAGTATGACGGACGAACACATCCCGAAACTTGCTGCGGTCGATCGAGTAACGGTACGTCTTGCGCTTTGCGCAGCGTCTGGAATGAAAGTCATCGTCCACTTCCGCCGCATCGAGAACGACGATGTCGTGCGGCAGCCGGCTGTTGAGCGCAAGCGCCCATCTTTTGACCGGAATTTGCGAATTCGTATAAAAATTAAATACGAAGCCGCGCGCATGCACGCCCGCGTCCGTCCGGCCCGATCCGGTAATTTTGAGACGTTCTCCCGTCAGCTGCTCGATCGCAGCCTCTATGAGGTCCTGCACCGTATTGCCTGCCGGCTGCGTTTGAAAGCCGTTATAGTTCGTTCCGTCGTAGCTTAACGTCATCTTGATATTCAACGATTTCCACCCTTACGAAAGAGTTCTGCCCGCCTGTATCTTCCCCGGCAGGAGGATGGCTTGTTAGCGCCTGAGTTGCACATTGAGTCTAACTTCAGTTTCCCGCTGCTTGGGGTCTTGAAGCAGCGAATCCCCTCTTTCCCCCAAGAGAAAGGGAGCACCTGCCTTGAAATACCGGCAAAGGATTTTCGGTCATTGTTCTCAATGTTAAAGGAACGAAGATAGCACGGCGAGCATGGGTTATATAATCAAGACGATCCAGCTACAGCAGCGATCGGAAGATCAACTACGTCCGCGCAGCGGCCATTTTTCACAACTTTTCTTTGCATTTATCCTGCGCCGTGAATCTTCTCCGGAAAAGAAAAAAAGGTGGCCTCGAAGGTCCACCCTTTCTCTCATTTACGCACGATCCACCAGTTCCAAAAATACCATGGGAGCCGAGTCACCACGGCGAGGTCCCAGCTTCAGAATCCGTGTGTATCCGCCCGCACGTTCCGAGTAACGGGTGGCCAGTTCGGAGAACAGCTTTTGGATCGCATCTTGCTCCCCGTTGATCGTTTCGCGACGAACAAAAGCCGCTACTTGACGACGGGCATGCAGATCGCCGCGTTTTGCCAGCGTGATCAGCTTCTCCGCGATCGAGCGAACTTCTTTCGCTTTCGCTTCGGTCGTTTGAATGCGCTCATACAGGAACAGGTCGGTGACAAGATCGCGGAACAGAGCTTTACGCGCGCTTGCGTCACGGCCCAATTTGGAATATGCCATTTCTTTTTTCCCCTCCTTAAGGTTTTGCCAGCGGCAAAACCACTTCGTAAGCCAAAACTTAGGTTTTGTCGGAGACAAAACCACTTCGTAAGCATAATGCTTAGGTTTTGCCAGCAAACCGCTTCGTAAGCATAAGCTCAGGCGATGCTGGAAGCAAAACCGTTCGTAACAGGCTTCGTTGTATTGCGCGAGCAGAATCCCTTTTACATGCAAAAGCTAATTGCTGCCGCAGCAAAACAATTCGCACCGGTTACTTGTCTATGCTTGTTTGATTTGTATACGATCGCTCCTTGATGCCGGAGCGGCTTGTCGATGCTAGTCTTCCATGCGAAGGCCCAAACCGAGCTCCTCAAGCTTCTCTTGAACTTCCTCGAGCGATTTACGGCCCAGGTTGCGGACCTTCATCATATCCTCTTCGGTTTTCGTGATCAGCTCTTGAACGGTGTTGATGCCGGCACGTTTCAGACAGTTGTAGGAACGGACGGAAAGATCAAGTTCCTCGATCGTCATCTCGAGTACTTTTTCTTTCTTGTCTTCTTCCTTCTCAACCATGATTTCCGCGTCTTTGGCTTCATCGGTCAATCCGACGAACAGGTCCAAATGCTCGGTCAAAATTTTAGCGCCGAGGCTCACAGCCTCTTCAGGCCGGATGCTTCCGTCGGTCCAAACTTCTAAAGTAAGCTTGTCATAGTTGGTCACTTGGCCGACACGGGTATTCTCAACGCTGTAGTTGACACGGGTAATGGGCGTGTATATCGAATCTACCGGAATGACGCCGATCGGTTGATCTTCTTTCTTGTTGCGGTCCGCTTGCACGTAACCGCGTCCCCGATTGGCGAAAATCCGCATATGGAGCCGCGCGCCGGAGGCCAAGGTTGCGATATGAAGATCAGGGCTTAAAATCTCAACATCGCTGTCTGCGCGAATATCACCGGCCGTTACGTTCCCTTCGCCTTCCGCGTCAATTTCCAACACCTTTTCTTCATCGGAGTGGATTTTCAGCGACAGGCCTTTCAGGTTCAAAATAATCTCCGTAACGTCTTCGATTACTCCGGGAATCGTGGAAAACTCGTGAAGCACTCCGTCGATCTGTACACTCGTCACAGCCGCTCCCGGCAAAGACGACAGCAAGATGCGGCGAAGCGAATTTCCGAGCGTCGTTCCGTATCCGCGTTCCAGAGGCTCAACGACGAATCGTCCATAAGCTCCGTCATCGCTAAGCTCCACGGTTTCGATTTTCGGCTTTTCGATCTCTATCACTATAGTACCCTCCTTCAAACGTCGCTCCGTATCAGTACCGTTCACTAACGTCAAATTCTTGTAGTATGCCAAACCTTCACAACCATTATTCACAAGTTGTCGTAATTTGATACCACAGGAGAGTAACTACACGCGACGACGTTTCGGCGGACGGCATCCGTTATGCGGTACCGGCGTAACGTCTTTAATGAGGTTAACTTCAAGACCTGCAGCTTGCAGCGAGCGGATTGCAGCTTCGCGGCCTGCGCCAGGGCCTTTAACCATAACCTCAACCACTTTCATGCCATGTTCCATTGCAGCCTTGGCTGCGGATTCCGCTGCCATTTGCGCTGCGAAAGGCGTGCTTTTACGGGAACCTTTGAATCCGAGGTTGCCGGAGCTTGCCCAGGAAATCGCATTTCCGTGAGGGTCAGTGATCGTTACGATCGTATTGTTGAACGTAGAGCGGATGTGCGCTACGCCAGAATCGATATTTTTCCGGTCACGGCGTTTAGTACGAACCACTTTTTTCGGTTTAGCCATTGTCGATTATCCCCCCTTATTACTTCTTCTTGTTCGCTACAGTCCGACGAGGACCTTTGCGCGTCCGTGCGTTTGTTTTCGTACGTTGTCCGCGTACCGGCAATCCGCGACGGTGGCGAATACCGCGGTAGCTGCCGATCTCGATCAGACGTTTGATGTTCAGCGAAATTTCGCGGCGAAGGTCGCCTTCCACTTTAATCGATTTGTCGATCGTTTCACGCAGTTTGCTTACTTCGTCTTCCGTCAGATCGCGAACGCGAGTGTTCGCATCGATTCCGGTTTCGGCAATAACGTGTTGAGCGGTCGTTTTACCGATTCCGAAAATGTACTGGAGCGCGATTTCAACGCGTTTGTCACGCGGCAAGTCAACACCAGCTATACGTGCCATTATGGGGTTCCTCCCTTCTTAACCTTGTTTTTGTTTGTGTTTCGGATTTTCACAAATCACCATCACGTTGCCTTTGCGACGAATGACTTTGCATTTCTCGCAAATCGGCTTGACCGAAGGTCTTACCTTCATTGTGATTACCTCCCGAATCCTTCGTCAGCCGGCCTTAAGCGGCCTACTTCCGATAGGTAATGCGTCCTCTTGATAAATCATAAGGCGATAACTGAATGACCACTTTGTCTCCCGTCAGAATGCGGATAAAGTGCATTCTGAGCTTTCCGGATACATGGGCCAGAATCTGATGACCGTTCTCCAGTTCCACCTTGAACATGGCATTTGGCAATGGTTCAATAACCGTACCTTCGACCTCAATGACGTCTTCCTTGGCCATCGTCGTTCTCCTTTCCGTTGCAATACTTCTGAATCGCGAATCGAAGCTTTGCGTTGGTCACCCGGCCTGTCTCGGAGATGCTGTCCGCGACGATGCTGCTCACAGCCGGCAGTAACTGAAGATGCTGGATGTTCTTCTTCTTCGGCTGATCGAACCGCTTCTTATCCCCGTCGGCAATCGCTACGAAGCGATCATCTACGATCCGGACAATGACGGCAAATCCGCCTTCATCCTTGCCACGAAGCACCTTGACGATTTGGCCGATTTCTGCGGGCACTTCCATTCCCGCTTACTCCGTATCCGGCAATTTCGTCAAAATCTCACAACCGCTCTCCGTCACGGCTACCGTGTGCTCGAAATGAGCGCACCAGGAGCCGTCCTGCGTCACAACCGTCCAGTTGTCCTGCAACGTGCGAACATACCGTTCCCCGATATTCACCATCGGCTCGATGGCGAGCACCATACCCGGCTTCAGCCGCGGACCTCTGTCCGGGATACCGTAGTTCGGAATTTGCGGTTCTTCATGAAGATCCTGACCAATTCCATGCCCTACATATTCCCGTACAATCGAGAAGCCGGCGGCTTCCACGACTTTCTGGATCGCATGCGATACCGTGTACAGCCTAACATCCGGTTTGACCAGCTCAAGGCCCGCATAAAGCGACTGCTCGGTTACTTCAAGCAATCTCTTCGCCTCGTCCGAAATGGAGCCTACTCCATAGGTCCAAGCCGAATCGCCATGGAATCCTTCGTACTGTGCGCCGATATCGAGCGAAATAATGTCGCCCTCATTCAGCTTGCGCGGCCCCGGAATGCCATGTACCAACTCGTCGTTTACAGAAGCGCAAATGCTGCCAGGAAACTGATTGTAGCCTTTAAACGATGGAATGGCGCCTTGACTGCGAATGTACTTTTCGGCGATCTCGTCCAGCTCGCGGGTCGTAATGCCCGGCCGGATCGACTTCTCCATTAAGCGGTGCGTCTCAGCCACAATGCGGCCGGCTTCCCTCATGAAACGCAGCTCTGCTTCAGACTTACAAATAATCATTCGCCCGAACCCCGCAAGCAGGATACGATATCGGCCGTAACCTCGTCGATTTCCTTCTCACCGTTCACTTCGCGCAAAAGACCTTTATCTTCGTAATATCCGAGAAGCGGCGCCGTCTTGCTGATGTACTCGTCAAGACGATTTCCGACTTTCTCTTCCGTATCATCCGAACGCTGATACAGTTCACCGCCGCATTTGTCGCAGACGCCTTCCTGTTTCGGCGGGTTGAACTCAAGATGGTACGTTGAGCCGCAGGATTTGCAGATCCGTCTTCCTGTCAGCCTTGCGAGCAGCAGCCCGCGGTCGACTTTCAGGTTGATGACGTGATCGATTTGCCGTCCCATCTCAGCCAGCATTCCATCAAGCGCTTCTGCCTGCTGAATCGTACGCGGAAATCCGTCAAGCAGAAATCCTTTGCCGCAGTCTTCAAGCATCAACCGTTCGCGGACGATTCCATTCGTAATCTCATCCGGAACGAGCAGCCCCTGGTCGACGAACTCTTTCGCTTTCTGTCCGAGCGGCGTCCCCTGCTTCATAGCAAGCCGGAATGCATCACCCGTCGAAATGTGCGGAACGCCGAATTGCTCTACAATTCTTTCGGCCTGGGTGCCTTTGCCGGCTCCCGGAGGGCCCATAAATAGAATGTTCATCCTAGCTTTCCTCGCTTTAAGCACAATAGGCTCGGGCGGGCTAAAACCCGGCTTGTCGTAATGCTCAATCGCGGGCAGCCCGTTCAGAACCTATTATTATTTATTGATAAACCCTTTGTAGTGGCGTTTGATCAACTGGCTTTCGATCTGTTTCATCGTATCAAGCGCGACGCCAATGACGATGAGCAGCGAGGTGCCTCCGAGCTGAATGGAACGATCCAGTCCGGCGAGCGACCCGAAGAACACCGGGAAAATCGATATTACAGCCAGGAAAACGGCGCCAAACAGCGTAATCCGCGTCATTACTTTCGTAATATATGCCGATGTCGGCTTGCCTGGACGAATTCCCGGGATGTAACCCCCGTTCTTCTTCATCTGATCCGCCATTTGCACAGGATTGATCTGCACGAAGGTGTAGAAGAAGGTGAAACCGATAATGAGCAGAATGTAAAGCACCATACCGAGCGGCTTATCGTAGTACAGGTGGTCGGTAATCCATTGTGCCCACGCATGATTCGACCAGAACTGCGCGATCGTAATCGGGAACATGAGCAGCGAAACCGCGAAGATGACCGGAATCACGCCCGCCCCGTTTATTTTCAGCGGAATATGCGTCGATTGACCGCCGTACATTTTACGTCCGACTACGCGCTTGGCGTACTGCACCGGAATCTTGCGGATTCCCTGCTGGACGAAAATAACGCCGATAATAATCGCGATAACAACAATTACGATCGCAACCACTTTGAGGATGTTCAGGAACACTTGATCCGTCTGATCAACAAAGTAAGTCGTGTAAATGCTGCGGATATGTCCCGGCATCGCCGCGATAATCCCTGCAAAGATAATCACCGAAATTCCGTTGCCGATACCGCGTTCCGTTATCTGCTCGCCAAGCCACATCAGGAAGGCTGTTCCTGCCGTCAGGACGATGGCGATCATCAGATAGGTCCAAAAGGTCGGCTCGATGACCATCTGGAATTGATACTGGCGGTTAAAGCCGATTGCGGTTGCGAAACCCTGGACGAGGCCCAGAATGATCGTACCGTAACGCGTAATTTGCGCCAGCTTTTTCTTGCCGTTCTCGCCCTCCTTCGCCCATTCCGCAAACTTTGGAATAACATCCATCGAAAGCAGCTGGACGATAATGGAGGCCGTAATGTACGGCATAATCCCGATCGCGAAGATAGAGAATTGAAACAGCGCGCCGCCCGAAAAGGTGTTCAACAGACCAAACAAATCGGCTCCGGTCTGATTCACTGAGGTGAATACATCCTTATTGATGTTGGGCACCGGTATGAAAGATCCGATGCGGTAAACAAGCAAAATGAAAAGTGTAAAGAGGATCCTCTTGCGAAGGTCTTCCACTTTCCAAATGTTTGAAACCGTCTTAAACATTAGATCACCTCGGTTTTACCGCCGGCAGCTTGAATTTTCTCTACCGCAGATTGAGAGAACTTGTTTGCTTTTACTGTAAGCTGAACTGTAACGTCTCCGTTGCCCAGAATTTTGATGCCGCTAAGTGGATTTTTGACGATCCCTTTCTCGATCAGCAATTCCGGAGTCACTTCGGAGCCCGCTGCAAACACGTTCAGTTCTTCAATATTCACAACCGCATACTCTTTGCGGAACACGTTGTTGAAGCCGCGCTTCGGCAGACGACGGTACAGCGGGTTTTGACCACCCTCAAATCCAGGACGAACACCGCCGCCGGAACGAGCGTTTTGACCTTTGTGACCGCGGCCTGCCGTTTTGCCGTTGCCGCTGCCGATACCGCGTCCGCGGCGGTAGCCTTCTTTACGCGATCCCGGTGCGGAAGTAAGCTCATGCAATTTCATCGTTCGTTGCACCTCCTTATTTAATCTGCGTTGCCATTTATATCAATCGTAACTATTGGACTTCTTCCACTTTAACCAGGTGGTTGACATGGTTGACCATGCCGCGAATTGCCGGGTTATCGTTCAGAACAACCGTCTGACGGATTTTTTTGAGCCCCAGCGATTTCACGGTTGCGCGCTGTTTCTCGTTGCGGCCGATCAAACTGCGAACGAGGGTGATTTGCAATTTTGCCATCGTGTTCCCCTCCTTAACCCAACAGCTCTTCGACAGTTTTACCGCGCAGCTTGGCGACGTCCTCCGCGCGTTTCAGGCGGGACAGTCCTTCCAGCGTAGCGTTAACCATATTCATGGAGTTCGAAGAACCGAGCGATTTTGTCAAAATGTCGCCGACTCCGGCAAGTTCCAGAACCGCGCGGACAGGGCCGCCGGCGATAACACCGGTACCTTCGGATGCCGGTTTCAGCAGCACCTGGCCAGCGCCAAAGTGTCCGAGAACAAGATGCGGAATCGTCGTTCCTACGAGCGGAACGTGAATCAGGTTTTTCTTCGCGTCTTCGATGCCTTTGCGGATGGCGTCCGGCACTTCAGAAGCTTTCCCGATCCCTGCGCCCACGTAGCCTTTACCGTCTCCGACAACTACAAGCGCGCTAAAGCTGAAACGGCGTCCGCCTTTTACAACTTTCGCAACGCGGTTGATGTGAACTACTTTTTCAGTCAGTTCTAACGTATTCGGATCTACACGCAAGTCGATTTACCTCCCTTTAGCTTTTGATTAGAATTGCAGGCCTGCTTCGCGCGCTGCGTCAGCAAGCGCCTGGATCCGGCCATGATACAAGTAACCGCCGCGGTCGAACACGACATTTTCAAAACCTTTTTCCTTCGCGCGTTTCGCTACCAGTTCGCCGACTTTGCGGGCGGATTCGATGTTGCCGCCGTTGCTGATTTCTGCAGCAATTTCTTTGTCGAGAGTGGATGCCGAAGCGATCGTTACGCCTTGAATGTCATCGATCAGCTGTGCGTAAATATGTTTGGAAGAACGGAAGATCGACAAGCGGGGACGCTCGGTCGTTCCGTTGATTTTTTTACGAACACGCAGGTGACGCTTCAGACGGGCTTTGTTCTTATCGCCTTTAGTAATCATTCGAGGGTGTCCTCCTTTCTCATTGCCTTACGCTGCAATATGGTTAAGCACACCTCTTTCGGGCGGCTTATTTTTTCTTGCCGGCTTTACCTTCCTTGCGGATGATGCGCTCGCCTTCGTATTTGATCCCTTTGCCTTTGTAAGGCTCAGGCTCACGAACGGAACGGATTTTGGCAGCCGTAGCGCCGACGCGTTCTTTGTCGATGCCTTTAACGATGATTTTCGTGTTGGACGGAACTTCGAATTCGATTCCGCTTTCCGGCACGATTTCAACCGGGTGGGAGTATCCAACGTTCAGGACGACTTTCTCACCGGCTTTGTTTGCGCGGTAACCAACGCCTACGAGCTCCAAAGATTTCGAGAAGCCATCGGTTACACCGCTGACCATGTTCGCAATGATGCTGCGCGTCGTTCCGTGCAGGGAACGATGCAATTTATTATCGGAAGGACGCTCGATCACGATCGTGTTTTCTTCGACGTTCACTTTCATATCTTTGTGAATTTCGCGGGAAAGCGATCCTTTCGGTCCTTTAACAGTAATGACTGTGTTGTCCAAGTTAATATTAACGCCGTTAGGCACTTGGATCGGTTTGCGGCCAATACGGGACATTGTTACACCTCCAATCGTTGTGACAGTAAATTACCAAACGTAGCAGACGACTTCGCCGCCGGCTTTGCCTTGACGTGCTTCTTTATCGGTCATAATCCCTTTGGACGTGGAAATGATGGCAATTCCAAGACCGCCCAATACGCGCGGGATTTCGTTAGACTTCGTGTAAACACGCAGTCCAGGCTTGCTGATGCGCTTAAGTCCTGTGATGACGCGCTCGTTGTTGGCACCGTATTTCAGGAAAATACGGATAATCCCTTGCTTGTTGTCTTCGATATATTCAGCATCGCGGATGAAGCCCTCGCGTTTCAAAATATCGGCGATTTGCTTCTTTACTTTCGAAGCGGGCATTTCCACGGTTTCGTGACGAACGACATTCGCGTTGCGGATGCGAGTCAACATATCTGCAATCGGATCAGACATAACCATTCTTCGTGTACCTCCTTCCCGAACTAAGGCTGATTACCAGCTTGCTTTTTTAACGCCAGGAATCTGGCCTTTGTATGCTAATTCACGGAAACAAATCCGGCAAATTTTAAACTTTTGCAAAACGGAGTGCGGACGGCCGCAACGCTCACAGCGCGTATATGCACGCACTTTGAACTTCGGAGCACGCTGCTGCTTTACTTTCATCGAAGTTTTTGCCACTGGGTATTACACCTCCTACAAGTGGATTACTTCGCGAACGGCATGCCCAGTTGGGTCAGCAGCTCACGAGCTTCTTCGTCCGATTTTGCCGTCGTGACGATGACGACGTCCATACCACGTACTTTATCAACTTTATCGTACTCGATCTCCGGGAAGATCAGTTGTTCTTTCAAGCCGAGCGTGTAGTTGCCGCGACCGTCGAACGCTTTCGTCGAAACGCCGCGGAAGTCGCGAACGCGCGGAAGCGAAACGTTGAACAGTTTGTCGAGGAAGTAGTACATGCGCTCGCCGCGCAGTGTAACTTTAACCCCGATCGGCATGTTCTCGCGAAGCTTAAAGCCTGCGATCGATTTCTTTGCACGGGTTACAACCGGCTTTTGACCGGAGATCAGGCGAAGATCTTCAACAGCCGTATCAAGCACTTTGGAGTTGGCAACCGCTTCGCCCACACCCATGTTGATGACAACTTTCTCAATCTTCGGCACTTGCATAACGGTCGTGTAGTTGAACTTCTGCATCAGAGCAGGAGTGATTTCATTCAGGAAACGATCTTTCATTCTTGCAGCCATGTTGTGATGGTCCTCCTTTCCGTAACAGTGGATTAATCGATAACTTCGCCGGAGCGTTTAGCTACCCGGACTTTTTTGCCGTTGTCGAGCACTTTGTAACCGATACGGGTTACTTTGCCGCTCTTCGGATCGACGTGCATCACGTTCGAAACATGAACCGGAGCTTCTTGCTCGATGATTCCGCCCTGCGGGTTGGCTTGCGATGGCTTGGAATGCTTCTTCACCATGTTCACGCCTTCCACCAGTACGCGGTTCTCACGCGGATATGCTGCGATAACGCGGCCTTTTTTACCTTTATCTTTGCCGGTGATGACGATGACGGTATCGTCTTTTTTCACGTGCAGTTTGTTGTTGTGCGATTCAAGTACTTTTTTCAGCCTTGGCATTTGTTACACCTCACTTCGACTGCGTGATTATATATTCGATTGATTCATGATTTATCCGAACTCCCCGTAACAGGGGAACGTATTAAATAACTTCCGGTGCAAGCGATACGATTTTCATGAAATCTCTATCGCGAAGCTCACGAGCGACTGGTCCGAAAATACGGGTACCGCGCGGGCTTTTGTCTTCTTTCACGATTACCGCCGCATTCTCATCGAATGCGATGTAGGAACCGTCTTTACGGCGAACCGAACGCTTCGTACGAACGATAACCGCTTTGACTACGTCACCTTTTTTGACAACGCCACCGGGTGTTGCTTGTTTGACGGAGCAAACGATCAGATCTCCGATGTGGCCGACACGACGTCCCGTACCGCCAAGCACCCGAATGCACATCAGTTCTTTCGCGCCGGAGTTATCGGCAACGGCCAAACGTGTAAATGGTTGAATCATGTTAACGTCCTCCTTTCGGAAAAGGGTTTAGGGCCTATTAAAGGATAATCGCTTCTTCCACGACTTCCACAAGTCTCCAGCGCTTATCTTTCGAAAGCGGGCGGGTCTCCATAATTTTCACGGTGTCGCCGATTTTCGCCGAGTTGTTCTCGTCATGCGCTTTGAATTTCTTCGTGTATTTGATGCGTTTATGGTACAGATCGTGTTTTTTGTACGTTTCGACTGCAACGACGATCGTTTTATCCATTTTGTCGCTAACGACTTTACCGATTTGAACTTTGCGGCTGTTGCGTTCGCTCATGTTCGTCCTCCTTCCTGAAACTTAAACCAGGTTTATATGAATGGAAATGGACTCGCTCTAATTAGCTGCTGATTCCAAGTTCTCTTTCACGCAAAACGGTTTTTGCACGGGCAATTTCCTTGCGGACGTCGCGGATGCGAGTCGGGTTGTCCAATTGGCCAGTGGCCAGTTGGAAGCGAAGGTTAAACAGTTCTTCTTTGAACCCGGCAACTTTTTGTTCAATTTCAGACGAGGTCAGGTTGCGAAATTCACTAGCCTTCATTTGCTTCACCACCCACTTCTTCGCGTTTCACAAACTTCGTTTTGAGCGGGAGCTTGTGGGCTGCAAGGCGCATTGCTTCGCGTGCGATTTCTTCGGAAACGCCGGCAAGCTCGAACAGAACTTTACCCGGTTTCACAACCGCTACCCATTTCTCCACGTTACCTTTACCGCTACCCATCCGGACCTCAAGAGGCTTTTGGGTGATCGGCTTGGAAGGGAAAATCTTGATCCATACTTTACCGCCACGTTTGATGTAACGGGTCATGGCGATACGTGCAGCTTCGATTTGACGGTTCGTAACCCAAGCAGGCTCAGTAGCCTGGAGGCCGAATTCACCGAAGTGAACTTCCGTGCCGCCTTTTGCGCGGCCTTTCATGTGACCGCGTTGCTCTTTGCGGTGTTTGACGCGTTTAGGTACCAACATGATTAGTTGCCTCCTTCCTGGGGAGCTGCTTTCTTCTTCGACGGAAGGATTTCACCGCGGTAGATCCATACTTTTACGCCGATACGGCCGTAAGTCGTATGTGCTTCAGCTGTGCCGTAGTCGATGTCGGCGCGCAGCGTATGAAGCGGAACGGTTCCTTCACTGTAGCCTTCCGTACGTGCGATCTCGGCGCCGCCAAGACGTCCGCTAACGGAAGTTTTGATTCCTTTTGCGCCAGCGCGCATGGAGCGTTGGATTGCTTGTTTCATTGCGCGACGGAACGAAACGCGGCGCTCCAGTTGTTGTGCGATGCTTTCAGCCACGAGAATGGCGTCCAGATCGGCTTGTTTAATTTCAGAGATGTTGATATGAACTTTCTTGCCGTTCGTGATTTTAGCCAGTTCCGTGCGCAGGTTTTCCACTTCGGATCCGCCTTTGCCGATAACCATACCCGGCTTCGCCGTGTTGATCGTCACGTTTACGCGGTTAGCCGCACGCTCGATCTCGATGTGGGAAACTGCCGCATCTTTCAGCTTGTTCTTCAGGTATTCACGAATTTTAACGTCTTCCAGCAAAAGAGTACCGAAATCTTTGCCGGCGTACCATTTGGATTCCCAATCCCGGATGATCCCAATACGGAGACCGACCGGATTTACCTTTTGACCCACTCGTTATCCCTCCTTATTTCTCGGATACCACCAATGTAATGTGGCTGGTTCGTTTGTTGATACGGCTTGCACGTCCCATAGCGCGGGGACGGAAACGTTTCATTGTCGGCCCTTGGTTTACGTAAACCTGGGAAACGACCAGATTGTTAACGTCGAGCTGGTAGTTATGCTCAGCGTTTGCCAATGCGGAGTTCAGCAGCTTCTCAACGATCGGGGAAGCGGCTTTCGGCGTATGACGCAGAATCGCGATCGCCTCGCCTACTTGCTTGCCGCGGATCAAGTCAACCACGAGCTGAGCTTTGCGGGGAGCGATGCGAACATTATTGGCGCTTGCTTTAGCTTCTGCCATGAAAAGAACCTCCTCTCATTCAACATGAAATCAGAAGGGCAAATTAACGTTTGCCCGTTTTTTTGTCGTCGTCATGGCCTTTGTACGTGCGAGTCGGCGCAAATTCGCCGAGCTTGTGGCCGACCATATCTTCCGTAACATAAACCGGCACGTGTTTGCGTCCGTCATAAACGGCAAGCGTGTGACCGATGAATTGCGGGAAGATGGTGGAACGGCGGGACCAAGTTTTGATCACGACTTTTTTGTTCGTTTCGTTCAAATCTTCCACTTTCTTGAGCAGGTAGCCGTCGATAAACGGTCCCTTTTTCAAACTGCGACCCATTAGGTGATCCTCCCTTCATGGAACGTGACGTAACTGTCCGTTACGCTGCTGCGATCAAGCGGTTATTATTTCGTGCGGCGACGAATAATATATTGGCTCGATGCTTTTTTCTTCTTGCGCGTTTTGTAACCCAGGGTAGGTTTGCCCCAAGGAGACATAGGCGATTTGCGTCCGATTGGAGCGCGTCCTTCACCACCGCCGTGCGGGTGATCGTTCGGGTTCATCACGACGCCGCGAACTTCAGGACGTTTGCCGAGCCAACGGGAACGGCCTGCTTTACCGATCTTCACGAGCTCGTGGTCTTCGTTACCAACGGAGCCGATTGTAGCGCGGCAAGTTTTCAGAATGCGGCGAACTTCGCCGGACGTCAGGCGGATAACCGCATAAGCGTCTTCTTTACCGAGAAGCTGGGCTTCCGTACCGGCTGCGCGAACGAGCTGGCCGCCTTTACCCGGTTTCATCTCGATGTTGTGGATCAGCGTACCAACCGGAATGTTCTCCAGCGGAAGCGCGTTACCCACTTTAATGTCTGCCTCAGGTCCCGAAACGACTTGGTCGCCAACTTTCAGACCTTTTGGAGCGATGATGTAGCTTTTTTCGCCGTCAACATAGTGGATCAGCGCGATGTTCGAGGTACGGTTCGGATCGTATTCGATCGTTGCAACGCGTCCTACAACGCCGTCCTTGTTGCGTTTGAAGTCGATGATGCGGTATTTACGCTTATGTCCGCCGCCATGGTGGCGAACCGTAATTTTACCTTGGTTGTTGCGGCCTGCTTTTTTGTAAAGCGGCGCCAGCAGCGATTTCTCCGGTGTGCTTGTCGTGATCTCTTCGAAAGTCGAGACGGACATGGCGCGACGGGCCGGGGATGTCGGTTTGTACTTCTTGATTGGCACTTCGTTTCCCTCCTTACTTCGTTAATTATACCGATTCAAAAAACTCAAGCTCTTTGCTGTCAGCGCTGAGCGTTACGAATGCTTTCTTCCACTCGGACGTGTATCCGGAGTGACGGCCGTACCGTTTCGGTTTAGCCGGCATGCGCGAGGTGTTGACGTTTGTTACTTTTACTTTGAAAATCTGCTCGATTGCAGATTTGATTTCCGTTTTGTTAGCGCGAAGGTCAACTTCGAAAACGTAGCGTTTGTTAGCCATCAGCTCGCTCGTTTCTTCCGTAATAACCGGGCGCTTGATAATATCGCGAGGATCTTTCATTATGCAAGCACCTCCTGTACTTTAAGGGCTGCTTCTTTGGTGATGATCAGCTGATCATGCGCCAGAACGTCCAGAACATTGATACCGTCTGCAGCGACGAATTTCACGCCGGGAATGTTCCGTGCGGAAAGAGCGACGTTGTTCTCGTATTCAGCCGTTACGACAAGCGCTTTGCGGCCGACTTTGAGGTTGTTCAGAATCGCTGCGAATTCTTTCGTTTTCGGAGCACCGAATGCCAGTTGGTCCAGAACGATGATTCCGTTGTCGATCACCTTGGAAGATAAAGCGGATTTGATCGCCAGACGACGAACTTTCTTAGGAAGTTTGAAGCCGTACGAACGTGGAGTCGGTCCGAATACGGTACCGCCGCCAACCCATTGCGGGGAGCGGATGCTGCCTTGACGAGCACGACCCGTTCCTTTTTGTTTCCACGGTTTGCGTCCGCCGCCGCGAACTTCGGAGCGGCCTTTCGTTTTGTGCGTGCCGGCACGCTCAGCAGCTTGCTGAAGCAGTACCGCGCTGTGCAGAACATGAACGTTCGGCTGGATGCCGAATACGGATTCGGACAATTCCACTTCGCCCACTTGGGAGCCGCTTACGTTGAACACTGCTACTTTAGGCATTGCTTGTTCCTCCTTTCTTTAAACGATTATTTTTTCACCGTTTGTTTAATTTTCACGAAGCTGTTTTTAGGACCCGGAATGGAACCTTTAACAAGCAGTACGTTGCGCTCTGCATCGATACGAACGATTTCGAGCTTTTGGATCGTGACCGTTTCATGACCCATGTGGCCCGGCAGATGTTTGCCTTTCGGTACGCGGTTCGCCTGGATGGAACCCATGGAACCCGGACCGCGGTGGTAACGCGAACCGTGAGCCATCGGACCGCGGCTTTGGCCCCAACGTTTGATAACGCCTTGGAACCCTTTACCTTTAGAAATACCCGTTACGTCAACGAATTCGCCTTCTGCGAACAAATCAGCCTTAATTTCTTGGCCAACTTCATATTCGCCGAGATTAATGCCGCGAATTTCACGAACGTAGCGCTTAGGAGTCGAGTTAGCTTTCTTCGCATGACCGATTTCCGGCTTCGTCGCCCGTTTTTCTTTCTTATCGGAGAAACCAAGCTGAACGGCTTCGTATCCGTCGTTGTCTTGGTCTTTCTTTTGCAGAACGACGCAAGGACCCGCTTCGATAACCGTTACCGGCACTACGTTGCCCTCAGCGGTAAAAACTTGAGTCATTCCGAGCTTTTTCCCTAAGATACCTTTCATGTTGACACCTCTTTTCCTTTTCCCTTATCAGTTGCGTGTATAACTACAGTTTAATTTCGATATCTACACCGGACGGCAGATCCAGACGCATCAGCGCATCAACCGTTTGCGGAGTCGGGTTCACAATGTCGATCAAGCGTTTGTGTGTACGCATTTCGAATTGCTCACGCGAATCTTTGTACTTGTGTACCGCACGCAGAATGGTGATGACTTGCTTTTCCGTCGGAAGCGGAATCGGCCCGGAAACGCCTGCCCCGGAACGTTTTGCAGTTTCAACGATTTTCTCTGCGGATTGATCAAGAACGCGGTGATCGTATGCTTTCAAGCGGAT
Organism: Paenibacillus beijingensis; assembly: GCF_000961095.1. Taxonomy (NCBI): domain Bacteria; kingdom Bacillati; phylum Bacillota; class Bacilli; order Caryophanales; family Paenibacillaceae; genus Paenibacillus; species Paenibacillus beijingensis. The sequence continues at coordinate 2,786,477 of NZ_CP011058.1, read as the reverse complement.
ACGAATTTTTTGCTTTGCCATATAAGTCCCTCCTTTTATCGCCCAATTTAGTATCGGACATACTCCGCGAGAATGACCCGACACATGCCCCATGGCAAAGGAGCCGGGTGTGTCAGCAACCTCTCACATCATCGCAACGTCACAGACCAACAGACACTATTATAGCGAAATAGGCGAATGATTGCAACAAAAAAGTTCTTTTGGGGCATAATAAATCAAACTGCCAAACATTATGGTCCCAAAATGAAGCTTTTCACTTTGCGTCATCAACGCTTTTAACGCACAAAGACGATCATACCATACTTCGCGGGTAAATTGCACCCTTGAATTCAAACCGATTATAGGCCGTTATCAATTGCCTGTTCTTAATGACAGCTCTCCATGAAGAATTATTGCTTTTATAATAGAAGAAACACGATTTTCGGTTAGTCGAATGCCCAATCGAACCGTGCCTTTCCATGCTTTGTTTTCTCCATAATCGATGTCTATTGCACTCTATCATTATTAATATACGAAAAAAAGCCCTCACCGGAGTGAGGGCTTTCGCAGTTAGCGCGGCTGGTGCCGCACAAACTTATTTTTGGATCGTAGCAACGGCGCCAGCGCCTACAGTACGGCCGCCTTCGCGGATAGCGAAGCGCGTACCTTCTTCGATCGCGATTGGGTTGATCAGTTCAACCGTAACCGTGATGTTGTCGCCAGGCATTACCATCTCGCTGCCTTCTGGCAGGTTGATGATACCCGTAACGTCAGTTGTACGGAAGTAGAACTGAGGACGGTATCCTGTGAAGAAAGGCTTGTGACGGCCACCCTCTTCTTTAGTCAGGACGTAGATTTGAGCCGTGAAGTTCGTATGCGGTTTAACCGAACCCGGTTTCGACAGAACTTGGCCACGCTCAATGTCTTTACGGTCAACACCACGAAGCAGTGCGCCGATGTTGTCGCCTGCTTGAGCGGAGTCAAGCAGTTTACGGAACATTTCAACGCCCGTAACGACGGATTTGCGAGTTTCTTCAGCGATACCGACGATTTCAACCTCGTCGCCCACTTTAACTACGCCACGCTCTACACGGCCCGTAGCAACGGTACCGCGACCCGTGATCGTGAACACGTCCTCAACCGGCATCAGGAAAGGTTTGTCCGTGTCGCGTTCCGGAGTTGGGATGTAAGTGTCAACTTGCTCGAAGAGCTCGATGATTTTTTCAGCCCAAGGACCTTCTGGGTTTTGCAGAGCTTCACGAGCAGCACCGCGGATGATCGGAGTGTCGTCGCCCGGGAACTCGTATTCGTTCAGCAGGTCGCGAACTTCCATTTCAACCAGTTCAAGCAGCTCTTCGTCTTCAACCATGTCGCATTTGTTCAGGAATACGACGATGTAAGGAACGCCTACTTGGCGGGAGAGCAGGATGTGCTCGCGCGTTTGCGGCATCGGGCCGTCAGCAGCGGATACAACGAGGATCGCGCCGTCCATTTGTGCAGCACCGGTAATCATGTTTTTAACATAGTCGGCGTGACCTGGGCAGTCAACGTGAGCGTAGTGACGGTTAGGAGTCTCGTACTCAACGTGTGCAGTGGAGATCGTGATACCGCGCTCGCGCTCTTCCGGAGCTTTGTCGATTTGGTCAAATGCGATAGCCGCGCCGCCGTACTTTTTGGAAAGTACAGTCGTGATAGCAGCAGTCAGAGTCGTTTTACCATGGTCGACGTGACCGATCGTTCCGATGTTAACGTGCGGTTTATTACGTTCAAATTTAGCTTTAGCCATTGAACTGATTCCTCCTTAATATATGGGAAGTTGTATGTGATGTTCCGGGAAAGCGCTGTGCTTCCGCTGCAGACTCTCCCGGTCCAAGGAAACCTTGAATCGCTTACTCGCCTTTGTTCTTGGAAACGATCTCTTCTTGGATCGATTTCGGAACTTCCTCGTAGTGGGAAAGCTCCATCGAGAAGACACCGCGACCTTGAGTACCGGAACGAAGCGTTGTGGAGTAACCGAACATTTCAGCCAGAGGCACCTTCGCACGAATGATTTGCGCGCCTGCGCGCGTATCCATACCTTCGATGCGGCCGCGGCGGGAGTTCAGCATACCCATAACGTCGCCCATGTACTCTTCAGGAACCGTAACTTCAACTTTCATGATCGGCTCAAGAATAACAGGCTTACATTTGTCCTTGGCTGCTTTAAGCGCCATGGAACCCGCGATTTTAAACGCCATCTCCGAGGAGTCGACGTCATGGTAAGATCCGTCAAAGATCGTCGCTTTAATATCAACGAGCGGGAATCCGGCGAGAACGCCGTTTTTCATCGACTCTTCGATACCAGCTTGTACCGGCCCGATATACTCACGCGGTACGACACCGCCGACGATTTTGTTTTCGAAAACAAAGCCCGCTCCGGCCTCTTGCGGCTCGAATTTAATCCAGACGTGACCGTATTGACCACGACCGCCGGACTGACGAACGAACTTGCCTTCGACATCAGCAGCTGCACGGAACGTTTCACGGTAAGCAACTTGAGGCTTACCAACGTTTGTTTCGACTTTGAATTCGCGAAGCATACGGTCAACGAGGATTTCAAGGTGAAGCTCACCCATACCCGCGATGATCGTTTGTCCGGTTTCTTCGTCGGTGTGCGCACGGAAAGTCGGATCCTCTTCGGCAAGCTTCTGCAGCGCGACACCCATCTTGTCTTGGTCGGCCTTTGTTTTCGGCTCAACGGCAAGCTGGATAACCGGCTCAGGGAAGTTCATCGACTCAAGGATAACCGCATTCTTCTCGTCACAGAGCGTGTCGCCGGTCGTCGTATCTTTGAGGCCTACCGCAGCGGCGATATCGCCGGAGTAAACCACGCTGATTTCTTGACGGCTGTTCGCATGCATCTGCAGAATACGGCCGATCCGCTCGCGCTTGCCCTTCGTGGCGTTCAGAACGTACGAACCGGAGTTCAGGACGCCGGAGTAAACGCGGAAGAAGGTCAATTTGCCGACAAACGGGTCGGTCATAATTTTGAACGCAAGCGCTGCAAACGGTTGATCGTCGGAAGATTTGCGGACCGTTTCCGTTCCGTCTTCAAGGGTTCCCTTGATATCCGGTACGTCAATCGGAGCCGGCAGGTAATCCACGACGGCGTCAAGCATCATTTGAACGCCTTTGTTACGGTAGGAGGAGCCTGCGATAACCGGGAAGATCTTCACTTCGCAAACGCCTTTGCGCAGCGCCGCTTTCAGTTCCGGAACGGTGAGTTCTTCGCCTTCCAGATACTTCATCATGAGCTCTTCGTCCAGTTCGGCAACTTTCTCTACCAGTTCCGTACGGAGTTCTTCAACCTGATCGGCAAGGTCGGCCGGAATTTCGACTTGCTCCGGCTCTTTGCCCAGGTCGTCTTTGTACTTGTATGCGACGCGCTCGACGATGTCAACGACGCCTACGAAATCGTTCTCGGCGCCGATAGGCAGCTGAATCGCAACCGCGTTGGCTTGCAGACGCTCACGCATGTCTTTGACAACGTTGAGGAAGTCCGCGCCAATGATGTCCATCTTGTTGACGTAAGCAATACGAGGCACGCCGTAACGGTCAGCCTGACGCCATACGGTTTCGGACTGAGGTTCGACGCCTTCCTTCGCACTGAAAACCCCTACTGCCCCGTCCAATACGCGCAGGGAGCGTTCAACTTCAACGGTGAAGTCAACGTGCCCCGGGGTGTCGATAATATTGATGCGGTGACCCTTCCACTGAGCGGTCGTCGCGGCAGACGTAATCGTAATGCCGCGCTCCTGCTCTTGTTCCATCCAGTCCATCGTCGCAGCGCCTTCATGCACCTCGCCGATTTTGTGGGTACGGCCCGTGTAGAACAGAATCCGTTCCGTAGTGGTCGTTTTACCGGCGTCAATATGCGCCATGATCCCGATGTTACGCGTATCTTTCAAGGAGAACTCTCTTGCCATGGAATTGTCTCCCTTCGAATTTAACTTGCGTAGTTTCTACCAGCGGTAGTGAGCAAACGCTTTGTTTGCTTCCGCCATTTTGTGCGTGTCTTCACGTTTCTTAACGGAAGCACCGGTGTTGTTGGAAGCATCCAGAATTTCAGCAGCCAGACGCTCTTCCATCGTTTTCTCACCGCGGTTGCGCGAATAGTTCACGAGCCAACGGAGACCAAGCGACGTACGGCGCTCCGGTTTTACTTCGATCGGAACCTGGTAATTCGCTCCGCCTACACGACGAGCTTTAACTTCCAGCACAGGCATGATGTTTTTCAGAGCCGCATCAAAAACTTCCATTGGATCTTTGCCGGAACGTTCTTGAATCAGTTTGAATGCATCGTACAACAGCGTTTGAGCAACGCCGCGTTTGCCGTCGATCATAATACGATTGATGAGGCGGGTAACCAGTTTGCTATTGTAAACCGGATCCGGCAGCACATCGCGTTTCGTTACAGGACCTTTGCGAGGCATGTGCAGTGTCCCCCTTTCTGTTATATTAAATGTTCGTTATCCGTTCAAGGGATTTACGATTTTTTAACTTTCGGACGTTTCGCACCATATTTGGAACGAGCTTGTTTCCGGTTGTTAACACCAGCGGTATCCAAAGCGCCGCGAACGATGTGATAACGTACACCCGGAAGGTCTTTTACCCGGCCGCCGCGGATCAACACCACGCTGTGCTCCTGCAAGTTGTGACCGATACCCGGGATGTAAGCCGTAACCTCTACGCGGTTCGTCAGACGTACACGCGCATATTTACGAAGTGCGGAGTTCGGTTTTTTCGGAGTCATCGTACCTACACGAGTGCAGACACCGCGTTTTTGAGGAGCGCTGATGTCGGTTGCCTCACGTTTCAGGGCGTTGAAACCTTTTTGCAAAGCTGGCGATTTCGATTTGACCACTTTAGCCTGACGGCCTTTGCGGACCAATTGGTTAATTGTTGGCATGTTGCCACCCCCTTCCCTTACGAATAAAACCAAACGTTCTGCCTGAATTGTTAAGCCCACAGATCCAGGCGGTTCATAAAGAAGCAAACAAAAATTTCTGCCAGTCAACCTTATTCAAGGAAAGCCGACAAAAACGAACGTTTCTTATTCCTCTTCAGGCACCACTGCCGCCATTGCGGCTCCGATGTCGATACCGCATGTTTCCCCGAGGTTCAACATGGTGTCATACCACGTGATCGGAACCCCTTCACGTTCACACAGCTGGACCAACTTGGTTATCATCCGCGGATCTGCATCGCGGGCGGCATAGACGCAGGTCGCTTTGCGCTGCTCGACCATCTTCGTCGTCTGCTTCGTGCCGATCTTGTATGGCATGGAATCACCATCCTTATACAAGCACAGAGATACCTTCAAGGCATACTTCGATATAGTAGCACTAGACTCCTATCTCTGTCAAGAAGCGTTTATCATTTTTCCTGCACCTTTATTTCCGGCAGAGGAGCCGCTTGCCAACGGCTAAAGCGGCTCCTCTGCCTTCATGGAAACGAAAGGTTAACGGTTAGATCTGCGCTAACGCTTAAGACTCGACAGGTACGGACATCTCTTCGTCTTCAAACTCAACTTCAGCTACAACTTCCTCTTCTTCCATTCCTTTGAACCGGATGCTGCGGTAGCGGTTCATACCGGTCCCGGCCGGGATGAGCTTGCCGATAATGACATTCTCTTTGAGGCCCAGCAGTTGGTCGACTTTGCCTTTGATGGCGGCGTCGGTCAGCACGCGCGTCGTTTCCTGGAAGGATGCGGCCGACAGGAAGGAGTCGGTCTCCAAGGATGCTTTTGTAATACCAAGCAGCACCGGTTTGGCTACAGCCGGTTCCTTGCCTGACAAAATAACGTCGCGGTTAGCCGCTTCGTATTCATGCGTATCGACGAATGCGCCCGGAAGCAGCGTCGTGTCTCCCGCATCGACGATGCGGATTTTGCGAAGCATCTGCTTGATCATGACTTCTACGTGCTTGTCGTTGATTTCTACGCCCTGGTTCCGATAAACGCGCTGAACTTCCTGCAGGATATAGTTTTGCACGCCGCGGATACCTTTGATGCGCAGCATCTCTTTCGGGTCGATGGAACCGTCGGTCAACTCGTCGCCCGCTTCAAGATGCTGGCCTTCGGTAACACGGATACGGGAACCAAACGTGACGGAATATACTTTCGATTCCGCTTCGCCTTGAACTTCGATTTCGCGGCGGTCTTTCGTCTCGCGGATGCTCTTCACGACACCGTCAAGCTCGGTAATAATCGCTTGACCTTTCGGATTGCGTGCCTCGAACAGTTCCTGAATACGCGGAAGACCTTGCGTAATGTCGTCGCCGGCAACGCCGCCGGTATGGAACGTACGCATCGTCAGCTGGGTTCCTGGTTCTCCGATCGATTGAGCGGCGATAATGCCGACCGCTTCCCCAATTTCGACGTGTTTACCGGTTGCCAGGTTCCGACCGTAACAAATTTTACATACGCCGTGACGGGCGCGGCAGCTCAGTACGGAACGAATTTGCAGTGTCTCGATGCCAGCGTCGATAATGGCGTCAGCTTTGCTCGAGTCGATCAGTTCGTTGCGGTTGACGATAATTTCGCCCGTTTGCGGATGACGGATCGTCTCGAACGAATAACGTCCTTCCAGACGATCGTACAGATCCTCGATGACTTCTTTGCCGTCTTGAATTTTGCTGACGGTAAAGCCTTTGTCGGTTCTGCAGTCGTCCTCGCGCACGATGACATCCTGCGCGACGTCTACGAGACGGCGGGTCAAGTAACCGGAGTCGGCGGTCCGAAGAGCCGTATCGGCCAGACCTTTCCGCGCGCCGTGCGTCGAAATGAAGTATTCCAAGACCGTCAGACCTTCACGGAAGTTCGATTTGATCGGCAACTCGATAATACGTCCCGACGGGTTGGCCATCAGACCCCGCATACCGCCCAGCTGGGTGATCTGCGATTTGTTACCCCGCGCCTTAGAGTCTACCATGAGCATGATGGAATTGTAGCGGTCCATCGATTTCATGAGGATATCGGTAATTTTGTCTTTCGATTTACTCCAAATCTCGATAATCCGGTCGTACCGCTCTTCGTTCGTGATAAGGCCGCGGCGGTACTGATTCATAACGACTTTGACCTTCTCTTCCGATTCTTTCAGCAGTTCCACTTTCTCCGGCGGTACGACAACGTCAGAAACCGCAATCGTAATCCCCGCACGGGTCGAGTAGGTGAATCCGAGCTGCTTGATCTTATCGAGAATTATCGACGTCTGGGTTGTATGATACTGGCGGAAGCACTCAGCGATAACGTATCCAAGGTACTCTTTGCCTATCGCACCCATTTGCGGTACGTTATCCATAAACTCGCCCAGATTGGTACCTTTTTCGTACACAAAATATTTATCCGGTGTTCCATGAAGCAGGTTCGCTTTGGTTGCTTCATTGATGTACGGGAACGTGTCCGGGAAAATTTCGTTAAAGATTACTTTACCGACGGTCGTCGAAATGAGCGACTTCTGCTGTTCTTCCGTAAACGTCTTTTTGTTCAGCACGTGCGCCGGAATAAAGATACGCGCGTGCAGGGAGACAACACCGCGCTGGTAAGACGAAATCGCTTCGTTTACCGTTGCGAAGACGGAGCCGCTGCCTTTCGCTTCTTTGTTGTCCATCGTCAGGTAGAAGCTTCCCAGAACCATATCCTGAGAAGGCGTAACGACCGGCTTGCCGTCTTTCGGGTTCAAAATGTTGCCCGAAGCGAGCATAAGCAAGCGCGCTTCCGCCTGCGCTTCCGCCGACAGCGGAACGTGAACGGCCATCTGGTCACCGTCGAAGTCCGCGTTATAAGCAGTACAAACGAGCGGATGCAGCTTGATGGCGCGGCCTTCGACAAGGATCGGCTCGAACGCCTGAATGCCGAGACGGTGAAGCGTGGGGGCACGGTTCAACAGAACCGGATGCTCCTTGATCACTTCTTCAAGAACGTCCCATACTTCCGGGCTGACACGTTCCACTTTGCGCTTCGCGCTCTTAATGTTATGGGCAAGACCTTTGTTCACCAGTTCTTTCATGACGAAAGGCTTGAACAGCTCCAGCGCCATTTCTTTCGGCAGACCGCACTGATACATCTTCAGGCTCGGTCCGACGACGATAACGGAACGCCCGGAATAGTCGACCCGCTTACCGAGCAGGTTCTGACGGAACCGTCCCTGTTTACCTTTCAGCATATGGCTGAGCGATTTCAGCGGACGGTTGCCGGGACCCGTAACCGGGCGGCCGCGGCGGCCGTTGTCGATCAGGGCGTCAACCGCTTCCTGCAGCATCCGCTTTTCGTTCTGCACGATAATGTCCGGCGCGCCCAGATCAAGCAGGCGCTTCAGACGGTTGTTCCGGTTGATGACGCGGCGGTACAGGTCGTTAAGGTCGGACGTTGCGAAACGTCCGCCGTCAAGCTGCACCATCGGACGAAGCTCCGGAGGAATAACCGGAAGCACGTCGAGAATCATCCACTCCGGCTCGTTGCCGGAGTTGCGGAACGCCTCGATGACTTCGAGACGCTTGATCGCCCGGTTGCGGCGCTGGCCTTGAGCCGTGCGCAAATCTTCCTTCAGCGTGTCGAGCTCTTTCTCCACGTCGATATCCTGCAGAAGCTTCTTGACGGCTTCCGCACCCATGCCCGCTTGGAACCCGTAGCCATACTTCTCGCGGTAGCTGCGGTATTCTTTCTCGGAGAGCAGCTGTTTTTTCTCCAGCGGCGTCTCACCAGGGTCGGTTACGACATAAGATGCAAAATAAATGATCTCTTCCAGCGAACGGGGCGACATATCAAGCGCCAGCCCCATCCGGCTCGGAATGCCTTTAAAGTACCAGATATGCGATACGGGAGCGGCCAATTCGATATGGCCCATCCGTTCACGGCGCACTTTCGCGCGGGTTACTTCGACGCCGCAGCGGTCGCAGACGACGCCTTTGTACCGAACCCGTTTGTATTTGCCGCAATGACATTCCCAGTCCTTGGTCGGCCCGAATATTTTCTCGCAGAAGAGCCCTTCTTTCTCGGGTTTCAGCGTCCGGTAGTTAATCGTTTCCGGCTTCTTAACTTCTCCGCGGGACCACGAACGGATTTTATCCGGGGAGGCAAGGCCTATTTTCATGTACTCGAAGTTGTTCACGTCCAACAAGGAGCAACCCTCCTTCGTCAAATATGGCTTATTCGACGCCGACTTCGGCGCCTTCCAGGTTCAGGTTCAACTTGTCGCCCGCACCGTCTTCTTCATCGTCGATTTCTTTCATTTCGATCTCTTCTTCGTCTTCAGTCAAAATCTTGACGTCCATGCCAAGGCTCTGCAGCTCTTTGATCAGAACCTTGAACGATTCCGGAACGCCCGGCTCCGGCACGTTCTCGCCTTTAACGATAGACTCGTACGTTTTGACGCGGCCGACCACATCGTCGGACTTCACGGTCAAAATCTCTTGCAGCGTATATGCGGCGCCGTATGCTTCCAGCGCCCACACTTCCATCTCCCCGAAACGCTGGCCGCCGAACTGAGCTTTACCGCCCAGAGGCTGCTGCGTAACGAGCGAGTACGGACCGGTGGAACGCGCATGGATTTTATCGTCGACCATGTGCGCCAGCTTGATCATATACATGACGCCGACCGTAACTTCACGTTCGAACTCTTCGCCCGTACGGCCGTCGTAAAGCACCGTTTTACCGTTGCGCTGCATGCCCGCTTCCACGATCGTATCAAACACGTCGTCTTCGCGCGCGCCGTCGAATACCGGCGTTGCCGCATGGATGCCGAGCAGCTTGCACGCCATGCCAAGGTGAACCTCGAATGCCTGACCGATGTTCATCCGCGACGGAACGCCAAGCGGGTTCAGCACGACTTCAACCGGCGTGCCGTCCGGCAGGAACGGCATATCTTCTTCCGGCAAGATGCGGGCGATAACCCCTTTGTTGCCGTGGCGTCCGGCCATCTTGTCGCCTTCGGAGATTTTACGCTTCTGGGCGATGTACGCACGCACCAGCTGGTTCACGCCCGGCGGCAGCTCGTCGCCGTTCTCGCGGGTGAACACTTTCACGTCGACAACGATGCCGTCGGTGCCGTGAGGAACGCGCAGGCTCGTGTCGCGCACTTCGCGCGCCTTCTCGCCGAAGATTGCGTGCAGCAGCCGCTCTTCCGCCGTCAGCTCCGTTACGCCTTTCGGCGTCACTTTGCCGACGAGAATGTCGCCTGCGCTAATTTCCGCGCCGACGCGGATAATGCCGCGCTCGTCAAGATTTTTGAGCGCTTCTTCCCCAACGTTCGGGATGTCGCGCGTAATTTCTTCCGGTCCAAGCTTCGTATCGCGCGCTTCGGATTCGTACTCCTCGATATGAATCGACGTGTACACATCTTCCTTCACGAGCTTCTCGCTCAGCAGGATGGCATCCTCGTAGTTGTAGCCTTCCCACGTCATGAACGCGACGACAACGTTGCGTCCGAGCGCGAGTTCGCCTTGTTCCGTCGACGGACCATCGGCAAGAATGTCGCCTTTTTTGACGACGTCGCCTTTGCGGGCAAGCGGACGCTGGTTGATGCATGTGCCTTGGTTGGAGCGCATAAACTTGTGCAGCTTATGCTTCACCAGATCGCCGGTCACCTGCTTGCCGTCGACCGTCTCAACGCGGCGCAGCCAAATTTCGTTCGCGGTCGAGCGCTCGATGATGCCGTCGTATTTGGACACGATACATACGCCGGAGTCTTTGGCCGCTTTATGCTCCATCCCCGTTCCGACAAGCGGAGCTTTCGGAATGAGGAGCGGAACCGCCTGCCGCTGCATGTTCGATCCCATGAGGGCACGGTTGGAGTCGTCATTTTCAAGGAACGGAATGAGCGCCGTCGCCACCGACACAACCTGCTTCGGCGAAACGTCCATGTAATCGACGCGGTCGGAAGGCATCGTCAGAATGTTGTCCGCCTGTTTGTTGTAACGGACAATCTGCGATTCCTCCGCAAACTTGCCTTCTTCATTGATGACCGCGTTCGCCTGGGCGACGACGTAGTTGTCTTCTTCATCGGCAGTCAAATACGCGATTTGCTGCGAGACAACGCCGGTCTTAGGATCGACCCAGCGGTATGGCGCTTCGATAAACCCGTACTCGTTAATACGTGCGAACGTCGAGAGGGAGTTGATCAAGCCGATGTTCGGTCCCTCAGGCGTCTCGATCGGACACATCCGGCCGTAATGGGACGGATGGACGTCGCGGACTTCAAAGCCTGCGCGCTCACGCGTCAGACCGCCCGGTCCGAGAGCGGACAGACGGCGCTTATGCGTCAGCTCGGCAAGCGGGTTCGTTTGGTCCATGAACTGCGACAGCTGCGACGAACCGAAAAACTCTTTAATCGACGCAATAACGGGACGAATATTGATCAGAGCCTGCGGCGTAATCGCGTTGGCGTCCTGAATCGACATCCGCTCGCGCACAACCCGTTCCATACGGGAAAGTCCGATCCGGAACTGGTTTTGCAGCAGCTCGCCCACCGAACGCAGACGGCGGTTGCCGAGGTGGTCGATATCGTCCGTGCTTCCGACGCCATGCAGCAGATTGATAAAGTAATTGATGGAAGCGATAATATCTGCCGGCGTAATATGTTTAACGGTCTTGTCAATCAAGCCGTTCGAAATCACTTTAATAATTTTTCCATCTTCAATCGGCGAGAATACGTTGATCGCCTGAAGAGGAATACTATCCGCATCCAACACGCCGTTAGCGGTATGGTACGTTTTGAACCCGAGGTTGTTCTCCAGGTAAGGCAGAATATCGTCAAGCAGACGGCGGTCGATCATCTGACCGGCTTCCGCGATGATTTCGCCCGTTGTCGGATCGACAAGCGTTTCGGCGAGCCGCTGGTTGAACAGACGGTTCTTAATGTGAAGCTTCTTGTTAATTTTGTAGCGGCCTACATTCGCAAGATCGTAGCGCTTCGGATCGAAAAAGCGCGCCACAAGCAGACTCTTCGCGTTGTCCAATGTCGGAGGCTCGCCCGGACGGAGGCGCTCGTAAATTTCGATCAGCGCTTTCTCCGTCGAATCCGTGTTGTCTTTGTCCAGCGTATTCCGGATATATTCATCGTTGCCGAGCAGATCCAGAATCTCGGCATCGGTGCCGAATCCGAGCGCACGCAGAAGCACCGTGACCGGAATTTTCCGAGTACGATCGATCCGGACATAAATGATGTCCTTGGCATCCGTTTCAAGCTCCAGCCACGCGCCCCGGTTCGGGATCACGGTAGCCGTGTACGTACGTTTGCCGTTCTTGTCGACTTTCGTGCTGAAATAAACACTGGGAGAGCGGACCAATTGGCTGACGATAACCCGTTCGGCGCCGTTAATAATAAACGTGCCGGTCTCCGTCATCAGCGGAAAATCGCCCATGAACACTTCCTGTTCCTTTACTTCGCCCGTCTCCTTATTAAGAAGACGCACTTTAACGCGAAGCGGAGCAGCGTACGTAACGTCGCGTTCCTTCGAATCGTCAACCGAATATTTCGGTTCACCCAAACTATAATCAATGAACTCCAACGAAAGATTTCCCGTAAAGTCTTGAATTGGCGAAATGTCCTGGAACAATTCGAGCAAATCGTTGTCCAGAAACTTTTCATAAGACTTTTGTTGGATTTCAATCAGGTTCGGGACCTCGAGCACTTCGTCGATACGATTGTAACTTCTCCGTGTGCGTCGACCATACTGAACAAGTTGTCCTGCCAACTTAACCTCACCCCTCATGTGTGCTTCACAGCTTGATAAGTTTTCCCAACCGAAACCGCGGTATGGAACTATCATAACTTCATTTGACGCCAGACAAAGATTCATTCCGCTAGGGCTGAACCCATTGTCCAATGTGGCAAATAAAGAAAAGCCCTTATCGAATAGTTCGAAAAAAGAGCGCGTTTCCGACCTGAAACCGCAATACACCGCACGGGAGGCATCGGTCTCCTATCATGTAATTTTACCTAAAACGTAAACATTATACGTCAAACGGCAATTCTTTATTCATCCCGTACCAAAAAATCGCGCTTGACACTTTAACCAACTGAAGACATTGAGCCTATTTTAAGGCTGACATTTTATAATGATACCACAACAACAATTTCGAGTCAATGATCTAATTGATGCCCCCAGCGATTCTTTTTGCCTACTGCCCATCGGCATTCCGGCCGAATTTGCGGACTCGTATTCTCACGAGACGATGGTTTTTCAAGAGACGATCTCGCAACCGCGCCGCTTTCCATCGCGAATCCGGCTGCCGATTTCGCGATCGTATTCACGTTACGGCAGCCTGACACTTACGACTCCATCGTCTTTACTGCCTTCAAGATCCGGTAGCCTTTATCTTTCCCGATTTCTTCGACCGTTCCAAACACGGCTTCCAGCTTCGCCTCGGCCGAAGGCGCCCCTTGCTTTTTCTGAATGACGACCCACATGCTGCCGCCTGGTCGCAGAAGGTCATACCCTTCTTCAAAGATGCGATGCACAACCGCCTTGCCCGCACGAATCGGCGGATTTGTCAGAATGACATCGAACTGCTGTCCGCGGACCGCTTCATAGAGATCGCTCTGCCTGACCGTCACATTGTCGATGCCGTTGCGCTTCGCATTGCCCGCAGCGAGCTCAATCGCCCGCTCATTAATATCGATACAGGTGACATGTCCTTCAGGCACAAGCCGGGCGGCTGTAAGACCGATCGGACCATAGCCGCAGCCGACATCGAGCACGCGGTCTGCAGGGTCCAGAACAAGCCGCTCGATCAACGCCCGGCTCCCGTAATCGATGCCGCTTTTGGAAAAAACGCCCGCGTCCGTTTCAAATTTCAACGTCATATCGCGCAGCACGGTCTCATGAATTTTGCGGTCGTGACTCGTCTGCGGCGTGCGCGAATAGTAGTGGTCGGACATCCGTGAGCCTCCTTTACGTTTATTGCAAACGCTGGTAACAGATTGTCAGATTAGGATTCCCTAAACAAAGCCGTTACATTTCAATCGGTTCCATTATACAACAAACCCCCTGAAGCGATACGCTTCAAGGGGTTTGGAACGATCAGAAAGAAACTTACTTCACTTCTACGGAAGCGCCTGCTTCTTCCAGCTTAGCTTTGATCGCTTCAGCTTCTTCTTTAGCGATTTTTTCTTTCAGTGCTTTCGGAGCGTTGTCAACAACTTCTTTCGCTTCTTTCAGGCCAAGACCTGTGATTTCGCGAACAACTTTGATAACGTTGATTTTGGAAGCGCCAGCGCTCGTCAAAATAACGTCGAATTCAGTTTGCTCAGCAGCTTCAGCAGCGCCGCCGCCAGCAGCTACAACAGTCGGTGCAGCAGCCGTTACGCCGAATTCTTCTTCAATTGCTTTAACCAGGTCGTTCAGTTCCAGAACCGTCATGCCTTTAATGGCTTCCAAGATTTGCTCGTTGCTCATGGTTAAACCTCCATAATATCTAATTTTTTTGGTTGTTTTGTTTGCGGCCTATGAGGCCAGATCACTTATACCTCCGCCTTACTTAAGCGGAAGAGAGGACGAAATGAATCTTAAGCTTCTTGTTCTTTCTTCTCCGAAACGGCTTTAACCGCAAGCGCGAAGTTGCGCACTGGCGCTTGAAGCACGCTGAGGAGCATGGAAAGCAAGCCTTCGCGGGACGGCAGAGCCGCCAGCGCTTTGATTTGTTCCACATCAACGACGCGGCCTTCAACGACGCCGCCTTTAACTTTCAGCGCTTCGTTTTTCTTTGCGAAATCGCTCAGAATTTTGGCCGGAGCTACAACGTCCTCGCCGCCGAATGCAATTGCCGTCGGGCCTGTCAGAACGGAATCAAGCTCCGTCAGTTCCGCTTCAGCCGTTGCGCGGCGAACGAGCGTGTTTTTCAACACTTGAAAATCAATACCCGCTTCACGCAGCTGTTTGCGAAGCTCGGTTACTTGAGCAACGTTCAAACCGCGGTAGTCGGCTACAACCGTGCAGGAGCTTCCGCGAAGTTTCGAGGAAATCTCGGAAACGGCTTGTTGTTTTGATTCAATGATTTTTGCGTTTGCCAAACTGTACACCTCCCGTACTTATTTCAATGCATCCCTTGCTGGCTCCCTTTTCCATCGGTGCATGAGAAAAGGCCTCCGCGACATTAGCGAAGGCCATGATGGTCCGTTCCACTTGCGAAAGTCCGAAAACCCGCAGCTTCAAACGTTTATCATAACACCTCGGTAGGAAATTAAGCCTCTTCAGGCACCTACTGTCTACGGTATGCGTATGCGAATGTCAGTTCCGCTAAAGATTAACGGAATGCTGCTGTGTTCACACGGGCGCCAGGTCCCATTGTGGACGATACAGCGATGTTTTTCAGGTAAACCCCTTTGGCAGCAGCCGGTTTTGCACGGTTCAGCGCTTCGATCAGAACACGAAGATTCTCAGTGAGTTTCTCCGCATCGAACGATGCTTTACCGATCGGCGCATGGATTTGACCTGCACGATCAAGGCGGTACTCGATTTTACCGGCTTTAATCTCTTGCACGGCTTTCGTAACGTCAAACGTTACGGTGCCTGCTTTCGGGTTCGGCATAAGGCCTTTACCGCCGAGAATCCGGCCGAGTTTACCGACTTCAGCCATCATGTCCGGCGTAGCTACGCAGACATCGAAGTCGAACCAACCTTGTTGGATTTTGTTGATCATGTCTGCATCGCCGACAAAATCAGCGCCTGCAGCTTCCGCTTCCTTCGCTTTTTCGCCTTTGGCGAACACGAGGACGCGTTTCGTTTTACCAGTACCGTGCGGGAGTACAACGACACCGCGCACCGCTTGGTCTTGTTTCCGCGGGTCTACGCCCAGACGGACGGCAACTTCAATGGACTCATCGAACTTAGCCGTTGCTGCTTTTTTGACAAGCTCAATCGCTTGGGCAGCGTCATAAGTCACTTCGCTGTCGATCAGCTTCGCAGCTTCTTGGTACTTCTTGCCGTGTTTAGCCATGTTTATTCTCCTCCTTTGTGGTTATAACGGAACACCTTTCTAAAGGTATCCTCCCACTGCAGAACAAAATCATTCCGCATTGGCAGGCAACGCCCTCAGGCGTGCCTTAATAAAACGTGTTGCACATTAGTCGACGATGGTAACGCCCATGCTGCGAGCGGTGCCTTCGATCATGCGCATTGCCGCTTCAACGGAAGCCGCATTGAGATCTTGCATTTTTTGCTCCGCGATTTCGCGCACTTTCGTACGGTTAACGGAAGCGACTTTCTTCTTGTTCGGTTCGCCGGAACCTTTTTCGATTCCTGCAGCCACACGCAGCAGAACTGCCGCCGGAGGCGTTTTCGTCTCGAACGTGAAGGAACGGTCTTCAAATACGGTGATGACAACCGGAATAATCAAGCCTGCTTGATCGGCGGTACGGGCGTTGAATTCTTTACAGAAAGCCATGATGTTAACGCCTGCTTGACCGAGTGCTGGACCGATTGGCGGCGCCGGGTTCGCTTTGCCTGCAGGAACCTGCAGTTTGACCATTTTAATGACCTTTTTTGCCATGATATACACCTCCTATCCCGAAGTTCACTTAAGCGGAAGAACGCTGGCGTTCTACGCCCCGCCGGAGGCACCGGCGCATCCGGAAACCGGATTGTTATATCTTTTCCACCTGAGTGTAATCCAGCTCAAGCGGGGTTTCCCTGCCGAACATGTTAACATGCACCTTCAGCTTGCTTTTGTCGAGCAAAATCTCTTCGATCGTACCGACAAAATTAGCAAAAGGACCTACTTTGACGCGAACGGATTCCTTCAGTTCGAAGTCCATCTGCGGCTTCGGTTCCTCCATGCCCATATGTTTGAGGATCTGCTCCACTTCATCGGGCAGCAGCGGTACCGGCTTCGATCCGGATCCGGTCGATCCGACAAATCCGGTTACGCCGGGCGTATTGCGAACAACATACCAGGAGTCGTCCGTTTGAATCATTTCCACAAGAACGTAGCCGGGGTAAACTTTACGCATGACGGTTTTTTTCTTCCCGTCTTTGTTCACCACTTCTTCTTCCATCGGAACGAGCACGCGGAAAATTTTATCCTCCATGCCCATCGACTCAACTCGGCGCTCAAGGTTGGCTTTCACCTTGTTCTCATAGCCGGAGTAAGTATGAACAACATACCATCTTTTTTCCATCCCAATCCACCTTTGGACCCTTCTTAAACAATCAGTTCAACCAATGACGAGATCCCGATGTCAAGAAGCCAAAAGTAAATCGTCACAAACACGATCGTAAACAGTACGACGATCGTATAGCTTGTCAACTCTTTACGGTTTGGCCAGCGGACCTTCTTCAGTTCCGCCCAGCTGTCGGCAAAAAAACTAAACGTCGATCCGAAGCTTTGCTTCATTTTCGCCAAGAACGACACTTCCATACCTCCAAATGACTATCTCGTCTCGCGATGAGGAGTATGTTCGTTGCAATACTTGCAGAACTTTCTCATCTCGATGCGGTCGGGGTGATTGCGTTTGTTCTTGCTGTTCGTATAGTTTCTTTGTTTGCAGTTTGTGCAAGCCAGCGTAATAATAACCCGCATTGAAGTACACCTCCCGAACTGCTTACTGTAAATCTATATGTCGAATCGTAAAACGACTCAAGACCTGAGAGCAAAGATGTGGCGTATATTTAGGTCACCTGAACACTTTATCACAAGGCATTTTCAGTGTCAATGAAAAGATTAGACGGATTTCGGGAGGATACCGGCTGCTTCAAACGCAAAAAAGCCGGCTGCGCGGCTGTCGGAGGCTTTGAACAACGGTCTCTCTATTGATTGTTGCCAGATATTCGCAAAATCAAACCTTTCGACTGCCGGTCCATCCGACAAGCCGGAACCGTTCCCTTCTTGCAAAAGCTAGAACGCCGCAGGCGCAAAAGCGAGAATGAAGGACCGGTCGTTCACCCAACAAAAAAAGACTCGCGTCCGAGCCTTCTCTTTCGATCCGGTCTTAAGCCCTCTCCCGCTCCTAAGAGCAAGAGGACGGCGCCCGGCTCGGCCGTATTCACTAGCTGCTTACATTGCGAACTTCCAAATATTTCTCAAGTTTGCGCTTTACCCGCTGCAAGGCGTTATCGATTGACTTCACATGCCGATCCAAATCGACGGCTATTTCCTGATAAGAACGTCCGTCCAAATAAAGCATCAGTACTTTGCGCTCCAGATCGCTGAGGATCTCCGACATTTTGTCTTCCAGCCCGATAAACTCTTCCTGATTGATAATCAACTCTTCCGGATCCGATACGCGCGTGCCGCAGATCACGTCCATCAGCGTCCGGTCGGAATCCTCGTCATAAATCGGCTTGTCCAGCGATACGTAGGAGTTGAGCGGAATATGTTTCTGGCGGGTTGCGGTCTTAATGGCGGTAATGATTTGGCGGGTGATGCACAGTTCGGCGAAAGCTTTGAACGAAGCCAGCTTGTCCCCTTTGAAGTCACGAATCGACTTGTAAAGACCGATCATGCCTTCCTGTACGATATCTTCGCGATCGGCGCCGATCAAGAAATAAGAACGGGCCTTCGCCCGCACAAAATTCCGGTATTTATTAATCAGATATTCCAGCGCCTCGCCATCGCCATCCCGTACCGCTTCCACAACGTCTTCGTCCGCTCGGCACTCATACTCGTACATGCTCCATTCTTTGAGGTCGATGCTCACGAACTATCCCTCCGGCCTGCAAGGCGTGCACTGCTTTTAATAGAATGATAATACCAACATCCGCTTGTCCCTTGTTCGGTTGAATTCATCCGCTTGGAAGTGACCAACCCGAAATATAGAATCAGTATACAGGATGGCACTTTGAACCGTCAACCGATCGCAGCGACAATATTCGGATTTTCTAGCAAAAATGGGCTGCTGAACACTTGTTCCCGTTATGTTCCCGTTATGTTAGTTCACACCCTTTATTTTCCACGGCGCATTCGCTCCAGCAGCGTGCGCAGCTCCAGGCTCAGCTTGCTGTCGAGCGTGTTGCGCTCAGCCGGCTTGTCATGCCGCAACGATTCATCTATCATTTTGCGGTTCTGCCTAATTTCGAGCAGGAGCTCCCGGGCCGACAAGCGCAGCGCGCCCTTGCCGAAGGCCACATGCTGCTCGACCAGGTCGGAGGTCGCCACATAAATATTCCGGCGCCGGGCCGACAGCTTGGAGACGAGCCGCTCGATGCACTCGTCCGCCGTTTCTTTCTCCTTCGTGAACACAACGTTTAATTGATGCTGCTTGTACGTCGCTCCGAGCCCCGGCACCTGATGCGCGTCGAAAATGACGTACACCTTCATGCCGGTAAATCCCTGGTAATCGGCCAGCATATCGAGCAGCCTGTCTCGGGCTTCCTCGAGACCTTTATCTTTCAGCCGCTCCAGCTCCGGCCAGGCGCCGATGATGTTGTAGCCGTCCACCAGCAGCACATCGCCCTGCCGGCTCATCGGCTCAGCCGCCCCGCCGCTGGCGGACGACTTCGTACATCAGCACTCCGGCCGCCACCGAAGCGTTTAAGGAGTTCAGCTTGCCGAGCATCGGAAGCTTCACGAGAAAATCGCATTTTTCACGGATCAGCCGTCCCATGCCTTTGCTCTCATTGCCGATTACAAGCCCAAGCGGAAGATCGAAGCCGGTCTTGTACACGTCCTGTTCCGCCGCGACGTCCGCTCCGGCGATCCAAACCCCATCCTCTTTCAACGCTTCGATCGTCTGCGCCAAATTCGTTACGCGCGCCACCGGCACATGTTCGGCCGCTCCCGCCGACGTCTTCCAGACCGTCTGGGTAAGACCCGCCGAGCGTCGCTTCGGAATAATGACGCCATGCACGCCCGTACATTCCGCGGTACGCAGAATCGAACCGAGATTGTGCGGGTCCTCGATTTCGTCCAGCAGCAGCAAGAACGGCGTCTCGCCCTTGTCCTTGGCCCGCTGCAGCAGATCTTCAACCTCCGCATAGCGGTAAGCCGCCGCCTGTGCGACAACGCCCTGATGCGGCACGCCTGCCGACATGGCGTCCAGCTTCCGCTTGTCCACCGTCTGCACGACGATGCCCAGTTTTTTCGCTTCCGCCATAATCGGCGTCATCGCCTGCTTCTGCGCGCCTTCGCTGATCCAGATTTTGTTCAGCTCGCGTCCGGAACGGAGCGCTTCCAGAACCGGGTGTTTGCCTGCAATCCATTCCTGCTGCGCCTCTTCGTTCTCATGTCCGTTATGTTGCCCCTTGGCCATCACCTTTCTCCTTTCCGCTATTGCCTCCGTCTTCCCCGAAAGCGACCGCCATCAGCTCGCGCAGCCTGTCGCTGCGTCCCATGTAATATAAATAACCGACCAGACATTCTAGCGCCGTCGCCTGCCGGTAATCGGCGGGATCGGCATTTTTCGGCGCCGATCCCGACTTGGCGTTGCGTCCCCGCCGGACCATATCCGCCTCTTCTTCGGTCAGCAGCGGCGCCCACCGCTGCAGCAGCGCGCACTGGGCCTTCGCCGAAACATATTGCGTCGCCTCCCGGTGGAGATGGTTCGACTTATGGTTCGGCTTCGATATCAAATATTGGCGGACAAGCAGTTCGAACACCGCGTCCCCGGCGTAAGCCAGAACGACGGGATTCATCAGTCCCGGCGCCTTGGCCGGTTCGTGGTGAAGCAGCTCAGGCTGCGACCTTTCGATCATTTGCGGCGCCACCGGATTCCTTGCGGCGTATCTTCCAGCACAATGCCCTGCTCCGCGAGCGTATCGCGGATTTCGTCGGCGCGCGCCCAGTTCTTCGCTTTGCGCGCCTGCGTCCGCTCCTCAATGAGCCGGTCGATCTCCTCGTCCAGCAGACCCGCGCCTTCCTCCTGCGCCGGCAGCAGACCGAGCACCTCATCCATCGCCAGCAGCAAATCGAGCAGTGAATGGACGGCCTGCGCCGATACGACCGGACGCTGCAAATACAAGTTCGCTTCGGCAACGGTGTCGAATACCGCCGTAATGGCATCGGGGGTGTTGAAATCGTCGTCCATCTTCGCGATGAACTGCTGCGCCAGCGCATCAAGCTTCGCATCCAGTTCCGCTTCGCCGGTTTTCCGGACGGCCCGGAGTCCCTTCTCTGCAGGAGCGGGCTCCTCCGCTGCGATGGCGGCGTCCAGGCAGTCCGAAGTTCCAAGCGCCGCCAGACGGTGCTCCAGATTGGAACGGCAGTTGGCGATGCGCTCCACGCTATTCTCCGCCTGCGCGATCGTATCGTCGCTGAAGTTGAGCGGGCTGCGGTAATGCGCCGAGAGCATGAAATAGCGGATCGCCGCCGGTTTGATCGCCTTCAGCAGATCATGCACGATAACGCCGTTACCGAGCGATTTCGACATTTTCTCATTGTTGATATTAATGAAACCGTTATGCATCCAGTAGCGGGCAAGCGGTTCTCCGGTCAATGATTCCGACTGCGCGATTTCGCATTCGTGATGCGGAAACTGCAAATCGTGTCCGCCGCCGTGAATATCGAGCGTATCGCCCAAATATTTGCGCGCCATCGCCGAGCATTCGATATGCCAGCCCGGGCGTCCCTGCCCCCATGGGCTGTCCCAATAAATTTCTCCCGGCTTCGCCCCTTTCCAGAGGACGAAGTCCTGCGGGTTCTCCTTCCGGTCGCCCACCTCGATGCGGATGCCGAACTGCAGCTCCTCCATGTTCTGGTGGGACAGCTTGCCGTAACCGGGAAACTTGAGTGTGCGGAAGTAGACGTCCCCTTCGCTCTCATAGGCAAGCCCTTTGTCGACAAGCCCCTGCACGAATGCGATAATTTCGTCGATATTGCCCGTCACGCGCGGATTGAGCGTCGCCTTGCGCACGCCAAGACCCGCAATGTCTTCGTTGAAGGCGGCGATAAACCGCTCCGCCACTTCCGGCACGGTCGTGCCGAGCTGTTCCGCCTTGCGGATGAGCTTATCGTCCACATCGGTAAAATTGACGATGTAATTCACTTCGTAGCCGACCGCTTCCAAATACCGCCGAACGACGTCGAAAAAGATGACCGGCCGCGCATTGCCGATATGAATATAGTCGTAAACGGTCGGACCGCACACATACATGTTGACTTTGCCCGGCTCCATCGGCTCAAACGTTTCTTTGGAGCGGCTCATCGTATTGTAAATTTCAAGACTCATTCTCTAACCTTCGCCTCCACCTACCGGCATTTTCTCCGGTTCTTGCGCCGCCGGCTGCTCCGCTTCTTTGTTCAGGCGGGCCACCTCGGCCTTTAACTGATTGATTTCATCCTGCATACTGCGAAACATTTCGATTACGGGGTCGGGCAGCTTCGTGTGGTCCAGACGGTCCCCGACCCGCTCGCCGTTGCGTTTGACGATCCGTCCGGGATTGCCGACGACCGTACTGCTCTCCGGCACCTCTCGCAGGACGACCGCGTTGGAGCCGATATTGGAATTATCGCCCACGCGGAACGATCCCAATACTTTCGCGCCCGAACCGATGACGACGTTATTGCCGATCGTCGGATGCCGCTTGCCCTTCTCCTTGCCCGTTCCGCCCAAGGTAACACCTTGGTAAATGACGACATCGTCGCCGATCTCGCACGTTTCGCCGATGACGACGCCCATCCCGTGGTCGATGAACAGCCGGTTGCCGATCACCGCTCCGGGATGAATTTCGATGCCGGTCATAAAACGGCTGATTTGCGAGATGATTCGGGCAGCCGTATACCATCTCTTCACGAACAAATAGTGGGCGATCCGGTGGGCCCATATCGCGTGCAGCCCCGAATAAGTGAATACGACTTCAAATATGCTTCTGGCGGCCGGATCGTTTTCGAATACCGCCTTGATATCCGATCGGATATGGCGAAACATCTTCTCATCCCCTTCGGCCCGCGTCAAGCGCACATCCCCTTGAAGCCAACGAAAAAAGCCTCCGCAGCTTCGATAGCTGCAGAGGCGTGCTTTGGCGCGGTTCCACTCTGCTTAGGATCCCGTCAGAGCCAGCCGTCATGCCAGTCGCGAGTCAAGTTCATCCTCCCGCGACAGGCAGGCTGCCCCATTCGGACAATCCTGTCTTTAGCCGCCGTTAACGCCGGCGCTGACGTTGCCGCCTACCCCCGCTGATCTTTCGTAAAGCGCGCAGCAATTGCCGCAGCCATTCGCTTGCCGAAAGAGTGGCGGGCTCGGAGCAAAGCTCCCAGGTGCACGGTCCGCAGCCGGAATGGACAACTCGCAGCCGCCCTTCCTTGCCGCACCCGAATAATCGGACGCGGGATCGTCATGACGGTTGTCCTCTCTGATATCCCGGTATTAACGGACTTCTCCTGTTCCAAGCCTGTGACCGTTGATCTTGTTAAGTATCAGTATAACCCATTGCCGAAAAAGTGCAAGATGTCAAATGAAGCGCCTGCAAAGCCCTGATCCGGCTGCTCGTCCACCCCTAAGGCTGCCGGCAGCTTTCCCGCTCCCTGCCCGCTTTGTTACTTCTGCAGGCGCCCGCTCAACCGCGCGGTCACTTTGTCCCGTCCGAGCAGCGCAATCGTGCGGTTCAAATCGGGGCCGTGCGTCTGCCCGGTCAGCGCGGCGCGGATCGGCATAAACAGCTGCTTGCCCTTAAAGCCGGTCTCCTTCTGCACCGCTTTGATCAGCGCTTTGATTTCATCCGGTCCGAACGCGCCCGGCTCCAGCGATCCGATCGCCTTGAGCAGCGAATCCAGTACCTGCGGCACCTGTTCTTCCGCAAGCACCTCCTTCGCCTCGGCTTCGTCCTCAACCGCGCCGGCGAAAAACAATTCCGTCAGCGGAACGATTTCCGCCGCCCAGCGCAGCTTCTCCTGGTAGAGCGATATGAGATCGGTTACCCACTCCCGCCCTGCGGCATCCAGCTCCTGCGGAACGCGTCCGGCTGTCTGCAGCTGCGGCAGACACATGTCGACGAGACGGTTCAGATCCATTTTTTTCATATATTCGTTATTCATCCAGCTGAGCTTGTTCGTATCGAATACGGCCGGGCTTTTGCTGAGACGGGACGCGTTGAACACTTCGATCAGTTCCTCGCGGGTGAACATTTCCTGCTCGCCTTCCGGCGACCACCCGAGCAGCGCGATGAAGTTGAACAGCGCCTCCGGCAAATAGCCGAGGTCGTCATACTGCTCGATGAACTGGATGATTGATTCGTCGCGCTTGCTCAGCTTTTTGCGGTTTTCGTTCACGATAAGCGTCATATGGCCGAAACGCGGCGGCTCCCAGCCGAGCGCTTCATAAATCATGAGCTGGCGGGGCGTATTGGAAATATGGTCCTCTCCGCGCAGCACATGAGTAATCTTCATCAAGTAATCGTCGATGACGACAGCGAAATTGTAGGTCGGAATGCCGTCTCTTTTGACGATGACGAAATCGCCCGTTCCTTCCGTATCGATGCTGATGCTGCCTTTGACCAGGTCATCGAACGTATACGTGCGTCCTTCCGGCACCCTGAAACGGATGCTCGGCACGCGTCCTTCCGCTTCAAACGCCTTGATCTGCTCCCCGGTCAAATTCCGGTGCGCACCGGAATAGCGCGGCGTTTCGCCGCGGGCAAGCTGCTCCTCGCGCTCGCGCTCCAGCTCCTCCTCCGTGCAGTAGCAGCGGTAGGCCAGGCCTTTATCGAGCAGCTCCTGCCAATATTCGCGGTAAATGTCGAGCCGCTCCGTCTGGCGGTAAGGACCGTAGCCGCCGCCGATGTCGATGCTTTCATCCCAGTCGATGCCGAGCCATTTCAGATAGGACAGCTGATTTTCCTCTCCGCCGGCCACATTCCGTTTCACGTCCGTATCCTCGATCCGGATAATAAATTTGCCGCCCTGATTGCGGGCGAACAAATAGTTGAACAGCGCCGTTCTCGCATTGCCGATATGCAGATGCCCGGTTGGCGACGGCGCGTAACGCACCCTTACTTCCTGAGACATAGCCGAATCCCCCTCCAGCTTCAGCGAAGCGAAGACGCTTCGGAAGCATTGATCGTTTCCTGTTTCCCTCGTATGAATGATTCTAAGATGATAGCATATCCTTCACCAGACAGACAACCGATTGCGCCGCAATTCCTTCGCCCCGCCCGGTGAATCCGAGCTGCTCCGTCGTCGTCGCTTTGACGTTTACCGCCGACATGTCGGCTTCCAGCGCGCGCGCAATGATTTCCGCCATTTGCGGAATGTAAGGGGCCATCTTGGGCCGCTGCGCAATGATGGTGGAATCGACATTGCCCAGCTTGTAGCCTCGCTGCTTCGCAAGCTCCCATACCCGCTCGAGCAGCTTCAGGCTGTCCGCATCTTTGAACGAAGGATCGGTATCGGGAAAGTGCTTGCCGATATCCCCGAGACCAAGCGCCCCCAAAATGGCGTCGGATATCGCATGCAGCAGCACATCCGCATCGGAGTGCCCGAGCAGCCCTTTCTCGTACGGGATGGTGACCCCGCCGATGATGCACGGCCGGCCCTCCACGAGCTGATGCACGTCAAAGCCTTGTCCAATCCGAATCATAAATCGTCTCCTCCCGCAAGTTGCCGCCGCTGATTCAGTAAAAATTCCGCATAAGGAAGGTCGTCCGGCGTCGTAATTTTTATATTCGTATATTCCCCCTGCGCCACCGCCACCGGCACGCCAAGCCGCTCTACGACCGAAGCGTCGTCGGTTCCGACATACTCATCCGCCTCCGCCCGCTTATGCGCTTCCAGCAGCAGCGCACGCCGAAAAGCTTGCGGCGTTTGGATCGCCCACAAGCTCCGACGGTCAGGCGTCGACACAATGATGCCGTCGCTTCCGACCTGCTTGATCGTATCTTTAACCGGGACGGCCAGCACAGCGCCGCCGGTCTCTTCCGCTTTTGCGCAGCAGGCACGCACCGCTTCCGGCGTAACGAAAGGGCGCACGCCATCATGGACAAGCGCCCATTGGGTTCCAAGCGCATCCAGCCCGCACCGCACCGAATGCTGCCGCTCGCTGCCGCCTGCCAGCACAGCGCTTACTTTGCTGAGCCCGTAGCGTTCCGCCAGATCCCGGCACCGCTGCACATCGCCGGAGCCGGTCACGAGCGCAATCTCGGCAATTTCATCCATCTCCTGGAACACCTGAAGCGTATGAATCAAGATCGGCATGCCCGCCAGCTGCAAAAACTGCTTGCTCTCGGCGGTACCCATCCTGCTGCCCCGTCCTGCCGCTACGATGACCGCGCCCCAGCGTCCTTGCACGCCTGCGCCCGCTTCGCGGCACGCGCCGCCGCGGTCCGCCGCATTCGCGCCGCGCGGCGCGGTTTCCCCAGACTCTATGTTCATGTTAAGCAACCCGCCCCGCTGTAACGTCCGTATGCGCCGGGCCTATCCGGCGGTATGTAAATGCCCCGCTGCCCGGATTCATACAAGCAGTTACTATCATACCTCGTTACAGCGCTTTTTCCAACAGTTTCGGCTTGGCAAAGATCATCCGGCCCGCGGACGTCTGCAGCACACTCGTCACCAGCACTTCCATCGTCATGCCGATATAATCGCGCCCGCCTTCGACGACGATCATCGTCCCGTCATCGAGATAAGCGACTCCCTGCCCGTGCTCCTTGCCGTCCTTGATCACCTGTACGATAATTTCTTCGCCCGGGAGCACGACCGGCTTCACCGCATTGGCCAGGTCGTTAATATTCAGAACGGACACGCCTTGCAGCTCGCACACCTTGTTCAGATTGAAGTCGTTGGTCAGCACTTTGCCGCGCAGCACTTTGGCCAGCTTCACGAGCTTGCTGTCCACCTCGCCGATTTCCTCGAAGTCGCCTTCGTAGATGAGCACCTTCACATCGAGCTCTTTTTGGATTTTGTTTAAAATGTCCAGTCCGCGCCGTCCGCGGTTGCGCTTAAGCAAATCCGACGAATCGGCGATATGCTGCAGCTCTTCCAGCACAAATTCGGGAATGACAAGCGTTCCCTCGATAAACCCGGTTTTGCAAATATCCGCGATGCGGCCGTCGATAATGACGCTGGTGTCCATAATTTTATGCTCTTCGAAGTTCACCGGCTCCGCCTGCGGTTCCGGTTCCTGACGCTTTTGCAGCAGCGACGCAACGCCGGCTTCCAGCTCTTCCTTTTTGCGGAGCCCGACATTAAGGCCCAGCAGTCCGAGCGTGAACGTCACCACGACGGGCAGCAGCGCGCCGACCCCTTTCAAATCCGGGAGCGCCGGATAGAGCAGCGCCGACAGCGCCAATCCCATCGTCAGCCCCGCCGCTCCGGACAGCAGGTCCGCGGTCGGCAGCTCCGCCGTCCGTCTCGCGCCTTCGCCGATCCAGCCGATGATCCGCCCGGAAAAAGCCGCCATCAGCATGTAGCCTCCCAATGCGCCGATCGCCACATACGTGTAATAGCCGTAGGAGCTGGTCATAATGCCGTAAGCCGCCAGATTGGCCGAGCCGCCGCCAAACCAGCCGTAAGCCTGGGAACCGGCTATACCGCCAAATAGGATACCGATAAGTTGTAAAATACGTTTTACCATTTCCTTCACCTCCATTAGCAATTATGGTCATATCTGCCGGAGGCTAACCGTCCGCGGATCGACATTTTTATTCAGCTAAGAAAAACCGCCAGGGAATTCACCCTGACGCGGCTTACGAACCGAGTTATCGTTATTTGTGCATATTGAACCTCTTCCAAGCTCTAACGAATCGTAGCGTAACTATTCTATTCCTATTGACTCGGTTAGGTTGTTTTTTGCTGAAATAATGATTGTAGGGTTCGTTACCGCTCAAGAAGTCTAATATTCCTGAAATAACGGTTTTACGATTCTTTAAGCCAGTTTCATAAATCGTTCGCTGACGTTCATTGCTCGAAGACTCCCCCTACGTCAGAGGTTGAGCAAAAACCTATGGCCATAACAAAAACGCCGTCCCACTTATGGAAGAGATGGGCAAGCATACATTTCGAGGAAAGAAGCCCCTGCTTTCCCTTGCCCTAGTTGGCCAGGGGCGCGGCATGAAGGGTTTCTCAGAATCGGAAAAGTTTTTTGAAATCATTTACTGCCAGGCTTATAATAGAACCAGTGGCAAATTGACGAAAGAGGTGGAACTGATGAGCGCCCCAACGCTAAACCAATTTCAGCAGCAGGTTTCGGAATTGCTGCTCCGACATCGAAGTGTGCTTGACGTGCTGTCCAAATACGGCCAGACCGGAGCTTCCGTCAACCGCGCGGTCGCCAAGGCGGTAACCGAATGCGGTTGTATCGAAGTCAATGCCCGCAAACAGCAATACTCGGAAGACCCCGAGCTCGAAGATGCCAAGGCGTTGCTGGAAACGCATATGGAAGGACACGTATGCGAGCATTGCCGCGACGTGCTCAAAGCCGAGCTTGGACGCAATCTGTTCTACATGTCTGCGCTTTGCAATCTGCTGGAAATCAACCTTGACGAAGTTGTCGCGAAAGAATCAGACAAATGCTCGACGCTTGGTCTGTTTAATTTGACTTAAGACGTACCGGCGTTATAGCGGCATGCAAATAATTGAAAAAGGCTGCACCTTCAAGTTTGACGCTTGAAGGTGCAGCCTTTTTGTTTCGCGAAGTCTGCCTGCAGCCGCCCGTTACACCGAGCGCTTCGGCTGCACGGTATCGTCCGGCAGCTGAGACGCCCGGCGCTTGCGGCGCAGTCTTCTCATTGGCACACTAACGTTTTTTTTTAGGCCGTACAGCGCATAAAGCAGCAGCGGCACAAAAATAATTTTGGACAAATGGTTCGGGAACAAAATGCCGAGCACAACGGCCAGCGCCACAATGCAGGGGATAACCCAAATGGCCCCTTTCGGAATGCCGAGCTTTTTGAAGTTCGGGTATTTCACCGTACTTACCATCAGAAACGAAAGCGCAAGCGTACTGGCCAGCAAAATCCACGGATGGATATCTCTTTGAAACAAAGCCAGCGTAGCGAGTACGCCGCCTGCAGCCGGAATCGGAAGCCCGACGAAATATCCGGGAATGCCGGAAATGACGTTGAACCGCGCCAGCCGCAGCGCCCCGCAGATCGGAAAAATTGCCGTTACGATCCAGGCCGCAGCCGAATTCATATCCTGAAATGCGACCACGTACATAATAAAGGCCGGCGCCACTCCGAATGAAATGACGTCCGACAGCGAATCAAGCTCCTTGCCGAACTCGCTTTGCGCATTAAGCGCTCGCGCGACGCGGCCGTCCACTCCGTCCAGCAGCATGGCGATAATGACCATCATGGCCGCATAATCCGGTTTATCGTTAAACACCAATATGATGGCGATAATCCCCAAAAACAGATTACCTACCGTAAACAGACTCGGTATGGATTTTGTAAACATCGCGATCACCTCATCTCATCTGTGCCCTTAAATGCAGCAGGCGTTCCGGCAACGCCCAATTCCATATACATCCAGCCGTCCGATCACATTAACCAATTCTATGGGATTCATATTTGCCTGTCAATGAACATTTGTTCCTGAATCCGCTTCAAGCCTTCCTTAATCGCCCGTGCCCGAACCTCTCCTATCCCATCCACATCATCCAGCTCTTCAATCGTCGCCATGACGATGTGCGGCAGATGGCCGAACCGTTCGACCAGATTGTTCATGATGACGATCGGCAAACGGGGGATACGATACATTAACCGGTACCCGCGCGGAGAAACCGCTTCTTCGGCGATTGCCGCACCTTGCGGGTAACCGAGCAGCCGGATAATTTGCGTCCGGTCAAGGAGATCGTCGTTGCTCAATTTTTTCAGCGAACCCCGGATTTCACGGATTTTCTCGTCATTGTTGTCGCGAACGTAATCTTTAAGCAGGAACCATGCATCCTCTTCAACGCCGACGATCAGTTCCTCCAGCTGCATGCTGATCAGGCGCCCTTCCGTTCCCAGCTCATTGACATAACGCTTAATCTCCATCTTGATGCGAAGCACCATCTCCACCCGGTGGATGACATGGGCCACCTCCTGCAGCGTAACGAGCTCCTCGAATTCCAGCGCCGACAAATTGGTGAATGCCTGCTTCAGCACCGCTTTATACTTCTCAAGCGTTTGGATGGCCAGGTTTGCTTTTGTCAAAATGACACCCATATCTTTGAGCGAATAGCGCAAATTGCCCTGGTACAGCGTAATCACGTTGCGCCGTTGCGAGATGGACACGACCAGCTTGCCCGTCTGCTTGGCAACCCGTTCCGCCGTCCGGTGACGGATTCCCGTCTCGATCGACGTAATGGAACTGTCTGGAATAAGCTGCGTATTGGCGTACAGAATGCGGCGCATGTCCTCGCTTAATATAATGGCCCCATCCATCTTGGCCAATTCATATAAATAGTTGGGTGAAAAATCGCAATTGATCGAAAATCCGCCGTCCACCACTTCCATCACTTCGGGACTGTAACCGACGACGATCAGCGCCCCCGTCTTGGCCCGAAGCACATTTTCCAGCCCTTCCCGGAATGCGGTTCCCGGCGCAACGAGCGGCAGCAGCTGGTTCATTGTTTCCTGCTCTCTCTGTTCCTTCATCAGTTGTTGTGCCCCCTATTCAAGCGCCGCTTTCAGCGCTTCCGAAACCGTTCCGACGCCGATGATTTCAATGCCTGCGGGCGGTTTCCACCCTTTTAGACTTTTTTCCGGCATAATAACACGCTTAAAACCGAGCTTCTCCGCTTCTTTAACCCGCTGCTCCGCGCGCGACACGGCCCGCACCTCGCCCGTAAGCCCTACTTCGCCGAAGACGACGTCGAACGGGCGCGTCGGCGCATCCCGGAAGCTCGACGCCAGCGAGACCGCCGCGGCCAAATCGACGGCCGGCTCATCGAGCCGGACGCCTCCGGCGACATTAAGATAAGCGTCCTGCGTCTGTAAAAACATGCCAATCCGCTTCTCCAGCACGGCGATGATGAGCGCCATCCGGTTGTGGTCGACGCCGGTTGCCGTCCGTCTCGGCGACGGGAAGTGGGTAGGCGCCACAAGCGCCTGCAGCTCCACCAGCACCGGCCGCGTTCCTTCGACGCTGGCCACTACGGTAGAGCCGGAGACGCCGAGCGGCCGCTCAGACAGAAACTGCTCCGACGGGTTGGACACCTCGGTCAAGCCGTCCTCTCCCATCTCGAAAATGCCGATTTCGTTTGTGGAGCCGAAGCGGTTTTTGACCGCCCGCAGCAGGCGGTAGGAATGATGGCGCTCGCCTTCGAAGTACAACACGCAGTCGACCATATGCTCGAGCAGCCTCGGGCCGGCGATCGCCCCTTCTTTGGTCACATGGCCGACGAGCACGGTCGCAATCCCTTTCACTTTCGCCAGCCGCATAAAGTGCGACGTGCACTCCCGCACCTGGGCCACGCTACCCGGAGCCGATTGGACGCTCGGCTCGTAGACCGTTTGAATGGAGTCGATGACGAGAAAGTCCGGACCCAGCGAGTCGATCGCTTCATTAATATGCTCCATATTCGTCTCGCACAGTACAAACAGCGACTTCGACAGCGCCCCGAGACGGTCAGCCCGCAGCTTCGTCTGCCGCACCGATTCCTCACCGGAAATATACAGCACCTTAAGTCCGGTATCGGCCAGCGCATGCGACGTTTGCAGCAGCAGCGTCGATTTGCCGATGCCGGGATCGCCCCCGACCAGAATGAGGGAACCCGGAACGACGCCGCCGCCCAGCACGCGGTTCAATTCGTTCAGGCGTGTCTCGATTCTGGGCTCGCGCCCGCTTTCTATATCTATGATGGAACGCGGCTTTTCTTTCGTCCCGTTTCCCGTAACAAATGCGCCTTGCGTTTTGACAACGGTTTCCTTCTCTTCCGCCATCGTATTCCACGCGCTGCAGCCAGGGCATTTGCCGAGCCACTTGGGCGATTCGGTGCCGCATTCCGTGCAAATAAATTTCACTTTCACTTTTGCCATAAGCGGCTCCTTTGACAGAATTGACATCACCCTTCAAAGTTTACCATTTATGCAAGCGGCAATAAACCCTCATTGTACGAAAATATACGGATTCGCCTGTTCGCAACAAAAAAGCCGTACCCGTTCGAAAAAGAACGGATACGGCGGCGATATTATGTCGGGGAAACCGCTTCCTGGGTAAACAGAAGCTCATGAATCGACAGCTTCGAACCGAGCATAATCGGTCCCGGACCGGCAGCCGTCCCGCCGGGATGTCCGCTCTGATCCTGTGGCTGCTCTGCGGAGTGATGCCCGCCTTGACCTTGCGATGGACTGCTCAGATGGCTGCCGGCATGCTCCGGCGGCTTTCCTCCCGGATGTCCCCCGCCCGTGCCCGCGGACGAACGGCGGGCATGCGCTTCCTTGAACGAATCGCTGTTCACCCAGTTGTCGAAAGAGGCTTTATTTTGCCAGGTCGTCACCACTTTCAGCTCTTCCGCCTCCTCGCCGCTTTCCGACAAAAGCAGCTCCATTTTCACAAAACCCGGCATCGTATGAACGCCCTTCGGGTTTTTGAACCGCGCGGCCACCTGCCTCCCGTGCCCTTTCTTAATTTGAATGGTGTTGGTCACAACGATCATATCCATACCTCCTCGAGTTTGGATTCCACTACTGGCGCTTTCTTCTATCAGATTACCATTTATCCCCTTGCCGGAACAAATGAGGAACGCGTTCTTCCGGACAAAAAAAGGCGGCGCCCCTTCACTAGGGCCGCCGCCTTACGTTAATCGTATATGAATTAGAAAGTGGTTTACGACTTCGAGGATCCCGCTCCGACCGGCTCTACGGTCAGCGTGCCTTCTTTTTCATCAATGACGAGCGTGTCGCCTTTGTTGATTTTGCCCAGCAGCAGATCTTCGGACAGACGGTCCTCGATATGCTTCTGAATGGCCCGGCGCAGCGGACGGGCACCGTACTGCTGGTCGAACCCTTCCTTGGCGAGGAACGATTTCGCCGCATCGGTAAGCGTGAAATCCACTTCCTGCTCACGCAGCCGTTTACGCAGCTCTTCGGACATGAGCGTCACGATTTCGGTGATATGCTCCTGCTCCAGCGAATGGAACACGATCGATTCGTCGATCCGGTTCAGGAACTCCGGACGGAAGCTTTTCTTCAGCTCGCCCATTACTTTGTCCTTCATCAGCGTGAATTCGCGGCCGGCATCCTGGGAAGCCGTGAAGCCGAGCGTCGAATTGCGCTTGATTTGATCCGCACCGACGTTGGACGTCATAATTATCAGCGTGTTGCGGAAGTCGACGACGCGTCCTTTGGAGTCGGTCAGACGGCCGTCCTCCAGCACCTGCAGCAAAATGTTGAATACTTCCGGATGCGCCTTCTCGATTTCGTCGAGCAGCACGACGGAATACGGTTTGCGGCGGACTTTCTCGGTCAGCTGGCCGCCTTCCTCGTAGCCGACATATCCCGGAGGCGCTCCGACGAGACGGGAAGTGGAATGCTTCTCCATGTACTCGGACATGTCGATCCGGATGACGGCGTTCTCGTCGCCGAACATCGCTTCGGCAAGGGCGCGTGCCAGCTCCGTTTTACCGACGCCGGTCGGGCCGAGGAAGATGAAGGAGCCCATCGGGCGCTTCGGATCTTTCAGTCCGGCACGGGCGCGGCGGATTGCGCGGGATACCGCTTTGACGGCATCGTTCTGGCCGATAACCCGGTCATGCAGAATGCTTTCCATCTTGAGCAGACGCTCGGTTTCCTCTTCAGCCAGCTTCCTGACGGGAATGCCGGTCCAGCTTGCGACGATTTCGGCGATGTCTTCCGGCGTTACTTCGGAGTCGGTACGGCCTTGTTTTTCTTTCCAGTTGTTCTTCGTCACGTCGAGCTCTTCGCGAATCTTCTGTTCGGTATCGCGCAAAGCGGCCGCTTTCTCGAATTCCTGGCTTTGTACGGCGGCGTCCTTCTCCTTGCGCACGTCTTCGAGACGGCTTTCGAGCTGCTTCAGATCGGGCGGAACCGTGTACGAATTCAGTCTTACTTTGGAGCCCGCCTCGTCGATCAGATCGATTGCTTTATCCGGCAGGAAACGATCGGTGATGTAGCGATCCGACAATTTAACCGCCGCAACGATCGAATCGTCGGTAATTTTTACGCGGTGATGCGCTTCGTAACGGTCGCGCAGTCCCATCAGAATTTGAATCGCTTCTTCCGGCGTCGGCTGATCGACCGTAATCGGCTGGAAGCGGCGCTCAAGAGCGGCGTCCTTCTCGATATATTTGCGGTATTCGTCGAGCGTTGTCGCGCCGATGCACTGCAGCTCGCCGCGCGCCAGCGCCGGCTTCAGGATGTTGGAGGCGTCGATCGCCCCTTCCGCGCCGCCTGCGCCGATCAGCGTGTGCAGCTCGTCGATGAACAGGATGATGTTGCCCGCCTGGCGGATTTCATCCATAATTTTTTTCAAACGGTCCTCGAATTCGCCGCGGTATTTCGTACCCGCCACGACCGAGCCCATGTCGAGCGTCATGACGCGTTTGTCGCGCAGCGTTTCGGGAATTTCGTTGGCGATAATTTTTTGCGCCAGCCCTTCGGCAATCGCCGTTTTGCCGACGCCGGGCTCGCCGATCAGCACCGGATTGTTCTTCGTGCGGCGGCTGAGCACTTGAATGACGCGTTCAATTTCTTTGCTGCGGCCGATAACCGGATCGAGGTTGCCGTCGCGTGCGGTTGCCGTCAAATCGCGGGCCAGACCGTCAAGCGTCGGCGTGCTCACGTTCGCCGGCGCGCCGTGGCTGCTGGAAACGGCTTCGCTGCTGCCGAGCAGCTGCAGCACTTGCTGACGCGCTTTGTTCAGGCTGATGCCGAGGTTGTTCAGCACACGTGCCGCTACACCCTCTCCCTCACGGATGAGGCCGAGCAAAATGTGCTCCGTGCCGACATACGTATGGCCGAGCTTGCGGGCTTCGTCCATCGACAATTCGATCACTTTTTTCGCGCGCGGGGTATAGGCGATGTTCGTCGGCTGCTCCTGCCCGCGTCCGATCAGCGCTTCGACTTCGTCCTGGATTTTCTCAAGGCCGAGGCCGAGGCCGATCAGCGCTTTCGCCGCAATGCCTTCGCCTTCGCGGATCAGGCCGAGCAAAATGTGTTCCGTGCCGATATTGTTGTGTCCAAGACGTACCGCTTCCTCTTGAGCAAGAGCAAGTACCTTCTGAGCGCGTTCCGTAAATCTTCCAAACATCATTCCAATGCACCTCCATGTTCGGATCGGGGAACCAGCTGCCGGCGGATCAGTTCCGCGCGGCGGACATCGCGCTGGTCCGGATTCATTTTTTCATCAAAAGCCTGCTGCAAAAAGCCCGGTTGAGTCATAACCATCAATTCATTCATTACCTGCGGCGAAACTTGGCTAATCAAGCCGAGGTCGATGCCGAGCCTGACATCCGACAGCCGCTGCGCCGACTCTTTGGAATCCATAATCGCCGCATAGGACAAAATGCCGTACGATCTTCTGACCCGGTCCTCGATGCGCAGCCTGGAATCCGCCATCAGCCGCTCGCGCGCCGCTTTCTCATGCTCGATGATTTGCCGGACGACGCTGTACAGATTCGTAATAATTTCATTCTCCGACTGTCCTAGCGTAATCTGGTTCGAAATTTGAAACAGGTTCCCGATCGCCTCGCTGCCTTCGCCGTAAAGTCCTCTGACAGCCAGGCCGACCTGAGTAATGGCCGACAGGATGCGGTTGATTTGCTGGGTCATCACCAGTGCCGGCAGGTGCATCATTACCGATGCCCGGATGCCCGTTCCGACATTGGTCGGACAGCTGGTCAAATACCCTCTTTTTTCGTCAAACGCATAATCGGCCGCTTCTTCAAAAATATCGTCAATGCGGCTTGCCAACGACCAGGCTTCCTGAATTTGAAAGCCGGGATACAAACATTGGATACGCAAATGGTCTTCTTCATTAATCATAATGCTCACGGATTCGTTGTCGCTCAATATGAGCGCCCCGCTTCGCGATTCGTTGGCCAAACCCGGACTGATCAGATGCTTCTCGACGAGCACCCTCCGCTCCAACTCGCTAAGGTCGGACAAAATAATCGTTTCGAATGTGCCGACTTTATTCAACTTGCCCTCCCGGGCTACGGCTGTGAGCTGCTCCATCACGTCTTGGGACTGCTGGTTCGTCGCGAGCATGGGAAACGGCTTATGGCGCAAATTGCGCGCGATCCGTATCCGGCTGCTGAACACGATGTCGGAATCGGGACCGCCGCCCTTCATCCATTCGCTCAGCGCTTCCTGGGCAAAACGGTGTTTTGCCAAGAATATCCCCTCCTTCACGTTCTGCGTCGATGTGCAAAAACCCTCTTTTTTATCTTTACCCGGATCACTTTTTCATAAAAGTTACCCGCCAGCAAGCGGCTGCGCCATCCGCTGGAGATATAGTGGCATCATTCAAAGACTAAGATTCGCGCTCCTTTGAAGGACTAGGATTCCGCAATTTGCTTTTCCAGCTCGCGGATCTGGTCTCTTAGGCTGGCGGCAGCTTCAAACTCCTCCCGCTCAATGGAGCTCTGCAAATCATGACGAAGCCGGTCGATCTCCCGTTTGGTTTGGATACGTCCGCCGCAGCGTTTCGGAATTTTGCCGCTGTGGACCGTGCTGCCGTGCACCCGCTTGAACAGCGGATCCAGCCTTTCCCCGAAATGACGGTAACAGGAGCTGCAGCCGAAACGGCCCAGCTTGCTGAATTGGCCGTAAGTCAATCCGCATTCGTCGCAGCGCAGCGTCTGCGGCTTCGAGCCGAGGCCCGCCGCCCCCCCGGAAGGATCGAAATCCATCAGTCCCGACAGCAGACTGTGAATGGAGAAGCCGTTCGGAGCGCCGGGGATGCTGTCGCCCTTTTCCCGTGCACACGATTCGCAGATATGAAACTCCGTCTTCTCCCCATTTATGATTTTCGTAAAATGAAGTGTAGCCGGCCTTTTGCCGCATTCCTGACAAAGCAATCTGTCTCCTCCTTCCGCAAATACCGCCCGCTGATGGACGAAAGCCCGCAAGTGAAGGGCTCTATTTCATCAGCAATGAAATCAGCATCGCCTTGAGCAATCTGGCCCGGATTTCATCGCGCAGCGGCAGTTTAAGTGCGAGCGCCTCGCGGCAGATCGCCGCACGCAGCAGATTGCCTTCGCGCCTGGAAATGAGGTCCGCTTCTTCAAGCTGGTAAATAAGCCCTTCCGCCGCATTCTGGTCCACCTGCTCGCCAATCGTCTGGCTGATGTGCCCCTGAATCGCTTTAAGGGCCGGCAGCTCCACCCGCTGAATGCGGATGTATCCGCCGCCGCCGCGCTTGCTTTCAACCAGGTACCCTTTCTCCAGTGTAAATCGCGTACTGATGACATAGTTGATTTGCGAAGGCACACAAGAGAAGCGGTCCGCCAAATCATTGCGTTGAATTTCAACCGCGCCTTCCGGGCTTTCCTGCAGGATCTGTTTCAGATACTGCTCCAAAGAATCGGAAATGTTACGCAAATGCCCAACCTCCCTAATACTGCCAACAAAGAGACGATGTAGCGGTTGCGCCAAAGCGCCAAAGCATTGCCGATAGTGTTCCCCCGCAGCAGGGCATTATTGCCCGGAACCGGAGAAAGGAAGCAACTGACTTTGACTTTCTTTGACTTTAATGATAATTATACGCCTTTTTTCCAAAAGGTCAAGGGGATTAGCCTGCGTTATTTATTTTATGATCTTGTTAACATCTTGATACAGGCTGCGCCTATTTATACATTTATGCAGCTGTCGATACATTCCGCGGGATTCACGGCGCAAAAAAGACAGCTGCAAGCTGCAGCTGTCCGGAATTTGACACGATGAGGCAATGCGGGCAAATACGGCGAAATAGGCTCAGAAAAAATCAAGCAAATAAGTGCTGCGGCGGGGAATCAACTTCTCGAGCAGCTCGGCCGAATCAAGCGAACCGTTCAAACGTCCGGCGCGCACAAGCTCAAGCGGACGCTTGAAGCCGAACAAAATCGCCGATAGCGTCTCGATTCCGCAAGTAAGTTCATTATCGTGATCGTAGTGCTCAAGTGTGGCGGCCGTTTCGCTCTCTGTTTCCGGGCTGACCGGATCCGCTCCACGCTCAAGCTCTAAGGCAGCGCCGCCGCTGCCGTCTGCAGTGAAGCGCCAAACCCCTTCATTCCATGGAGCATAAGAGTCGGTGAGCCTGAGCGTAAAGTGGCCGCGGACACCTTCGGCAAAGCGATACATGTTCACCAACTGCTCCACATCTACAATTCGCGCCATAAAATAAGGGACCATTTCCTGTCCTATGCGCGGATTCGGCAGCAGAAACGGCAAATCGTCGTCTGCGGGAGCGGTTACGACCGTCTCATCGATCATCGAATCGTGATTGGCAAAAAAAGTCCACAATGCGCGGCGAGCTTCTTCATCTAAATAAACCAGCTCGTGAATCGTCAATTTCCGGTCTTGAACTTTGTAAATCGCATAGCCGGAAGGACGATTGTCCGCTCCGAAATATACGGCAGTCGAGCCTTTTTTACGGCGGTAAACGGACGTTGTCCACCATTCTGCGGAGCGCGACAGCGTCCCGTTGTAGCGGCTGGCATACGCTTCGTAAATTTCCGCTACCAGCTCCCGATCGTTATCTCTGCGCTCCACTCTCCCGCCGGTATCGATTCTCGGCGGCAGAAAGCTCGTCGCAATCGTATATTTCTTGTGTTCAAATGCCATTTCCCATCCGTATTTGCGATAAAAAGAAAACGAAAACGGCGCCAGCATCGATACGGTCTGCCCGCTGCTCCTCATCTGCTCCAAAGCATGGGCAATCAGCTTGCCGACGCAACCCTGCCGGCGCTTCTCCGGCCACGAACTGACCCCGGCGACTCCGCCCATTTGAACCTTTGCCCCTTGCAGATAGATGTCGAGCGGGATTATCGTCAGCATCGCCGCCAGATTCCCGTCCTCAAATGCACCGGTTACATGCTCCGGCTTGAAGCGCCCGCGCGCATCGTTCGTTTGTTCTTCCGTCATTTCAATTTGAAACGCATATTGAGCCAGTTCAAGATAAAGATCGAATTCATCCGCTCGCAGAACGCGAATTTCCAATTCTCCCACCTCCAATAGCAGTTATTATGGCATAACTGCTAATATCAGGCAATGAGAATAATAGATCATACTGTCGCTTGAAAATAACAGCACGATACGGTTCCGCTTGAATACTACACCATCTCCAGCTTCGCAATACAACAGCACGATGCTGCTTTGTTCGAGTACAACAAAATGCTGCTTTGTTCGAGTACAACAAAATGCTGCTTTGTTCGAGTACAACAAAAAAACCGCTGCGAATGCAGCGGGTTCCTCGTGCTTGGCGACGTCCTACTCTCCCAGGACCCTGCGGTCCAAGTACCATCGGCGCTGGAAGGCTTAACGGTCGTGTTCGGGATGGGTACGCGTGGTTCCCTTCCGCCATCGCCACCAAACGGGTTCCTCTTCGGAACATTAAGGTTTTACACCTTGAAAACCGGATGCGAAAGATTGCTTGTGTTTCCTTAGCTGAATCATATGCCTTGCGGTTTTCCTCACTTGGAAAACCCATTAGGATAAGCCCTCGACCGATTAGTATTCGTCAGCTGCACACGTTGCCGCGCTTCCACCTCGAACCTATCAACCTGGTCGTCTTCCAGGGGTCTTACATACTGGGAAATCTCATCTTGAGGGGGGCTTCACGCTTAGATGCTTTCAGCGCTTATCCCGTCCGTACTTGGCTACCCAGCGGTGCTCCTGGCGGAACAACTGGTACACCAGCGGTACGTCCATCCCGGTCCTCTCGTACTAAGGACAGCTCCTCTCAAATTTCCTACGCCCACGACAGATAGGGACCGAACTGTCTCACGACGTTCTGAACCCAGCTCGCGTACCGCTTTAATGGGCGAACAGCCCAACCCTTGGGACCTACTTCAGCCCCAGGATGCGATGAGCCGACATCGAGGTGCCAAACCTCCCCGTCGATGTGGACTCTTGGGGGAGATAAGCCTGTTATCCCCAGGGTAGCTTTTATCCGTTGAGCGATGGCCCTTCCATTCGGTACCACCGGATCACTAAGCCCGACTTTCGTCCCTGCTCGACTTGTAGGTCTCGCAGTCAAGCTCCCTTATGCCTTTGCACTCTGCGAATGATTTCCAACCATTCTGAGGGAACCTTGGGGCGCCTCCGTTACATTTTAGGAGGCGACCGCCCCAGTCAAACTGCCCGCCTGACACGGTCCCCCTACCGGTTTCACGGTAGCGGGTTAGAACTCAAGTACGATCAGGGTGGTATCCCAACGGCGCCTCCACCGAAGCTGGCGCTCCGGCTTCCTAGGCTCCCACCTATCCTGTACAGATCGTACCCAAGTCCAATATCAAGCTGCAGTAAAGCTCCATGGGGTCTTTCCGTCTTGTCGCGGGTAACCTGCATCTTCACAGGTATTAAAATTTCACCGGATCTCTCGTTGAGACAGCGCCCAAGTCGTTACGCCATTCGTGCGGGTCAGAATTTACCTGACAAGGAATTTCGCTACCTTAGGACCGTTATAGTTACGGCCGCCGTTTACTGGGGCTTCGGTTCACAGCTTCGGATTGCTCCTAACCGCTCCCCTTAACCTTCCAGCACCGGGCAGGCGTCAGCCCGTATACTTCGCCTTACGGCTTCGCACAGACCTGTGTTTTTGCTAAACAGTCGCTTGGGCCTTTTCACTGCGGCCCCCTCGGGCTATTCACCCTACCGAGGCACCCCTTCTCCCGAAGTTACGGGGTCATTTTGCCGAGTTCCTTAACGAGAGTTACTCCGCGCGCCTTAGCATGCTCTGCTCGCCTACCTGTGTCGGTTTGCGGTACGGGCACCTTCTCCTGGCTAGAGGCTTTTCTCGGCAGCCGGAGCACATGACCTTCGGTACTGTAATTTTCCCTCCCCATCACAGCCCAGCCTTAACGGTTGACGGATTTACCTATCAACCAGCCTCACTGCTTGGACGAGCTATTCCATCAGCTCGCGTCACTACCCTTCTGCGTCACCCCATCGCTCATAGCGGATTACGGTGGTACAGGAATATCAACCTGTTGTCCTTCGACTACGCCTTTCGGCCTCGCCTTAGGTCCCGACTTACCCTGAGAGGACGAGCCTTCCTCAGGAACCCTTAGGCTTTCGGCGGATGGGATTCTCACCCATCTTTTCGTTACTCATACCGGCATTCTCACTCGTGTACCGTCCACCAGTCCTTACGGTCTGACTTCAACCTATACACGACGCTC
Source organism: Paenibacillus beijingensis (assembly GCF_000961095.1). Lineage (NCBI taxonomy): Bacteria > Bacillati > Bacillota > Bacilli > Caryophanales > Paenibacillaceae > Paenibacillus > Paenibacillus beijingensis. The sequence goes on along the minus strand of NZ_CP011058.1, from coordinate 2,745,327 downwards.
CCCTACCCAAGCGGTATCCCGAAGGATACGCGTTGCCATAGCTTCGGTGGTGTGTTTAGCCCCGTTACATTTTCGGCGCAGAGTCACTCGACCAGTGAGCTATTACGCACTCTTTCAATGGTGGCTGCTTCTAAGCCAACATCCTGGTTGTCTGGGCAACTCCACATCCTTTCCCACTTAACACACACTTGGGGACCTTAGCTGATGATCTGGGCTGTTTCCCTCTTGACGATGGATCTTAGCACTCACCGTCTGACTCCCGGTCTTACGTCTATGGCATTCGGAGTTTGACTGGACTTGGTAACCCTTGGCGGGCCCCGCACCCAATCAGTGCTCTACCTCCACGACGCATAATGACCGAGGCTAGCCCTAAAGCTATTTCGGGGAGAACCAGCTATCTCCGGGTTCGATTGGAATTTCTCCGCTACCCCCACCTCATCCCCGAATTTTTCAACATTCGTGGGTTCGGGCCTCCAGTGCGTGTTACCGCACCTTCACCCTGGACAGGGGTAGATCACCCGGTTTCGGGTCTACATCCACGTACTCATTCGCCCTATTCAGACTCGCTTTCGCTGCGGCTACGGCTTCCCACCTTAACCTTGCACGTGAACGTAACTCGCCGGTTCATTCTACAAAAGGCACGCCATCACCCATAGATCGGGCTCTGACTTCTTGTAAGCGCACGGTTTCAGGATCTGTTTCACTCCCCTTCCGGGGTGCTTTTCACCTTTCCCTCACGGTACTGCTTCACTATCGGTCGCCAGGGAGTATTTAGCCTTGGCAGATGGTCCTGCCGGATTCCCACGAGGTTTCACGTGTCTCGCGGTACTCGGGATCCGTCTCGGAGGGTGCTGGCTTTTGGTTACAGGGCTTTTACCTCTTCTAGCGGGCCTTTCCAGACCTCTTCGCCTAACCAACACCTTTGTAACTCCATGTGAGACGTCCCACAACCCCAGGAAGCAAGCTTCCTGGTTTGGGCTAATCCGCGTTCGCTCGCCGCTACTGACGGAATCACTTTTGTTTTCTCTTCCTCAGGGTACTTAGATGTTTCAGTTCCCCTGGTATGCCTCAACCTGACCTATGGATTCAGTCAGGAGTGACTGCGCATTACCGCAGCCGGGTTTCCCCATTCGGACATCCCCGGATCAAAGCCTGCTTACGGCTCCCCGAGGCATTTCGTCGTTCGCCACGTCCTTCTTCGGCTCCTGGCGCCTAGGCATCCTCCGTGCGCTCTTACTAGCTTAACCTAAAACGTTGCAACGCAACGTCGCTTCGAAAGCATAAGCTTTCCGGTTGGTTCGATGACGTCTCCGTTGCAGCCCTGTTTCTTTGATCACACGCTAACGCGGTGGAAACACGTCTGCAAAAGTCGCTTGTCATTCGAACAACCTTCGCTCGGCACATTTATTACAGCTAAAGGATGTTTCAGCATTTCTTTCGCTATCCAGTTTTCAAGGTGCAAATGATGGACATTCAACCGAAGTTGAAGTTGGTGGAGCCAAGGAGGATCGAACTCCTGACCTCCTGCTTGCAAGGCAGGCGCTCTCCCAGCTGAGCTATGGCCCCACAGCAAATTCCATCAAAGCTGAACAAATGAAATCATGTCCGCCTCTATAAGAGGCGTTCTACCCGACGTTTATCCGGTCCTCGCAGGACCGGTTTAATTCCTTAGAAAGGAGGTGATCCAGCCGCACCTTCCGATACGGCTACCTTGTTACGACTTCACCCCAATCATCTACCCCACCTTCGGCGGCTGGCTCCTTGCGGTTACCCCACCGACTTCGGGTGTTGTAAACTCTCGTGGTGTGACGGGCGGTGTGTACAAGACCCGGGAACGTATTCACCGCGGCATGCTGATCCGCGATTACTAGCAATTCCGACTTCATGCAGGCGAGTTGCAGCCTGCAATCCGAACTGAGACCGGCTTTATAGGATTGGCTCCGCCTCGCGGCTTCGCAGCCCGTTGTACCGGCCATTGTAGTACGTGTGTAGCCCAGGTCATAAGGGGCATGATGATTTGACGTCATCCCCACCTTCCTCCGGTTTGTCACCGGCAGTCGTTTCAGAGTGCCCACCTTTACGTGCTGGCAACTGAACCTAAGGGTTGCGCTCGTTGCGGGACTTAACCCAACATCTCACGACACGAGCTGACGACAACCATGCACCACCTGTCTCCCCTGTCCCGAAGGCCGCCGCTATCTCTAGCGGATTCAGGGGGATGTCAAGACCTGGTAAGGTTCTTCGCGTTGCTTCGAATTAAACCACATACTCCACTGCTTGTGCGGGTCCCCGTCAATTCCTTTGAGTTTCACTCTTGCGAGCGTACTCCCCAGGCGGAATGCTTACTGTGTTAACTTCGGCACCAAGGGTATCGAAACCCCTAACACCTAGCATTCATCGTTTACGGCGTGGACTACCAGGGTATCTAATCCTGTTTGCTCCCCACGCTTTCGCGCCTCAGCGTCAGTTACAGCCCAGAAAGTCGCCTTCGCCACTGGTGTTCCTCCACATCTCTACGCATTTCACCGCTACACGTGGAATTCCACTTTCCTCTTCTGTACTCAAGCCTTGCAGTTTCCGATGCGACCTCAGGTTGAGCCCGAGGGTTAAACACCAGACTTACAAAGCCGCCTGCGCGCGCTTTACGCCCAATAATTCCGGACAACGCTTGCCCCCTACGTATTACCGCGGCTGCTGGCACGTAGTTAGCCGGGGCTTTCTTCTCAGGTACCGTCATTCGCAGAGCAGTTACTCTCCACGACATTCTTCCCTGGCAACAGAGCTTTACGACCCGAAGGCCTTCCTCACTCACGCGGCGTTGCTCCGTCAGACTTTCGTCCATTGCGGAAGATTCCCTACTGCTGCCTCCCGTAGGAGTCTGGGCCGTGTCTCAGTCCCAGTGTGGCCGATCACCCTCTCAGGTCGGCTACGCATCGTCGCCTTGGTGAGCCGTTACCCCACCAACTAGCTAATGCGCCGCAGGCCCATCTGCAAGTGACAGCTTGCGCCGTCTTTCCCGGTTCCTCTATGCAAAGGAACCGCTTATCCGGTATTAGCTTTCGTTTCCGAAGGTTATCCCGGTCTTACAGGCAGGTTGCCTACGTGTTACTCACCCGTCCGCCGCTAACCATCCAGGAGCAAGCTCCCTTCAAGTCCGCTCGACTTGCATGTATTAGGCACGCCGCCAGCGTTCGTCCTGAGCCAGGATCAAACTCTCCATAAAAGTGTTTACTTCTATAAGAAGCTTGTTTAGCTCATTTAAAACATTGTCGGATTAAAACATGATTCATTTGTTCAGTTTTCAAAGAACTTGCTTGCTCTCTCGCCCCGCCATGTTTGCGGCGTGACAAGAAACTATGATATCAGCTTCGCGTTTCGTTGTCAACAATTATTTTTTCTTTTTTAAGAAAGTGTTTCAACCGTTGAGCGATGTCGTCGAAGCGGCAAGAAATAATTTAACACAGGAGAATAATGAATGCAAGCTTTTTTTTCCTAGGTTAACCCGAAAGCCTGTTGTAACGAACCTGACGAGGCTGTCGATTCATTGTGGACAGTTTTAATGTGAACGGACACATGCAGAGAATGTATATGTTTTTTCGGATACATATACAGAATCAGGGCTCAAATCACGTTTTGTATATGAATTTTCGCATAGAATCGAACTCATTCGGTGTGTGTGCCGCTCATGATGTATGATTTTTCGCATACATTTTGTGGTCTCCCGCAGATTTCCGAAGTTATGAACAGTTAATCGACAGGCTCCTGACAGTCGTTATTTCAGAATAATGGTGCTCATTCCGGATTTAACGAATCCCAGTGTCACTATTCGTAGAACAGAGCCTCTGATTGTGGTCAAATGGAAGGGATAACGATTGCAGGATTCGTTAGAATGTACGATTGTCCAGTTTCGATCATATAACGCTTGCTCAATTCGTTAACTGAGCCGATACCCTGTCAAAATCCTTGTTCCGGTTCCCGATCGTTCATCCTTTTTAAAGACATAAAGTAACAACATGATCAGCGTTTCGCTAGCACTAAATTAAACGGCGGTCATGTTAAAGCAAGCAGAAACGGCTGCCGCCGTCTTGATGGGCGACCAGGCAAAAACGCCTTGAAATCTCGCCGGATTTCAAGGCGTCTGCCCGTTACTGTCCCAGCATTCGTTTCAGCTCGACTTCGTTGTCGATTACGGTAATGCCCAAGTCTTGCGCCTTGGTCAGCTTGCTTCCGGCATTTTCGCCGGCAACGACATAATCGGTCTTTTTGGACACGCTGCCCGTCACTTTCGCCCCGGCGGCCTCCAGCAGCCGCGCCGCTTCGTCGCGGGTCATCGTCGCCAGCGTCCCCGTCAGAACGACCGTCTTGCCGCTAAAGACGCTGTCGGCCGGCGCAGCGGCTGGAGCCTGCGGCGCTTCGGCCTTCACGCCTTTAGCCAGCATGCGCGATATGCTGGCGCGGCTGAGCGGGTCGGCGAAATAGCCGACAATGCTCTCGGCCACGATCCCCCCTACATCGGGAAGCGCAACCAACTGCTCCGCGTCGGCGTTCATCAGCGCATCCAGCGAACCGAAATGATCGGCAAGCATCCGTGTCGTCGCTTTGCCCGTATTCGGGATGCCCAGCGCATTCAGAAATGATGCCAAGTCGCGCTCTTTCGATTTTTCAAGCGCTTCGAGCAGATTGCTTGCCTTTTTGTCCCCGAAGCGGTCCAGCTTAATTAAATCGTCGTAGGTCAGATCGTACAGATCGGCCGGGTCGTTGACGCCGCACGATTCATGAAGCTGATCGGCCGTCATGACGCTGAACGTCTCGATATCCATCGCATCGCGGGAAGCGAAGTGAGTAATGCGCGCAATAATTTGCGGACGGCAGCCGAGCTTGTTCAGGCAAAACAGATGGGCCCCGCGATATTCGAGCGGCTCGCCGCAGGAAGGACAGCTTTCCGGATAGACGATCTCTTCGCCCTGTTCGTCTTCGTCGGCTCTTCCGAGAATTTCCGGGATAACGTCATTTGAACGCCGGATGAACACACGGGTGCCGAGACCGTATTTGAGCCCTTTGCGCTCGATATCGCCGACGTTGTTCAAAGTGCAGTTCTGAACCGTAACGCCGGCAAGCTCGACCGGCTCCACTCGTGCCAGCGGCGTCACTTTGCCGGTACGGCCCACGTTCCAAGTCACGGCCTCCAGCACGGTCGTCGTCTCCTCCGCCTCGAACTTGAACGCGACGGACCAGCGCGGGAATTTGTCGGTATACCCGAGCGCTCTGCGCGTGCGCATGTCGGTCAGCTTGACGACCGCCCCGTCGATCAAATAGTCCAGGTCCGGACGCATGACGGCAATGCGGTGCAGCTCCTGGCGGACGTCCTCGATATCGTTAAAGTACGCGATATAAGGGTTCACTTTGAAGCGATTATCGCGCAAAAACTGAATCAGCTCCGCATGGTCGCCAAGTTCGACGCCCTCGGCATATCCGATATTATAGAAAAAAGCGCTCAGCTTCCGCTCCGCCGTGACGCGCGGATTCAAGTTGCGCAGGGCGCCGGCGGCGGCGTTGCGGGCATTTTTCAGCGGCTCGACCGCCGTCTTGTTGTAGTTCTCCAGCACGGAAAGGTTCATAATACCTTCGCCCTGCACTTCGATCGTCCCTTGGTCGAACGGAATGCGCAGCGGTACGGAACGGATCGTTTTGACCTGGGCCAAAATGCCTTCGCCGACCGTGCCGTTGCCGCGTGTAGCCGCTTGCACGAGCTGCCCGCCGGTATACGTCAAATTGAGGGTGAGGCCGTCAAACTTCAGCTCGACCACATATGACGGAGCGGGAAGCGGCTCCTCCTCGGGATGCTTGGCGTTGTAATCGGCAATTCCTTTCAGAACGCGGGCGTTCCAAGCAAGCAGCCCTTCGTCGTCCTTCGCCTTGTCGAGACTCCACAGCTTGGCGCGGTGCCGGTAAGGCTCGAATCCTTTCAAAATGTCCCCGCCGACGCGCAAGGAGGGCGATTCGGGCAGCACAACACCCGTCTCCCGCTCGAGCGCGGTCAGCTCGTCGTAAAGCTTGTCATATTCCGCATCGCTGATCGTCGGGTTGTCCAGCGTATAATAGTTGTAATTGTGAAGAGTGAGCTCTTCCGCCAGCTCGCGCATGCGGGCGATCAGCCCCGGATCCGCTTGCGTCTCCAGTTCCATTCGAGGGTCCAATGTAAGATCCCCATCCTTTATCCGCAAATTTATGCATGTAGAAACGCCTGCCGCCGTCTTAACGGGCGGCCATACGTTTCGCGTTGAAAGATAAGAACGCATAAACGTGAAACTTTATACTTTCTTATCTAGTAAGATAAACTTCTAGCGAAGTCTTCTCTTCTCGAAGAAGAATGCCCCGGCTTTAGCGGAGCTTTTCAAGCCGAACAGAAAGTCCTTACGCTTGATCAGAATAGCGTAGATTAACTTTCTGTTGCGCTAAAAACCGGGCGGCTCCGGCCTTCGCTTTGAAGTCTGAAACCGCCCTTGTGAATGATAAACGTTACGTTCTGCAATCGAGGTGCCGACAGCCGTCATGCGGCATCGAAACGCGCCGCGAGTGAAATACCGGTTGCGATTGGGTGATTACAGCGTCAGCTTCGCAGTCCGTGAAAAAGGAGGGCGCTGAGGCCTCTTGACCGCGCGCCGTGAAGCCGGGCGCGGGATCACACCTTCTCGAGCGGCGCAAAGCTCGCCAGCAGACGCTTGAGGCCGACCGGCGCCGGGAAGGCGATCTGCAGCTCGGTGTCATTTCCCGTCCCTTTGACGGAGACGATGACGCCGGAGCCCCATTTCGCGTGCGCGACCTTGTCGCCCGCGGCAAAGCTGCGCGGCGCGTCGCCGGCCGCGCCAGCCGCCGCCCGGGCGGCGTTCAGCGGCGTGCTCACGCGCACGCCGCTGCCGCCTGCGGCGGCCCCGGCCGCCCCGCCGGCTCCGGGGCGGCTGCGCGCGCCCGCGCCGAAGCCTTGCGGCGCGGAAGAGCGGGCGCCTGCGGCGCTGCCGCCGCGGTACCCGAAGCCTCCGGCTGCGGGCGCCGCGGCGCCGTACCGTCCGGCGCCGAAGCGGCCTCCGGACACGGCTCCCGCCTTCAGCGATTCCGGGATTTCATCCAGGAATCGCGAAGGCGGATTCGAATTCGTGCGCCCGAACAGCGTACGCATGCGGGCGCACGTCATGAACAGCCGCTGCTCCGCGCGGGTGATGCCGACATAAGCGAGCCGGCGCTCCTCCTCGAGCTCGTCGTTGTCTTGGAAGGCGCGGCTGTGCGGGAATACACCCTCCTCGCAGCCGATGATGAACACGACGGGAAACTCCAGCCCCTTCGCGCTGTGCATCGTCATAAGCACGACGGCGTCGCCGGCCGCCTCGTCGTCTTTTTTATCCATCGAATCGATATCGGCGATCAGCGCCAGATCCGTCAGAAACGCGACCAGCGACTTGTCTTCGTTGCGGTTTTCGAATTCCATCGTCACGGACAGAAACTCGTCGATGTTCTCCAGGCGCGCCTTCGACTCCAGCGTGTTCTCGCGCACAAGCTCGAGCTTGTATTCCGACATCTCGAGCGCTTTTTCCGTCAGCTCCGTGACCGACAGGTAATCGACCATCGCCCGCAAATTATCGACCATCGCTTTAAATTCCAGCAGCGTGGCGCGCGTCCGTCCGTTCACGTCGACGCCGCCCAGATCGCCGAGCACGCTGTGGATCGACACGCCTCTGCGCGCCGCCTCGGCCGCCAGCTTGCCGACGGTCGTATCGCCGATGCCGCGTTTGGGCACGTTAATAATCCGCTCCAGGCTGATGTCGTCGTCGGGATTGGAAATGAGCCGCAGGTACGCAAGCAGGTCTTTAATCTCTTTACGGTCATAGAATTTGATGCCGCCGACGATTTGATACGGAATGTCCGATTTAATGAGAATTTCCTCGATTACCCGCGACTGGGCGTTCGTCCGGTACAAAATCGCATGGTCGGCATAGTTGCGTCCGCCCTCGCGCCCGCGCCGGATTTCGCCGGTAATGAAGTAGCCTTCGTCATGCTCGGAATCGGCCTGGTACACCGTGATCGCTTCGCCCGCCCCGCGGTCGGTCCACAGCTTCTTGTCCTTGCGGCTGGAGTTCTGCGCGATGACCGCGTTCGCCGCGTTCAGGATGTTGGCCGTCGAGCGGTAATTTTGCTCCAGCATAATCGTCTTCGCTTCGGGATAGTCTTCCTCGAAGTTGAGAATGTTCGTAATATCGGCCCCACGCCAGCGGTAAATGGACTGGTCGCTGTCGCCGACGACGCAGATGTTGTGGTGTTTGTCGGCCAGCATCCGGCACAGCATATACTGCGCCCGGTTCGTATCCTGGTATTCGTCGACGTGAATGAAGCGGAATTTGTTCTGGTAAAACTCCAGCACTTCCGGCATGTCCTTGAACAGCTGGGTCGTCATCATGATCAGGTCGTCGAAGTCGAGCGAGTTGTTGCTTTTGAGCCGCTTTTGGTACGCCTTGTAAACGTCGGAGACGATTTTTTGAAAATAGTCCGCCCCCGCCTTGCGCTCGAAGCGCGCCGGATCGATGAGCTCGTTCTTCGCGCTGCTGATGACGGACTGGACCGCCTTCGGCTCGAACTTTTTCGTATCGATGTTCTGATCCTTCATCACGCCGCGGATAACCGACAGCTGGTCGGCCGAATCGAGAATGGAAAAGTTGGACGAAAAACCGATCCGGTCGATGTCCTTGCGCAAAATCCGCACGCACATCGAGTGGAACGTGGACACCCAAATGTCCGTGCCCATCGGGCCGACCAGCTGCGCCACCCGTTCCTGCATTTCGCGCGCCGCTTTATTCGTGAACGTTATGGCCAATATGCTCCATGGCGCCACCCGCCGCTTCTCGATCAGATAGGCGATGCGGTGCGTGAGCACCCGCGTCTTGCCGCTGCCCGCGCCCGCCATGATGAGCAGCGGCCCGTCCGTCTGCTGCACCGCTTCCCGCTGCGGCGGATTCAGCTTCTGCACCGCCGCATCGATGCCGATTGCGTTATACATATTAATATTGCTCCTTTATCGCTTAATGCTCGTTCTGTTCGCCTTTTGTTCGCTTTCTCTTTAGTCTAGACAACGACAGAACGGGTGTCAATTTGTTTTCGATGGCAAAAGGCAAAACGTATCTTTGACCGCGCGCACCGTCTGCAGCGCAGCTTCAAGGTTGTCATATACGACGTTGCCGACCACGACCGTATGGGCAGCCTCAGCAGCCTGCCTTGCTTTATCCGCCCCGTCGATGCCGCCGCCGTAAAACAGCCGCGCCCCGCTCAGCTCCGAACCGACCTTGCAAACCAGATCCATATCGCCGAAGCGGCCGCTGTATTCCAAATAGACGATCGGCAGCCGCATAAGCTTGTCGGCCATCAATGCATGGGCGAGCACCGTCCGCTCGTCCAGCCCGGTCTGCGCCCCGGTCAATCGGGCCGCTTCCGCGTCCGGATTCAAAATAATGTAGCCTTCGGCCGCCGTCGTTTCCCACGGAATAAACGGTCCGTATTCGCGCAGCGCCGCCGTTTGTTTGCCGCTCAGCCAATCGATTTGGGACGTGTTCAGCACCATCGGGATGAAATAATAATCGAACCCCGGCGCCGCCGCTTCGCTGCCGGACACCTCCAGCGCGCAGTCCACCTCGTAGCGGCGGATGCGCGACATCAGCTCCACCGTATTGTCGAACGTCACGCCGCTGGAGCCGCCGACGAGCACCGCGTCCGTACCGGAGGTACATACCGCATCCAGCGTCTCCTCGCTGATTTCCCGGTCCGGATCCAGCTTGAACACGTGACGCCATGTAAAAAAAGGATATGCCTGCATTGAAAGTCCTCGCTTCATGAAAAATAAGCCGATGCGCATCCCGCATCCATCTTCTTTCTCCCAGTCTAGGGGAACGGTTCGGGGGTGTCAATTTCCGCCTTTTTCCGGCTGATTTTCTGCTGTACGGCCCTTTCGGCGGGCCTTCGGATTGAACTGCCATGAATATCGTTCTATGATAGTAAAAATAGAAACGCCGCGCGGCGCGAACGGTTGACTGCCCGAAGACGATCCGGTTGCCCTATGGCAGCTGTTTACCGAATTCGCAGCGTATGCCGGAATCGCAGCATATGCCAAATGCGCCGCTAGCCCGCTTTTTTTAGAAAGGAGAACGAATGAACTCAAACGACAATGCCAAGCAAAAACGGCCCAAAGCCTATCTCGCCGGATTCGAAGTGTTCAGGCCGGATGCAGCCGAATACGGCAAACGCATGAAAGCGTTATGCGAACAGTATGGGCTCGAAGGGCTCTATCCCCTCGATAAAGAGATCCAGCCGCTGCCCGACAGGACAGATACGGCCAAAGCGATTTTTGAAGGCAACATCCGCTTGATCGACAAAGCCGACCTCATCATCGCCAACCTTAATCCTTTCCGCGGCGTTGAACCGGATTCGGGAACGGTGTTCGAATGCGGATATGGATACGCCCGGGGCAAAAAGCTGTACGGCTACATTGCCGACGGCCGCGAGCAGCAGCAGAAGCTCCGCGCAGATATCGACCCGGCGGCCGGCACGTACAAAGACGGCATGACCGTCGAAAACTTCGGCCTGCCGCTCAACCTGATGCTGGCGATCCCGATGGAAATCGTTGCCGGCACCTTCGAAGACTGCCTGCGCAAAGCGGCTCAAGATTTGAAGGCTTGACACAAAAAAAGGCTATCCCCTGCCGCTTCAGCTGCAGAGGATAGCCTTACTTGTATCGTTCTTGTCTTGACGCTTCCATTGCTTTGTTTCATTTAATCGTATTGTTTCGTTTTATTGTTTCATCTCATTGTATCGCTCTACCTGTTTTTGTACTTATCGATTCGTTCTTATCCTGTTTTACAATCCCGCTTCCGATCTTTATTTCACCAACTGTCCGCGCGTCACGCCGAGCTGGTTGGTCGCCTTCAGGCTGCGCCACACCTGCGTGCCGCTGATCTTGCCGTCGAGCGCCTGGCGGTAAAGGCCGAGCACCTCGCCCACTTTGTCCGCGCTCTCCTCCAGAAACTCCACCCGGAAGGAACGTACGCCCAATTCCAAAAAGTTGCGGACATATTCCGCCCCGGACTGCTCGATCGCGTTGTAAACCGTGTTGCGGCAGCCTTCGTCCACGCGGACGGGATGGGACATGCCGATCCGGTCCTGCAGTGAAATGCGGTGCTCCTCGCACGGGCGTCCGCAGTTCGTGTAATCCGTTCCTTCGCTTATAAACGTGCAATACACGCAGTGCTCGGTATGGAACATCGGCAGGTGCTGGTGGATGACGACCTCAAGCTTAGACGTATCCGCGCGTCCAAGCAGATCGACCATCTGCTGGATGTTGAGATCGTACGAAGGCGTCATCCGGTCAAGGCCCGCTTCCGCGAACAGCTCCACCGTTTTATGGTTGGCAATGTTGAGCGAGAAGTCGCCGATCAGCTGCGGAAACGGCGCTCCCGGATTTTGGGCGCGGGCTCGCAAATAATAATAGAGCGCGCCTGTGTTGCGCACGAGCACGGCATCCGGCGCCAGCTTCAAAATGTTGGCGTGATAGCCGTTCTCGCCCGGCATATGAATGCGCGGCGTCGCCAGCGCAATCGGCTTGCCGGCGCGGCGGGCCGTCTCGATCGCCGCCGGGAACTGCTTGATGAACTCGAAGTCGGCGTAAATCATCGCCACGTCGGTCGCCGCGGCCGCCTCCACCTGCTCAAGGCTGCGGCAAAGCGAGGTCAGCGCCGCCTGCTGCCCGGGAGCGGCGCCAGACTGAGCAGCCGTCGACGTTAACGGCGCCAACTCGCCGAGCCGGTTCACTTCAAGGGCATCAGTCTGCTCCGTCCGGTTATCCGCTGCCGGCGATGCCGCGCCTGTGCGCATCGCAGCGCCGCCATATACGTCGACGTCGCTCTTCACGTACACCGGCGGCTTCGGACGCTCGCCCGCCAGCTGCTCGACTGCCTCGCGGCGCATCCGGTTCAGTTCCCGCACCGGCACAATGAGCTCGCCCTGCAGATCAATCTCGAGCGAATCGAGCTGGAACAGCGTGCCGCCAAGGCGGCCAAGCTGCTCGGCCAGAAACGCCTGATCCATCGGGCGTTTCTGCGCCTCTTCGAGCAGCAGCTCCGAGTCCACCTGTACGGTCGTACCCTTCTGCACGTCGGTCCACCACGTACGCAGCGGCTGACCGGCTCTGCCCTCTACCTTAACACGAAGCGGGAATACCCGGTACGGCTTCTCGGTCTCGTAGGTCGCCCGCAGCCGCTTGTCCAGCGCCGGATCGCTCGTTTTCCAAATCCGGTCGCCGACATGGACACGCCGCAGCGCGACGTCATTGCGTCCCGGCACGATCTCCAGCTGCGTCCCTTCCTGCGCTTCGCCTTCGATCTTTACGCCCTGACGGCGGATATCGTAGACGCGGCCGCCCTCTTCCTTCTGCGTCGGATCTCCGGCGTCGAACACGATGCCGTCTCCGCGCTTAAGCGGCACTTCGATCCGGCAGACGACGCCGTCGCGCAGCACTTTTTCCACCCGGCCGAGATAAACGCCCCTGCTCTTCGGGAACGTGCCCTCCACGAGCTGCTTGTTGTTCGTCCCTTTCAGAAAACCGTGCGTAAAACCGCGCGAGAAGCTCTGCTGCAGCTCCCGCACCTCTTCCTTCGTCGGACCGGTCGTATCGCCCTCGAAATAGCGGTCGATGGCGCTGCGGTATTTGGAGACGACGTTTGCGACGTACTCCGGGCTTTTTAGCCGGCCTTCGATTTTGAAGGACGTTACGCCCGCTTCGATCAGCTCCGGCACGATGTCGATCGCCGCCAAATCTTTCGGCGAAAGCAGGTAAGCGATATCGCCCATCGGCTTCTGCTCGCCGTCGACCATCAGGTCGTACGGCAGGCGGCAAGCCTGCGCACATTCGCCGCGGTTGGCCGAGCGTCCGCCCCACATCTCCGATGTAAGGCACTGCCCCGAATACGATACGCACAGCGCGCCGTGAACGAACACCTCCATCGGCAGCTTCGCCTGCTCGCCGATTGTGCGAATTTGCTTCAAGTTGTTTTCCCGGCCAAGCACCACCCGTTCGATATCGAACGGTTTCGTAAACTCGACGGCTTCCGGAGACGTAATCGTCATCTGGGTCGAGCCGTGAATCGGAAAGTCCGGCGATATTTCGCGGATCAGCTTCACCAGCCCCAGATCCTGCACGATGACGGCGTCCACGCCCGCGTCGATGCAGCTGTCGATCAACTGCTTCGCATCCCGCAGCTCGTCCTCGAACACCAATATGTTAAACGTCAGAAACCCTTTTACCCCGTAGCTGTGCAAAAAAGCCATAATTTCCGGCAGCTCGTCCACCCGGAAATTGTTCGCCCGCGCACGCGCGTTAAACTTCTCCACGCCGAAAAAAACGGCGTCCGCCCCGTTCGCGACCGCCGCCCGCATACAATCCCAGTCGCCCGCCGGCGCCAGCAGCTCAATATCTTCCCTTTTTATTGAAACGGTCATATTACGTTGTTAATCCTCCTTAAGTTTTTGCGGATGCAAAAACACTTCGAAAGCATGAGCTTAGTTTTTGCGGATGCAAAAACACTTCGAAAGCATGAGCTTAGTTTTGCGCAATTTTGCCAACGTCCGCCCTTTTCTTCAGTTTAACAGACCTGAAGCGGGGATTCCATTCCAATCTATAGGATGCCCGCATCAGCATGCGGCGTTCAAAACGGACGATCGACTGCAATGCTCCATGAAGTGGCGGCATGAAGCGGTCGTCCCCAAGCTGCGGAACAGGCCCGCGGCAAACTGTGAAACAACGCGGGGCAAGCTGAAGAGAAAACGCTTTAGCAATTAGCCGACTTCTTATGCGATTTTGCCTTTTTGCTTCATTACAGGCTGATTTGATAAAGATGGGCATGCTATAATCAATTTGTTTGTTGCATATGAATCCGTAACGATATACAGGAGGTACGAGATCGATGAAACTGGGTGTATTTTCGGTTCTTTTCGCACAAAAAACATTTGAGGAATCGCTTGACTATATTGCCTCCAAGGGGCTGGAAGCGATTGAGATCGGCACCGGCAACTATCCCGGCAACGCGCACTGCAATCTTGACGAGCTGCTCGCCGACGAAGGCAAGCGCAAGGCGTTCAAACAGGTGGTTGAGTCCCGCGGCCTGACGATCAGCGCGCTCAGTGCCCACGGCAACCCGCTGCACCCGCAAAAAGCGATTTCCCAGGAGCACGATTCCGTGATCCGCAAAACGATCGAGCTGGCGAACCGTCTCGAAGTTCCGGTCGTCAACACCTTCTCGGGCTGCCCGGGCGACCACGAAGACGCTAAATATCCCAACTGGCCGATTGCCCCTTGGCCAAACGATTACCAGGAAATTTTGAAATGGCAGTGGGAAGCGAAGCTTATCCCTTACTGGAGCGAGCTGAACACGGTCGCAACCGAAGCCGGCGTCAAAATCGGCCTGGAGCTGCACGGCGGCTTCTCCGTTCATACTCCCGCAACGCTGCTCCGCCTGCGCGAAGCGACAGGGCCGGCGATCGGCGCGAACCTTGACCCGAGCCATATGTGGTGGCAGGGCATCGATCCCGTTCAGGCCGTGCATATCCTAGGGCGCGAAAACGCGATTCACCATTTCCATGCGAAAGATACGACGATCGACCCGATCAACGTCAACCGCCACGGCGTAACGGATATGCAGTCTTACTCGCTTATGCTGGACCGCGCATGGCAGTTCCGTTCCGTCGGCTACGGCCACGACCTGAAAGTATGGGCCGACATCATCAGCGCGCTGCGCCTCGTAGGCTACGATTACGTCGTCAGCATCGAGCACGAGGACGGCCTGATGTCCGTCGAGGAAGGCTTCACCAAAGCGGTGGAAAACCTGCAGCAGGTGCTGATCAAAGAACCGCTTGGCCAAATGTGGTGGGTATAACACGATCTAAATAAAGCCTGTCCCCAAAAATCGGGGACAGGCTTTTTCGGTATGTTCCAGGTGGCGCCTCTTTCGGTTGCTCCTCTTCTCGGTTGCCCCTCTTCCCGATTGTGCCTCTTCACGGCTGCGACACTTTACGGCTGTGAACTACTTTCCATCAGATCTTTTCGATTATGCGGACTCAGCTCAACCAGACTTTGAAAACCATTACATAATCGATAAACAAAAAAACAGCGAGCGAGACTGCCGTGAAACCGATTGCAAAAAGATTCCGCTTCGGCTTTGCTCCCATCAGTCTGAACAGCCCCCACGCAATGATAATCGTGAACAAAATCATGAAAATATCAAAGACGTTAAAGTTGCTTGTGCTTGAGGCGGCATTCGCCGCTTCCGCTGCGATGAACATCGGAATTTCCTCCTTTTTTAACACAAACCCTGTTTTATTCTATGGTATCTTTTACCCGATATTCTGGCAAGAAGCTTTTTTACGGACGGTACGGCCGCCACTTTTTCATAGACATTAACGCAGCGTTAAGGTTTATGATAGAAGCAGACTTAAGACTTAAATCAAGGAGCGGTAATATGTGAAGACAATGAGAATCAAAGAGCTTGCGGATAAATTGAACATATCGCCACGGGCCGTCCGTTTTTATGAAGAGAAAGGTATTTTATCCCCATCCAAGCACCCCGACAACAACTACCGGATTTTTACCGAACAGGATGCGCGCCGACTGCAGACGATTATTTCGCTGAGGGAGGTCGGCATGTCCCTTGAAGAGATCAAGTCGGTGCTGGAGGAGCTGGACCGCGGCGAGCAGGATGAGGTTCTTTATGCGCTGGAGCTTCAGCGTTCGGTCATGTTTTCGCAGTGGGTGGAATTAAAGCTGAACATCGAAGCGGCCGACGGGATGATCTCGCAGTTGAAAGCGAACCGGTCGCTCGCATGGGACGATATTTTTCAACTGGCGCAAGGCTTGAAACGGCTGCGGGACCAGCGCTCCTCCTGGCGGGATCAATGGGATTTCGACCGGCAGGCTTCCTTTCACGATGAGCTGGTTCTGCACACCGGCGAACAATCGTTTAACAGACATCCGGAATATAAACGGACGCTGAAGTTAATCCGCGAATGGATTCACCCTATTAAAGGGGAAAAAGGGCTGGACATCGCGACCGGAACCGGCAATTTGGCGGCACTGTTCATGGAATGCGGCATTGCCATGGCCGGAATTGATCAGTCCAAAGAAATGCTGAAGATGTGCAGGCGCAAATTTCCGGAGATGGAAACGAAGCTGGGCAATTTTTTGGCCATCCCGTATCTCGACTCCAGCTTTGATTTTGCCGTTTCCAGCTACGCCTTGCATCATTTGACCGAAGAGCAGAAGCTGCTCGCTTTGGCGGAAATGCGCCGGGTGCTGAATCCTCACGGACGAATTTGCATCGCCGATTTAATGTTTGAAAACGAAGCGGAGCGGGCCGCTTATATCGATAACCTTAGCCGGGAAGACAAGCCGGAGTGGGTCGATTTCATTAGGCAGCAATATTACGCCGATCGTTCCCGGTTGTTGCAATGGTTTTCGGAAAACGGCTATTTTACCCGGTCTCAGCAAATGAGCGATCTTCTCCATATCATCTACGCCGTTCCGATTGCACTTGACCCCGGTGGAGGGGAGTCCTTTCTTTCATCCGATATTATTGATCATTCTATCTGAAAAAAGAAACTTCCGGCCCTCCAGGCGACTTCCTCCAACAGGATGGAATCCGCTCTAGAACGTTCGGAAGTTTCTTTTAGTGCCGTAATTTCTTTTAGTGCCGTAATTTCTTGTAGTACCGCACTTAGTGCCGCACTTTCTTGTAGTACCGTTCACGCTTAACACCGATCTTCTCGCAATTCAGATCAAGCGCTTCGGTTCTCTCCTTCAGTTGTCGCAATTCAGTTCGTATCCACTGACAATCGTTATTTCGATTCCGTTAATCGGCGGCAGCTGCCGCCACACTTTCGTCTTCGCGGCTAAGCGCCGCTTCTTCCGTCCGCTTGCGGTCCCGCTCCAGGATCGGTTTCAAGTAGCGGCCGGTGTAGGAGCCTTCTACTTTGATAACCTGCTCCGGAGTACCGGTCGCAACGATCGTTCCGCCTCCGCTGCCGCCCTCCGGTCCGAGGTCGATCAAGTAGTCGGCGGTCTTGATGACATCGAGATTATGCTCGATGACGAGCACGGTTTCGCCGGAGTCGACAAGCCGGTGCAGCACCTGCAGCAGACGGTCGATGTCGTGCACATGAAGACCGGTCGTCGGCTCGTCAAGAATGTAAAACGTCTTGCCGGTACTGCGCCGGTACAGCTCGGATGCGAGCTTCACCCGCTGGGCTTCGCCGCCGGAAAGCGTCGTCGCAGGCTGACCGAGATTCATATACCCCAGCCCTACATCGAGCAGCGTCTGCAACTTGCGGTGGATTTTCGGAATGTTGCGGAAAAATTCGCACGCATCCTCAATCGTCAGCTCCAGCAACTCGGAAATGCTTTTTCCTTTATACTTCACTTCCAGCGTTTCGCGGTTGTACCGTTTGCCCTTGCAAATCTCGCACGGCACATAGACGTCGGGCAGGAAGTGCATCTCGATCTTAATGATGCCGTCGCCGCGGCATGTTTCACAACGGCCGCCCTTAATGTTGAAGCTGAAGCGGCCTTTCTTATAACCGCGTACCTTCGCCTCGTTTGTGGAGGCATATACGTCGCGGATATCGTCGAATACACCGGTGTAAGTCGCCGGATTCGAGCGCGGCGTCCGTCCGATCGGCGATTGGTCGATTTCGATGACCTTGTCGATTTGCTCCAGACCGCGAATTTCCTTATGCTGTCCGGGACGGGCTTTCGCCCGGTTCAAGTCGCGTGCCAACGTTTTATAGAGAATCTCATTAACCAGCGTCGACTTCCCGGAACCGGACACGCCGGTAACCGCCGTGAACACGCCGAGCGGAATTTTCGCATTCACGTTCTTCAAATTGTTTTCCTTCGCCCCGCGCACTTCCAGCCACTTCTCGCCCGTCTTGCGCCGCTGCTGCGGAACGGGGATAAATTTACGCCCGCTCAAGTAAGCGCCGGTCAGCGAGTTCTCATCGGCCATCACTTCCTTCGGCGTACCCATCGCAACGACATTTCCGCCGCGGATGCCGGCCCCCGGCCCAATATCGATAATGTAGTCGGCGGCCAGCATCGTGTCTTCATCATGCTCGACCACAATAAGCGTATTGCCGAGATTGCGCATATGCTCCAGCGTTTGGATCAATCGGTCATTGTCCCGCTGATGCAGCCCGATGCTGGGCTCGTCCAAAATATACAGCACGCCCATCAAACTCGAGCCGATCTGCGTCGCCAGACGGATCCGCTGCGCTTCTCCGCCCGACAACGTGCCGGCGGCACGGCTCAGCGTCAAATAATCGAGTCCCACATTGACGAGAAACCCGAGGCGGCCGCTAATTTCCTTCAAAATCAAATTTGCGATCGCGCGGTCCTTTTCCGACAGCGTCAACTCGTCAAAAAAACGGCGCGCCTGCCCGACGGACAACGTCGTCACATGCGCAATATTTTCATTGCCTACCGTAACGGCCAGGCTCTCCTTACGGAGCCGGTCGCCTTTGCAGGTTCCGCAAGGTTTTGCGCTCATATAAGCTTCGATATATTCCCGCATGGAGTCCGAAGCGGTTTCGCGGTAACGGCGCTCCAAATTTTGGGTAATGCCTTCGAACGGGACGTAGGCTTCCTTCCGATGGCCGAAATCATTCTCATACACAAAACGAACGCGTTCTCCTCCCGTTCCGTCCAGCAGCTTCTTCATCTGTTCCGGAGCAAGATCACGGACTGGAACATCGGTTGGAATGCCGTAATGCTTGCACACTGCCGCCATAAACTGGGGATAGTAGTTGGAGGTGCTTCCCGCCCAAGCTTCGAATGCTCCTTGATCGATCGTTTTGCCGGGGTCGGTGATGAGCAGATCGGGGTCAACGACCATTTTGGCTCCCAAACCGTCGCATTCCGGACAAGCTCCGAACGGACTGTTAAACGAAAACATTCTCGGAGAAAGCTCGTCGATGCTGAATCCGCAGACCGGACAAGCCAGATTGGAGCTGAAGAGCAGCTCTTCCTTCTCCATAACGTCGACCAGTACGCGCCCTCCGGACAAATTAAGAGCCGTCTCGAGCGAATCGGCCAACCGCGATCGGACATCCTCCTTCACAACGATCCGATCCACGACCACTTCGATATTATGCTTTTTGTTTTTTTCCAGCTCGATCTTCTCGCTAAGGTCGTTTAACTCTCCATTGATTCGGACACGCACGAACCCTTGCTTCTGCATGTCGGCCAGCAGCTTTGAATGTTCGCCTTTTCGGCCGGAAACGATTGGAGCCAATATTTGCAGCCGCGTCCGTTCCGGATATTCCATAATCCGGTCGACCATCTGCTCGACAGTCTGCGACGTAATTTCGATTCCGTGCTGCGGGCAATGCGGTTTGCCTACACGCGCGAACAGCAGCCGCAAGTAGTCGTATATTTCCGTTACCGTCCCGACGGTGGAACGCGGATTGCGGCTTGTTGTCTTCTGGTCGATGGAGATTGCGGGCGACAGCCCTTCGATCGAGTCCACATCCGGTTTCTCCATCTGACCGAGAAACTGCCGTGCATAAGCCGACAGCGACTCCACATAACGGCGCTGTCCTTCGGCGTAAATCGTATCGAAGGCAAGCGACGATTTGCCGGAGCCGCTAAGGCCCGTTAGAACGACAAACTTGTCGCGCGGGATTGTGACGTCAATATTTTTGAGATTGTGGGCGCGTGCCCCCTTGATGACAATACGGTCGCTGGCCAATAGGTCCCCTCCTCAGGAAAAACGTGTGCACCTTTTATATATTTGTATCGTTAAATCAATTACAGCACTGAAAAAAGTACGGCTCGCAAACTTGCAAGTCCGCCCCAAACACGGACCTGTCATGCATCTCAGCTATCCTCAGCACGCAATTCCAGAAGCGCGTCCCGGAGCTCGGCGGCGCGTTCGAACTGGAGGTTTTTGGCGGCATCCTTCATTTCCGCTTCCAACCGGTTCATTAGCGCTTGCCGCTCTTTGCGCGTCATTTTGCCTGCGGCGCCCGTCAAATAATCGGCCTTCTGCTCCGCTACCTTCGTCGCCTCGATCACCTCGTAGATCCGTTTGCGGATCGTCTGCGGCGTCACGCCGTGTTTCTCGTTGTAAGCGACCTGAATGGAGCGCCGGCGTGCCGTCTCGCTTATGGCCTGATTCATAGATTCGGTTATCTTGTCGCCGTACATAATAACTCGGCCTTCCGCGTTGCGCGCCGCGCGCCCGATCGTTTGGATAAGCGACCGTTCCGACCGCAGAAACCCTTCCTTGTCGGCATCCAAAATCGCCACGAGCGAAACTTCCGGCAGGTCGAGCCCTTCCCTCAGCAGGTTGATGCCGACCAGAACGTGAAACGTTCCAAGGCGCAAATCGCGCAGGATCGCCATCCGCTCCAGCGTCTTAATATCGGAATGCAAATAACGAACCTTAATGCCGACTTCTTTTAAATAATCGGTCAAATCCTCCGCCATCTTTTTCGTCAGCGTCGTCACAAGCACGCGCTCGTCTTTGGAAATGCGATCGCGGATTTCGCCGAGCAAATCGTCGATTTGCCCTTTCGTCGGGCGCACCTCGATAATCGGATCAAGCAGCCCCGTCGGCCGGATAATCTGCTGCACCATCTCCGGACAGTGCTCCAGTTCATAGGGCCCTGGCGTAGCGGATACGTAGATCACCTGATCCACCTTCTGCTCGAACTCCTCGAACTTGAGCGGCCGATTGTCCATCGCGGAAGGAAGCCGGAAGCCGTGATCAACGAGCACTTCCTTGCGGGCCCGGTCGCCGTTGTACATGGCGCGCACTTGCGGCAGCGTCACGTGCGACTCGTCTATAACAACAAGCATGTCGTCGGGAAAATAATCCATCAGCGTGTATGGAGTCGCGCCGCGGTCCCGAAACGTGAGCGGTCCCGAGTAGTTCTCGATTCCGGAGCAAAAACCCATTTCCTGCATCATTTCGATGTCGTAGCGCGTCCTCTGCTCCAGCCGCTGCGCTTCCAGCAGCTTGCCTGCCTCCCTCAGCTGCTCCAGCCTCTCTTCCAGCTCGCGCTCGATGTTTTTCAGCGCCACCTTCATCGTATCTTCATGAGTGACAAAGTGGGATGCCGGAAAAATAGCGACGTGATCGCGTTCGCCGACAATTTCGCCGGTCAGCACGTCGATTTCGGTAATCCGCTCGATCTCATCGCCGAACAGCTCCACTCGAATCGCCCGCTCATTGTTCGCCACCGGGAAAATTTCGATAATATCGCCGCGCACCCGAAACGTGCCGCGTACAAAATTAATGTCGTTGCGCTGATACTGAATGTCCACGAGCTTATGCAGTATCGCATCTCGCGGCTTCTCCATTCCTTTGCGCAGCGAGAGAACAAGGCTGTTGTACTCGATTGGTGAACCGAGACCGTAGATGCACGAAACGCTCGCAACGATAATGACATCCCGGCGCTCAAACAGCGAACTGGTCGCAGAGTGGCGCAGCTTGTCGATCTCATCGTTAATGCTGGAATCTTTTTCAATATAGGTATCGGTCGAAGGAAGGTACGCTTCCGGCTGATAGTAGTCGTAATAGCTGACAAAATACGAAACGGCGTTGTCGGGGAAAAATTCCTGAAACTCGCTGCACAGCTGAGCCGCCAGCGTCTTGTTGTGCGCGATCACGAGCGTCGGCCGGTTCAGCCGCGCGATCGTATTGGCAATCGTATACGTCTTCCCGGTTCCGGTTGCGCCGAGCAGCGTTTGGTGCCGCTTGCCCTCTTTCACGCCTTCAACGAGCTGCCGGATCGCCTCCGGCTGGTCGCCTTGGGGCGTATAGCTGGACTTCAGCTCAAACTTTTTATCCATTAAAGCCGTTTGTTCCATCTACAACAAACACCCCGATTTCATAAATTGATTGATATTTCCTTGCGGAAACAATGAAAAAACCGGCCTGTCATTTCCTTGTCTGAATCGTCCGGTTTGAAATATATGATTAGAAGGCCTATTAAACTGTATACCCATTTTTTGCAATAATATAGACAATCCACAACATAAGAATGTTTGTTCCCATTATTATACCGTCTTCGGCTTCCTTATGCAACGCTCGAAATCCATTGGACAAAATTTGGCATCGAACGAGCCGCTCATTTTTACCGTGGATGAGATCACGCCGCCACCCGCTTCCGCAGCACTTCGGGCAGCACTTCGGGCAACACTTCGGGCAACACTTCCTCAGAATTTTCGCAGCACTTCCTCAGCACTTCCGCAGCATTTTCTGCAATAATTCCTCAGAATTTCCGCAGCATTTTCCGCAGAACTTCCGCAGGAGGTAGTACTCTCTATTTTTCCTTTGGAGCATTATCCCCTTTACTCAGAAACGTTGTCGCCTCCCCTTCACTCACTGATACACCACCGCTTGAGCATTGTTCTCCTCACAAACATGTCACTTGAGCATGTTCTCTTCTTTCAAAAGTAATCACTTGCGCATCGTTCTCCTCTTGCAGAAGCGATCACCTGAATCGTTCTTTTCTCTCAGACGTGACTCTTGTACACGTTCTCCCCTCAAACGTTATCACTTTCGTATGTTTTCTTCTATCAGTTGTGACACCTGAGCGTTGTTCTCTTCACTCTGACGTGTCACTCGGGCATTGCTTTCTTCACTCAGGTATGTCACTCGGGCATCGCTTAGTTCGCTCGTGTGTGTCTCTTGAATATTATTCTCTTCACTCAGACGCGTCACTTGGACATCGATTTCTTCAATCAGGCGTCTCACTTGAACATTATTCTCTTCACTCAGGCGTGTCACTTGCGCATGTTTTCTTCTTTCAGACGCGATTATCACCTGCATTTTTTTCTTCTCTCAGACCTGGCTTTCTTAATATTATTCCCATCACGCAGATTCGTTACCTCTCATACGAAATTACGGTTCTTATAGGTATAAACTCTTTCTCTAATAGTTGTTTTATTATGTTGAAGTTTTAAAAGTACCATTATTTATTCGATTAAATGAAATTATAATTTATGTTTCCTCCCGTAAAATAATGCGCAAAAACGCTATGGATTGACTTTCTTAACCTGTGCAGGATCAGCTTTTTACCATTCAAACAGGAGACAACTTTTCATAATCCCCATCACCAAAAACCGATCAACAAACAAAATTTCTAATCCAAAAAATTTTCTAGTTTAATTGAAAAAAGAACGAATGTTTGGTAATATCAATATAGAGAACAAATGTTCCTATTAATTTCTCCATCCGGAGGACGCTTATTCCAAGATAATTATTCCAATTCGATCGGAGAGCCAGGACGGGAGCGAACCGCAGACGCTTTTTAGGAGGGACTTAGGCTATGGGTGAACGATTTCAGTCATTTTGCGATCAATATCCAAATGAAGAGTCCTGCTACGACTATTTTTTTCGGGTCAAGTGGCCGGAAGGCTTCATATGCCCCCGCTGCAGTTATCGTCATGCTTATATCATTCGTTCCCGGAGAACCCCTCTTTATGAGTGCCGTGCATGCCGCCATCAAACAACGCTCACTGCGGATACCGCTTTGGAGCGAAGTCGTCTCCCGTTGCGCAAATGGCTTTTTGCCTTCATTCAATGGTCCGACTATGAACTAGGAATCAACGCAACTGAGCTGAGCCTTGAAATACAGGTTACTTACAAAACGGCCTGGTCAATGCTGCACAAAGTGCGGAACTTCATCAGCAGAGCAGAAGACAGCCAGCCGCTTTCCGCCAAAATCGTTGGAGAACTCGCTTTCATAGGCCGACCGCATAACTTTTCCTTCGAGTTGCACCCTAAAGAACATCCCGTTATTATCGCTGCCTCTCTTCAGGAGGCCGATGTCCCCTCCCGCGTAAAAATTAAACTGGTCGAGCCGGCCCACCTTCACTGCAAAATGTTGACCCGATCAGGCTTGAGCGCATTCACCGGCCTTTACACGGATCGTTCATCCGAACAACCGGACATCTCCAAGTCGTATTTCCGGCTTCATCGCAACGCCCGATTTAAACAATGGCGGAATACCGTCAGATCGTGGCTTCACCAAAAATTCCGCGGAATTGGCCGAAAACACCTCCAACTTTATTTGGATGAGTTTTGTTATCGATTGAACGGAACTCATCGATGCCCTTCTTCCGACGGGCCATTATCCCGCACCTCAATTCACCTTTGCATGCATCCATCCGAATGTTCCTAGGGTGTTGGGTTCGTCGTATCCCTGCCTGTGCTACAAGCTCACCCTGTCCATTCATCTGACAATCGGGCAGCTATGCCCCCGACTCCTTTCGGCATTCCGGCTAATTCCGGTTTAATCCCATTGAATGATCCTTGCTTGCTTGTTAGATGGCTTGTTGTTTAGCATATGGTGCGAATGTTTTATATCCTAATTATATTGTCATCGGAGGAGTTTGATCATCTTTGGGGCAGCTTGATCTTTATGTAACTGGCACAGCTTGATCTTATGTAACTCTGAGGCGGATTGATCATGTCTAATTCTGGGGCAGTTCGGTCATATGGCAACCGAGGCAGATCGATCGTATGTAATTCTGAGGCAGCATGGTCATATTCAACCGAGGCGGATCGATCGTATGTAATTCTGAGGCAGCATGGTCATATTCATATTAATAATTGGGGGTGAACCCTGCTTCTTACTTTCCTGAGTCAAGGGGATAATACTCCAAAGGTTCTAGAAAACACTATCTAGAAATCGCTATCTAGAAGCCGTTATCTAGAAGTCGTTATCTAGAAGTCGTTATCTAGAAGTCGTTATCTAGGAATCGTTATCTAGGAATCGTTATCTAGGAATCGTTATCTAGGAATCGTTATCTAGGAATCGTTATCTAGGAATCGTTATCTTAAATTGCTATTTAGAAATCACTTCTTACAATCACTATATCGTAGAGCCACCACTGGGAGGTATTGGGATGCTTTCTTTTAGACGCGTCTGGAAGAGCAATGTGCAATCCCAGCAAATGGCTTAAATTAATATTGTTGTATGATGGATTGTTGTATTATGAGCGGCTGACCGATACAATAAATGGGTTCATATTTGATTCTCGCCGCAATCGTTGACCGCGTCACGGTTATGAGGCGCAAGATGGGGTGGAGTAGGTTGCTTAGCGGATTTTCGAAAAAAACGTTTTGGTTCAGCCCTTTTGTTCTTTTTACCATCACAATGATTTTTAAAATATACTTGGCCGCCTTTGTCATCTATGACGGGGAATTGCTGCGGCCACTGCTTACCGGCCTTCCTTCGATATGGACGGCATTTGCGCTTGTCGAGCTGTTTGCGTCCAGACGCAAGCTGGCGGTATACCTGATCGTGAACCTGCTGCTGACGACGGTTTATTTTGCGGTCATTATGTATTACAAATATTTTGGCATTATCGTCACTTATCATGCACTGATGCAAATTGGCCAGGTGGCGGAAGTTAAAGGCAGCGTGTTTCAGCTGCTGCACCCTTATTTTCTGCTTATCTATGTCGATATTGTCGCGGCAGCACTTGTTCTTATTTTCAACAAAAAAATCCGGCATTCCTGGAACAAATTATCGAACCGCCGGTTTCAGCCTCTAGGGGCTCCCTTTGCGCTTTTTGTTTCCATGTTTGCCATATGCGTCCTTATTGTTTGGCCGAATCGCGGCATTGCCAACGAACTCGTGCAGAATGAGAGGATGGGCATTTTAAATTACGAAGTTTTCTTGATGGCGACCGGCGGCAACGAGAAACTGCTCAATCCCGCATCGGTAAATCAATCTGCAATTAACGAACTAAAAGGGATTTCGGAGGTCGTCAATCCGGTCGGCAAAGACGCTGCGAAGGGACGGAATGTAATCGTCGTACAACTGGAGGCGTTCCAGAACTTTCTGCTGGACAAAACGATTGACGGCAAAGAAATTACACCCAATTTGAACAAACTGCTGAAGGAAAGCGTCTATTTCCCTCATTTCTACCAGCAGGCGGGGTCCGGCAATACGTCGGACGCCGAGTTTTTGACGAATACGTCTTTATATGTACCGCTCCGTGTTCCCGCGACGGAAGCTTATGCCGACAAAGCGCTGCCCAGTCTGCCAAAGCTGTTCCGGGCACAAGGATACGAAGCGCTTACCTTCCATACGAACGACGTTGCGTTCTGGAACCGCAAAAATCTGTATCAGGCGCTAGGTTTTAGCCGCTATTACGATCGGGCATTTTTCGGGGATGAAGATATTGTGCATTTCGGTTCTTCCGATGAGGTGCTGTACAAAAAAACAGTTGCCGAGCTGAAAAAGCAGGCTGAAGCGGGCAAAAAATTTTATGCAATGATTATTTCCATGTCGTCGCATCACCCCTTTAACTTGCCGGAACCAAAAAACAAAATCAGCCTGCCCGATCGTTACCAAGACACGTTCGTCGGCGATTACATCTACTCGCAAAACTATACGGATTACGCGCTTGGCGTTTTGTTTGATGAATTGAAAGCCGGCGGATTATGGGATAACAGCACGATCGTTATATACGGCGATCATATGGGCCTGCCCATCTACTCGCTTTCGAAGACCGACCTCAGCCTGCTGAAGGAGCTGAACGGCCGCGATTATAATGATGCGCAGATGATGAACATTCCGCTCATTATTTCCGCACCGGGCGCACTGAAAGCGCAGGTATTGACGCAGACGGGCGGCCAGAGCGACATCATGCCGACCATTGCCAATCTGGCCGGCATCTCGCTCGCAGGTACGGTTCACTTCGGGCAGGATCTGCTGAACCAGCAGCATAATCTGCTGCCGGAACGATATTACTTGCCGTCAGGCTCGTTCATTAACGACAGGGAGATCTTCATTCCCGGCGCCGGGTTTTCGGACGGGCGGAGCATTCCGCTGACGAAGGCTGATAAATCAGGCAATGCCGCAAGTACACTGGAGGCGGATCAAACTAGATCTACCCGAAGCGAGTTCGATCGGGCATTAAAGCTGCTGCAGATGTCCGACAGCTATGTCCGTTCCCTCCCCGCCTACAAGCCCGATGAAGGTGTTCCCGAAGACGGCAGCAAGAGCCGATAAATTCGTTGGCAATCCAAATAAGCGTTGGCAAATCCAAAAAAGCATCGAAGGACATCTGAAAACGCAGACGAAGCTTCGATGCTTTTTCATTTTCATCGTTATCGAATAAGGTTTTGCTTAATCTCACCCGGAATTACCGCCGCACAGACTGCTCTCCGCTGCCTCCCATCGCAAATATGCGTTCGATTCCTTCGCCGCTCTCGGCTTCGGCGAGTGGGGCTTCGGCGCGGGCGGGAGCATCCGGCCTGTACGACTGCACTTCCTCACCGAGCTGCAGCATCCGACGGTCCAGCGAAGCGATCAAATCCGCCGACTCCTTTAATTGCAGCCGGATATGGTCCGGCACATCGGAATTAAATTTATAATATATTTTGTGCTCCAGACTGGCCCAGAAATCCATTGCGCTCGTACGGATCTGAATCTCCACCTTCGTATACTCGGTGCGGTCGGTCAAATACACCGGCACCTCCACAATCATATGGACGCTCTGGTAGCCGTTCTCCTTCGGATTTGTCACATAATCCTTCACTTCCACGATCCGGATGTCGCTTTGTCCGCTGATCGCCCGATAAATTTTATAAATGTCCGTGGAAAAGGAACAGATGACCCTAACGCCTGCAATATCACGAATGTAAGCCTTTGCATTTTCGATCGTCGCTTCATGGCCTTTGCGCCCCAGCTTCTCCCGGATGCTCGCTAACGATTTCAGTCTCGTTTTAATATGCTCGATCGGATTGTAGTCATGTATAAATTGAAATTCTTCGTTTAAAATTTTCAGCTTCGTGCTCACTCCGTCCAAGGCGAACTTGTAAAACAGCATCATGTACTTCCATTCTTCCAATTGGTTGTCGTCCATTACCGGTCCTCCCATCGTGCCATTGATTATAGCGGTCTTTACTTAAAAAAACCTGAAATGTGTATGCTGCCCTAAATTTTGACAATGGTTAGAAGCCGATTCATAATGTAGAATAGAGCTCGTTGGGTTTACAAAAAAGTTACATTTCCAAGTCACCGAGAGAGGAAGATTGAGCGTGCAATCCACCCGTCTTTACCGGTTTCTTGCAACCCGGACATTTATTTTTTTCTCGCTTATCTTACTGCTTAAGAGCGCGCTTGCCTGGTTCGTCGTATTCGATGACGGTCCTTCATGGACGATTGTCGTGACCGAAATGCCGTTCGTCTGGATCGTGTTCTGTCTGATCGAAATATTCGCGTCCAGACGCAAAGTTCTCTACTACGTAATCGCCAATCTGGTCATGACCGGAATTTTGTTTGCCGTCTTTATGTATTTCAAGTATTACGGCGTCATCGCGACTTACCATGCGCTTCAGCAGGCCAATCAGGTAACAGCCGTCAGCAACAGCGTGTTTTCACTAATGGATCCGTATTATCTGTTTATTTTTCTGGATGTTGTCGTGCTCATCTACATGTTAATTGTAAAACGAAAGCAGCTTTTCAACAACATCAGGCCGATGGGGAATCCCAAAATAAGGAAGAGCGTTTATGCGGGCCTTTTCGCCTTCTCCGTCGCCGTCTGCCTTTTTAACATTGTGCCAAACCGGGCCAGTATGAATGAACATACAAAGGCGGAAGAGATGGGCATATTGAATTACGAAGCCTATGTGCTGCTTGCACCGGAAAAAGAAGAGCTGGAGGCGCCGTCGTCCATTACGCAAGAGAGAGTCAATCAGCTTAAAGGAATTTCGGAACCGCAGCATCCGCAATATGCGGGGGTGGCCAAAGATAAGAACGTTATCATTATCCAGATGGAGTCATTCCAGAACTTCCTGATCAATTTGAAGATTGACGGCCAGGAAATAACGCCGACGATGAATCGGCTGGCCAAGGAAAACACGTATTTCAATCATTTCTATCAAAATGTCGGCCAAGGAAACACGTCCGATGCCGAATATGTCGTCAATACATCCTTCTACATCCCGCGCAGCGGAGCGGCAACGATGTCCTACGCCTACAAAACGCTGCCGAGTTTGCCGAAGCTGTTGAAATCGGCCGGCTACAATTCGGCTACTTTCCATACGAATGTGGTGGAATTTTGGAACCGCGGCGAACTGTACAAGGCGCTTGGCTTTGACAAGTATTACGACAAAGAATACTTCGGCGACGTAGACAAAGTGTTCTTCGGAGCTTCCGACGAAGTGCTGTACGACAAAACCGCCGACAAGCTTGCCGAAATGAATGAGCAAGGCGCGCCGTTTTATGCGCAGGTCATCTCCATGACCGCCCATCACCCGTTCTCGACTCCGCACGAGAAGGACAAAATTACGCTCCCCGAGCGGTATGCCGATACACTCGTGGGCGATTACCTCCGTGCACAGAGCTACGCTGATTACGCGCTCGGCAAGTTCATCGACAAGCTGAAATCATCCGGCTTGTGGGATGACAGCGTCGTGCTCCTCTACGGCGACCATCTAGGCCTGCCGATCTATTCGCTTGACAGCCACGAAAAAGAGCTGATGAGCGAAATTTACGGCCGGGAATACGGTTATACCGATATGATCAACATTCCGCTCATATTGGCCGCCCCTGGGCTGGCAAAAGGAGAGGTTCTACCGCAAGTGGGCGGTCAGGTCGACATTTTGCCGACCGTCGCCAACTTAACCGGCGTGTCGCTTGCAGACCAGCTTCATTTGGGCCAGGATTTGCTGAACCAGAGTCACAACCTGATTCCGGAACGTTACTATCTGCCGTCCGGATCGTTCATTGGCGACGACGCATTGTTCATCCCCGGCAGCGAATACAGCGACGGCACCGTATATCCGCTCGCAGGGGGAACGTCATCCTCCTCCCCTTCTATTTCTGAGGATGCCTATAACCGCGCACTTGAGCTGCTGCTTCTGTCGGACAGCTACATGACACAGCTGCCGGATCATTCCTAGCTTCCAGCCATTATCTTCACATGCCGCACCCGTCAAAAGGTGCGGTATTTTTCGTTTACACGATCCGCGGGTGTGGTAACCTTACAGTATGAATACGAAAGGCGGGATTTTCGACGATGCTGGACCAATATCGGCTGCAAAAAGGAAAGCGGACGAAGCTGAAAGCGTTCGATCCTGAAGACACGGGCGGCATAAAAGACAAGGATGAGATCCGCGCAGATTTTGATCGATTGGAAAACAAGCTGAAGGAGCTGCAGGATAAGCTGTTTGCGTCCAAAATGCATGCGGTGCTGGTCCTGTTCCAAGGAATGGACTGCAGCGGCAAGGACGGCGTCGTGAAAAAGGTGCTCTCCGGTCTGAACCCGAACGGCTTCCGCGCCGAAAGCTTCAAGAAACCGACCGTCGAAGAAAGCGCCCACGACTTTCTGTGGCGGACGCACCGGCTCGTGCCGGCCAAAGGTTACATGACCGCCTTTAACCGGTCATATTACGAGGAAGTGCTCATCACTAGAGTTCACGGCCTCGTATCGGATAAAGAAGCGCGCAGCCGGATGAAGCATATTCAGCATTTCGAAAAAATGCTGCAGTCGCAAAACGTGCTGCTGGTCAAAATTTTTCTGCACATATCCCCGGAGTTCCAGCTGGAAAAAATCAAGGAACGGATGCAGGACCCCGAGAAGCTGTGGAAGTTCGATATCAGCGACCTACAGGAGCGGCGTTACTGGGACGGTTACCGAAAAGCTTATGAAGACGTATTCGACCGTACGACGACCGACGCCGCGCCGTGGTATGTCGTCCCCGCCAACAACCGGTGGTTCCGGAACTATTTGACGCTGCAAATCATCGTGTCGGCGATGGAAGACTTGTCGCTGGCCTATCCGCAAGCGGATATCGATCTGGATGCGTTTCCAACGTAACGTCTTCATCTCATTATTCCATTTTCCAAAGGAATTGCCCGCAGCGTAATCGAATACAAAGATGTACATGTGCATACAAAATCGGTACATATGCATTTTTTATACCAGGAGGAGTGAAGCATTGATGAACGCAATAAAGCCGATTCCGCTCCAGCAGCGGGGACTGGCCGCCAGCCAGCTTGTGCTCGGTTGTATGGGGCTTGGCGGAGGCTGGGATAACAGCCCGGTGACAGCGGAGCATATAAAAGAAGGGCATGCGGCGGTTGAAGCCGCTCTTGAAAGCGGTATTACGATGTTCGACCATGCGGACATCTATACAAGGGGCAAGGCCGAACAAGTCTTCGGACAGATTTTGCGGGACAAGCCGGACCTGCGCGAATCGATCATCATCCAGTCCAAGTGCGGCATCAAGCTGGGCAGCGGCGAGGACGGCTCCAACCATTTCGATTTTTCGGAGGCGCACATTACAAGCAGCGTAGACGGGATTTTGCAGCGGCTCGGTGTGGAATACCTCGATATTCTGCTGCTGCACCGCCCCGATCCGCTGATGGAGCCTGAGGAAGTCGCCCGCGCTTTTGCGCGTCTGAAGGAATCCGGTAAAGTGCGCTATTTCGGCGTGTCGAATATGAGCGCCGGTCAAATCCGGCTGCTGCAGGCTTATACGGAGGAACCGATCGTAGCCAATCAGCTTGAGATGAGCCTGGAGCGGATCGGATTTCTCGAAACGGGCGTGCACGTGAATCAGGAAGCGGCGAAGGACAACGTCTTTCCGGAAGGAACGCTTGAATTTTGCCGATTGGAGAACATTCAGCTGCAGGCTTGGAGTCCACTTGCAAAAGGGCTGTTCTCCGGCCGGCCGCTGGACGACCAGCCGGATCATGTGAAGAAAACCGCGCAGCTGGTAGGCCGGCTGGCCGAAGAAAAAGGGACGACCCGAGAAGCGGTCGTGCTCGCCTGGCTGATGACGCATCCGGCCGCCATTCAGCCTGTTATCGGGACGAGCAATCCCGCACGTATCCGTGCCTGCAAGGACGCAGCCCGGCTTCGTCTGACACGCAGCGAGTGGTACAATCTATACACCGCTTCAAGAGGCAAGGTGCTTCCTTAATGCCGGACAATCGCCGAATCATTGTCGATGCATCGTTGGAAGATCTGGATGCGATCGTCGCCATTTATAACGAGACCGTTCCCGGTCGGATGGTCACGGCCGATCTGGAACCCGTCACGGTTGCCGACCGTCTGCCCTGGTTTCACGAGCATTCGCCGGATTTCCGGCCGCTGTGGGTGATGAAAGAGGACTACCGCGTCATCGCGTGGCTCAGCTTCCAGTCCTTCTACGGCCGTCCCGCTTACAACGGCACCGCCGAACTGAGCATCTACATCGCTGAAGAATACCGGTCGCAAGGAATCGGACGCACGCTGCTGGAGCAGGCGCTGGCGGAAAGCCCGCGGCTCGGTCTGCATTCGCTCGTCGGCTTTGTGTTCGGCCATAACGAGCCGAGCCTGCGCCTGTTTGACAAGTACGGCTTCGAGCGCTGGGGACGTCTGCCGGGCGTCGCCATTCTCGACGGCGTACACCGGGATTTGGTCATTTTGGGGCGTAAAGTATGAGAGGTTCCAATAAAGAAAAAGACGGCTTCACCGCGCGCAAACGCGGGACCGTCTTTTTTTCTGCCTTAGAATAAATTTGAATGCGGGATGCATGGTTCATTGTGCATGTGCATGGAAGGTATAGCTGCTGCGCCGTCCTTTTGGGTATTATCCCCTTGGCTCAGAACGAGTTCGGTTTTAGCGATTACCCGCTTTTTTCACTTCACTCGGAATGAGTTTTGGATTTGCGCTTATCCGCTTTTTCCTACATTCACAATGAGTTTGGATTTAGCGGTTATCCACCTTTTCCGGGTAAAGATCGTGGTTCATCAGCCGATGGTCGGCCATCGCCTCGTATTTCGTTCCGGGGCGTCCCCAGTTGCAGTACGGATCGATGGAAATGCCGCCTCTTGGCGTGAACTTGCCCCACACCTCGATATATCGCGGATTCATCAGTGCGATCAGATCGTTCATAATAATGTTCATGCAGTCCTCGTGAAAATCGCCGTGATTGCGGAAGCTGAACAAATACAGTTTCAGCGATTTGCTCTCGACCATCAGCTGATCGGGAATATATGAAATGTAGATCGTGGCAAAATCGGGCTGTCCGGTCATCGGGCACAGGCTCGTAAATTCCGGACAGTTGAACTTGACGAAATAATCCCGCTGCGGATGCTTGTTCACAAAGCTCTCCAATATTTCCGGCGTATACTCGAACTTGTACTTCGTTCCCTGGTTGCCGAGCAGCGTCACTCCCTGCAGCTCTTCTTTTGTGCGTCCTTCCATTGCTCTCATCTCCTTTGCTTCTGTCTTAATATCGTCCGTTCCGTTCGTTCCGTTCGGCTCACACGCCGCGTTTGTTGCCCCAGATCCAGGCATGAAGCTGCGGCAGCACCCGCACCTGCTTCCATCCCGGTTCCGCCATGACCCGCTCCACGAGCCATTCGTAACGCGCCTGCAAATGACGGAGCAATTCGCCCGCGTCCGGCTCCAGCAGCCGGTCGTTGCCCGACTGGAGGAAAAAAGGAACCGCCGGATATCGCTCGTGTACACCGGCTGCGTAGCGCAGATCCTCTTCGTCGAAAATAACGACCTTCAAGCTGAATCGGCTGCCGGCGTCCTGAAGCCGGCTTACGATTTGATCCAGTACCGCCCAGTCGGTCTTCATGCCGGAGCTAGGCGGCTTGGGGGAGAGCGT
Organism: Paenibacillus beijingensis; assembly: GCF_000961095.1. Lineage (NCBI taxonomy): Bacteria > Bacillati > Bacillota > Bacilli > Caryophanales > Paenibacillaceae > Paenibacillus > Paenibacillus beijingensis. Next base: position 2,711,614 of record NZ_CP011058.1, on the reverse strand, counting down.
AAGCTCGTCGACGGCGACAAACCAGTCCTGCCAGCGGCTGCCCTGCGTTTCCAGCGCCACCGCCGCCCCGCTTTCATGCAGCAGCTCAATCAGCTGCCCGAGCTGCCGCAGCAGGGCGGGATTGCCGCCCGACAGCGTAACGTGGCCGGGAGCGCCGCCGCCCAGCTCCCGCAGTTCAGCGTCGATTTGCTCCGGCGTCAAGAGCCGGATCTCCTCCTTGGCGCTGCCGTCCCAAGTGAACGCCGAATCGCACCAGGAGCAGCTGTAATCGCAGCCGGCTGTCCGTACGAACATCGTTTTTTGCCCGATGACCATGCCTTCTCCCTGCACCGTCGGTCCGAAAATTTCCAGCACCGGGATGCGCGAAGCCGGGCCCGCGGCTGCTTCGGCGTCGTGCGCTCCTTGGACGATTGCGCCAGCCGGCTTGCGGTCAGCGCTCATGACGGACCTCCGGGTGCGGACGGTAAATGACGTAGCTGGTCGGAGTCTCCCGCAAAAAAACCTGGATGCAGCGCGGACGGTTCGGCCGCGTATCCAGATGCTGCTGCACGAGCTCGCAGACGATGCGTGCAACGGCTTCCGTTGTCGGGAAGCGGCTTCCGTCCTTCGAGTCGAACAGCTCCGTATCGTCGTTAAGCAGCCGATGATCGAACCGGTCGTGCACGAGCCGCTTCAGCACCGCAAAATCGATCAAAAACCCGCACTCGTCCAGCTCGTCTCCGGCAATGGTCAGATTGGCGAAATACGTATGCCCGTGAACTCTGCTGCACTTTCCCGCCTCTTCGGCCGGGATGTAATGCGCCGCGGCAAACTGCATATCCTTGTTCAATTCGTAGCGGTAGCTATGCGACGGCGCTGGATAAATCTGCTGTATCATCGCGATCCCTCCGATCCGCCCGCTGCGGAAGCCGCGCCGCGCCGCGACACATAAGCATCCAGTCCGCGCCGCCGCAGCTTGCAGGCCGGGCATTCGCCGCAGCCGTCGGCGATGACGCCGTTATAACACGTAAGCGTGCGCTCCCGCACATAGTCGAACGCGCCGAGCTGGTCGGCAAGCTCCCACGTCTGCTCTTTATCGAGCCACATCAGCGGCGTCTCGATCACAAACGGGTAGTCCATCGCCAGGTTCAGCGTCACGTTCAGCGACTGAATAAAGCTGTTGCGGCAGTCCGGATACCCGCTGAAATCAGTCTCGCAGACGCCGGTAACAATCCGTTTCGCCCCGACGCCTTTGGCCAGTACAGCCGCGAACGACAGGAACAGCAAATTCCGGCCGTCCACGAACGTCGACGGCAATCCGCCCTCCTTAGGAGCATCCGCCACTTTAATATCTTCGCGCGTCAAAGCGCTCGGCGCCAGCTGGTTCAGCAGCGACATATCCAGCACGTGATGCTTCACGCCTAGGTCGCTCGCAATGCCGGCCGCCACCTCGAGCTCTTGCGCATGGCGCTGGCCGTAGTTGAAGGTGACGGCCTCGATATCCCGAAACCGTTCTTTCGCCCAGAACAGACAGGTCGTACTGTCCTGTCCGCCGCTGAACACAACGATCGCTTTATCCTTTTCTTTTTGCTCTTTCATATCCGATCATCCTCTCGTTCTTTTCATTCCGGGTGCCGCGAAGGGATTCCGTCCGCCCGTCGAAGGCCTCTGTCTTTCCGCGACGCGGACTTCCGTCCGTCCGTGGAGGTCCTCCGCCTTTCCGCGACGCGGACTTCCGTCCGTCCGTGGAGGTCCTCCGCCTTTCCGCGAAGGGCTTCCGCCTCCGTGAAGGAATGCCGCCCCGACTCGAACTTCGGAGCCCTTGCGCAGCTCCCGATGCAAAAGAAGAAGGAAGTTTCCGCTTCAAACCCTGGGCGCAAAAGAAACGGCGTGAAGCGATATGCCGCTTCACGCCGAACAAAAGAAACGAGCGTCCTGCAGACGGACGTCGTTGTCTTAGTTTTTTATAGAGGGAGTTCGCGAACCTCTCCCGGCGCTCGCCCCGATAACGGGAAAACCGCCGGACTTCTTCTTCAATTGTCCTTTCCGTACTATAGCATACCGCGGCGGATTTGGGAACCTGCCGGGGTGCTCCCGTTCAGATGAGGTCGAAGTTCGCGGATATATCCGCTGCTGCTGCTCCGATCGGGATGATATGAGGTACCTCCGATTCCAATTCGGCGCTAGATCACCTTCCAGTCGCCCTGTTCCTCGGTATAAACGGAAATCAGTACGATGGCAACCTCATCGCCAACGTTCTTGACTTTGTGCGGCGTGCACGCGTTCCAGCAAAAGGAGTCGCCTTCTTCCAGTACAGCGCCTTCTTCGCCCTGCTCCGCATAGATTTTGCCCTGGAGCACCAAATGCACTTCTTCGCCTTCATGGGCGTGCGGGAGCTCGCCGGTCGATGAGCCCGGAGGGAACTCGACGAGCATCATGCGCATATGTTTGGTCGTACCTACATGGGACACCTTTAAATGCTCGGGGCCGCTCGAGGTGTGCCGGCGTTCTTCCTTGCGCACGATGTGCATCCGTTCTTCTTTTCGAAGCAGCAAATAAGCAAGCGGCACCTTGAGCGCCTCGGCAATGCTTTCCAGCGTTGCAATCGAAGGGGAAGTTTTATTCGTTTCCACCTGACTCATGAACCCTTGGGACAATCCTGTTTGTTCGCATATTTGGGCGATCGTAATATTTTTTCGTTTACGGATCGCGCGGATCGTGGAGCCGATATCCACAAGCAATCACCTCGCTGAAATAATGGGGCCGCAGATCTATCCTCATCATACCATTTTTCCATTACCCGACGAATCATTCCATGCAAAGCCCTATCAAAATATTAGCTATAGAAAATATAATTATATATTATCAATATTTTTGTTGACATACCAGTTCAGCTTATGTATTTTATTCTTATAAATAAAACATTAATATTACTTATAAAATGGAGGCGAGAAGTTCATGAGAACGAACGTGGCTACAACTTTAATGAGAGTGGTGCTTGGCATCCTGTTCCTGGCGCACGGCATCAGCAAACTGGACATGGGGCTTGGCAATGTGGCGGGATGGTTTGAAAGCATTCAGCTTCCCGGGTTTTTGGCTTATATTGTGGGAATAATCGAATTGGTCGGCGGCATTATGCTGATATTGGGTTTATTTACGCGTTACGTCTCCGTCTTATTTATCGTGATTATGCTCGGTGCGATATTTTCCGTCAAATTACCCGCCGGTTTGCTCGGCAACGGTCAAGCCGCAGGCTACGAGCTCGATCTCGCATTCATGATGATTGCCTTGTATCTGGTGCTGGCGGATAAAACGGGCTGGTCGCTGGACAGCGTATTATTTAACAAGGGAAGCAAAACGAATGAAACAGCCCTATAAGTATGACATTCATCTTCCCGAAGGCTATGACGAAGCGAAGCGGTATCCGGTTATTTTCACGCTTCATGGCAAAGGCTCGAACGAGCGGAATATGTTCGGACTGGTGGAGCCTTTGCAAGATCGGTTCATTATTATCGGGATTCGCGGCGATCTTCCATTGGGGGCTGGGTATCAATATTATGAGCTGAAAAGCTTGGGTAACCCGATACGGGAAATGTTCGATGAGGCGGTCCTGAAGCTGCAAGCGTTCATTGATGAGGCGTCGGCCAAGTATGCGATCGACGCATCGCGGCGCTATGTGCTCGGTTTTAGCCAAGGGGCGATTCTGGCGATGACACTCGCGCTGACGCTGGGCGACCGGCTTAAAGGGATTGTGGCGCTGAACGGCTATGTGCCTGCTTTTGTAAAGAGCGAATATGCCCTGCGCAGCGTTGAAGAGGTATCCGTCTTTATCTCGCACGGTGAGTTCGACCGGGTGTTCCCGGTAAACATCGGAAACGAAACGGCCGCCTATTTCAAAGCGCTGAACGACCGTACCATCTTCCGAACCTATCATTCGGGTCATGAAGTAACAGAGGCGAACCGGCAGGATGTGTTGAATTGGTTGCTTGAAGACAGCCTTCGGGCTGTGGAAATGGAGTGATAACACGTGATTCCTTCTTACTTTTTTGCGCATGGAGCACCGTCGCTCGTCATTGAAGACCATGAATATACCCGGTTTTTAAAACAATTTGCCGCTTCGTTGCCGCGGAAGCCGAAGGCGATCGTCATTTTTTCCGCTCACTGGGAAAGCCGGATACAGGAAGTTGGCTCCGTTGAAACGCACGGCACGATCTACGATTTCTCCGGCTTCCCGGATGCGCTGTATCAAATGACTTATCCGGCGCCCGGCGACGTGCCGCTGAGCGAGCAGGTATCGGCTCTGCTAAGCGGAGCCGGTATCGGCAACCGGCTGGATACCCGCCGGGGCTTGGATCACGGGGCATGGGCCGTTCTGAAGCTCATTTTTCCGAATGCGGACATTCCCGTGGTGGCTTTGTCGGTGAACCGTTATTTGAGCAATGAGCAGCAGTACGAGATCGGTAAAGCGCTGGGAGAGCTGCGGGAGCAGGATATTCTGATCATTGGCAGCGGAGGGATCGTGCATAACCTGCGGCAAATCAAATGGGGCGCCGGAGCCGAAACGGTCGATTCATGGGCGCTCGAATTCGATCAATGGATACAGGAGCGTTTGGAAAACTGGAACACCGAAGAACTGTTCCGCTATGAAGAGCTCGCTCCTAACGCCAGCCGGTCTGTGCCTACCAACGAGCATTTTATTCCGCTGCTCCTTGCAATGGGAAGCGGCGATGCGAACCGCAAAGCGCAGCTGCTGCACCGGAGCTATCAATGGGGCAGTTTGAGTTTGGCCGCGTGGCAGTTTAGCTGAGCGGATATTTCCGACGGTGGCCGATGGTTGCCGACGATTACAGGCTATCGTCCCCTCCACCGTTCTGGCGGAAGGGACGATAGCCTGCTTGCTTTGAACCCATCTGGCGGAGCATTAGAGGTATGTTTCCTCTATGACCCGGCCGTTCGCATGCTCGGCTCTAGCCGGAAATCGAATACCGCTCCCGCATCGACTTTGCCATCTCGCGCACTTCATCCGGCGCAGGAAGCTGCAGCGATGCCGCTGCGGCTGCCATTCCCTGTTCGGTCTGCCGCTGTCGAATCGTCCGTTTGACCGCCTCAGCGAATACGGCCGGCGCATCGGGTCCAATACCGGCAAGCTCGTTTAAGCTGGCGGTGCTGTCCTCCGTCACCTGCGGATAGCTCGCCGGGTCGGCACCTTCGGCCGCGCGGGTGTAAAATTCACGCACCAGAGAGGCCCGGTCTTTCCCCGAGCCTCCCGCGATCACGAATGCTTGAACAGCGAAGGCACGCAGCTGCCGCCGCTGCGCAATGCCGCAAAACTTGAATGCGTTTATGCTCAAGTCGTAATCTCCAGGGCAAAAAGCCCCCTTCACCTCTCCTTTATCGACCGTCCGCCCGCTGCCGGCCAGAGCTTGAGCGATGAGCCCGTACATATGCTCGAAATCATCGCGGAAATGGGAGGCGTTCGGTTTTGCATGGGGCAAAATAAGCGACAGGTTGACCACGCCCAAATCGAGCGGAACGGCAGCGCCGCCGGAATTGCGGACCGCAACCGCATATCCTGCCGCTTCCAGCCATCGCGCCGCACTTGCCGCACCCGGAAGCCGGCTGTCTCTCATCCCCATGACGAAGGCGCGCGGATGCCGCCATAGATGACAAATCGCCGGCCCTCCTTCGCCCGTCCGCTTGCACAGCAGCTCATCCAGAGCAAACGGGTAGAGCACGTCCGGCTCCGACAAGTCGTTCGTCCGGTCCAAAATGAGCATATTATCGAGCCTGGCAAGCGTTGCTTCTATCACCGCCGATGTCCCCTTCGTCTTCGATCTAATCGCACCGTATATTCCGGCTTATTCTGGCCCCAAACGGAGCGACGGGCTGCAGGAATCCATTTTAAGCAGCTGTCTAATCTTCATCGATTACTTCCGAACAAAAAATGAGTATCCGATGTAAATGTACCTTTTCTGCTCGCAGGATACAATAGGATACGAAACCGAAGCACCTGATCCTCGAGCGCCCGATCCTTGAACTATGATACGTTTTCGCTCCGTATGTGCGTCTGCCGCCGGCTTAAAATGCCTGAGCATGCACCCAACGTTAAAAACCTATCGGCGCGCATGGTCCGGCATCGTTCCATGCTCTCCGGCTAATGAGGCTGTGCCGCGCCAGCTTCCGATTCCGGCGCCTTCAGCCAGAAGAGGGGGATCAGCACCGTCATGCCGATCAACATAAACGCGCCAGAGAGGGCAAAGATGATTTGGAGCGGCAGTACCGATTTGATCATGCCGGCCAAAAGCATCATCACGGTCATTGTGCCGACGAACAGCGGATTGAGGATGCCGTTAACGCGCCCGACGACAGACTCATCCGACCATTTAAGGATCATGGTGCTGATCGCGATATGAATCGTCGGGAAGAAGAAGCCGGCCAGAAACTGTAACGCCATTGTCAGCGCTACATTTTGAGAAAAGCCAATGCCGATCGTACACAGCCCTTCGACCAGCATGCCAAGAGCAAGCAGCTGCTGCGGCGAAATCTTCTTGGCGATCACTGCGATCACTCCGCCCCCGAGCAGCATGGCGCTTCCGTTGACGATCATCATAAACTGCAGAAACTCCTTCGGCTTGTCAAGCCGTTCGGTCACGACAAACAGACCGAGCGATTGGGAAATGCCGACTGCGATGCCCGCCAGGATGAACGTCAGCCCGAGAGGCTTGAGCACCGGACTGTTCAGGATGTAACTGACCCCCTCGGACAGCTCGCGCCTGAACTGTCCTTTTTGCGGCGGCGCTTCCGTCCCGCCCTCCGCCTTGTCCGCCGGAAGCCGGAACAGTACGAGGCCTGAAAGCAGGAACGCGATCCCCATAATGGCAACCGCCCACGAGATATCGAATTGCTGGTAAACGAACACTCCGAGCGCAGGCCCGACTACCATAAACACGGCGACTAACGATTGGAACAGCGCCATCGACTGCTGCAGCTGCTCGCCCGGCACATGCACCTTGAACAGCCTCATGGCGGATGGTTGGGAAAACTGCGACAAAATCGCCGATACGAGCGTGACGAAAAAGACCGCCTGCCAAATTTCCAGCAGCAAGGTCAGCAGCACGACAAATACGGAAACTGCCGACAGCAGGTCGCACCAGATCATCGTTCGTTTGGGCCGCCACCGGTCCGCAAACGTGCCGCCGATGAAGGAAAAGATGAAGATCGGCGCAAACTCCGCCACGGAAATAAGCGAAATCGCAAGCGGATCCTCGTTCGTCTTGTCAGCCACATGCATCAAAATCGCGAAATTGCGCACCCAGATACCGATCTGCAGCATCACATTGGAAAGCAATATCGTCTGAAAAAAGCGGTTCGCAAACAAGCTTGGCGTTTTGACCGCATCTACAGCATTCATTTAAATTCTCCTTTTTCTCTCTATTTCGTATAGTCGTTGTCAATCACTTGCCCGGCGGCGGATTCCACCCCGACGGCGGGTTTGACCGGCGACGGATTTGACCCCGGCGTAGAGATGACCGCCAGGGCCTGCTCCGCTGCCTGATCTTCAGCCTTTTAACCGCGGCTTTATGCCGGAGCCAGAACCTGCGCCTGAGCCGGACGGTCCGGTCAGGACGGCCAGCTTGTGCTTCGGTATGGCAAGCGATACGTTCTGCAGGTTGTTTCGCGTGCGCCTGTGATCACGCTGGCATTGTTCAACGAGATTCCTCCATTTCGTTCGTCGATTTTCACAGCTGTTGTTACGTTTTGCATGAATGACTGGATATCTCAATTGTATAACATTAATGCAAGTGCTAAAGTTGCGATCCGTTCGATAAGGCCATCCAAGGATTCCGTAACGAAAAGTATGAGATAGTACTTGAAGGTTTTAATTGAATCGGCAGACGGTCTCGCTTTGCCCAATCGCTTTCCAAATTCCGCGACAGGGCAGCGGCGTTGCGCCGGGCTGGACGATTACGGGAGGGGCTGCCCGCATGCAGAAAAAAACCTCAAGGACCGGTTCCATACCCGCTCCTTGAGGTTCCCTCTTCCATGATTCAATTGACGTCAGCGGTTCCGCTCGTGTTACGCTTCCGCCGCCGCTCCCGTACCGGGCGCCGCCGGGCCGGGATTAACACCGCGTGCCCACTTCTTGCTGCGCCAGCGCCACAAGCAGAGAGCGCCGCGCAAATATTCGTCGGCGATCATGCACACATAAATGCCGATCAGCCCCCAGCCCAGCTCGACCCCAAGCACATAGGAAATACCTACGGAAACGATCCACATCGAAAACAGCGATATTTTCATCACAAAGCGTGTGTCCCCGACCGCATTCAGCGTGTCGCCAAGCCCCATGTTCAGCATTTTGCCGGGCTGCAGCAGCAGGTTGAGGCCAAGCAGCGACGCGCCGAGCGCAATGATTTCCGGATCGTCCGTAAAAAATCCGAGCAATTGCCGGCCGAATATAAAAATGATCAATGCGTTGACGATGACGACAATCTGCCCGGCCAGCATCATCCGGAAGGCGGTTTGGGATACCTCCCGCATTCTTCCCTCCCCGTACAAATAGGCTGCCTTGATCTGGCCGGCCAACGCCAGGGAGAAGCCGAGCAGGAAGCAGAACGATTCCAGCGAGTTCATGTAAGTCCGGGCGGCCAGCTCTTTCGGACCAAGCATGTTCAGGAATACGTAAATGACGAGCTGGGAGAACACCCAGCTGGCCATGTTGACGCCGAGCGGCCAACCGATATTCATCACTTCGCGGAACAAGCCGCGGTGCCACAGCTTCAAATCGGGAAGCCACATTTTCCGCTCGAACGCATAAATGAACATATAGAACAGCAGCAGCGTGGCCAGAAGGCGGCTGACCAGCGTCGACAACGCAACGCCCGTCAGTCCCCACTGCGGGAGACCGAACGCCCCGTAAATAAACCCGTAGTTCAATACGATATGCACGACGTTCATGCCGATCGCCGTCACCATCGGAGCCTTCGTATTGCCGGTGTTGCGGATGACGGTGCTCAGCGTTGTCATCAGCGCCGTGAGCAGCATGCCGCCGCCCACGATCGATATATAAGTGTCAGCCAGCGGGAGCAGGCTTTCCGGCATTTGCAGCGCCAAGGCGATCGTGCGCGGCATCGCCATCAGCACGATACTGAGCAAAAGACCGATGCCGAAGGTGGCCTTCACCGCGATAACGGAGATCGTCCGCGCGTCCTCTTCCTTGCGCGCGCCCAGCTTCTGGGCAATGAGAATGCCCGCCCCGCTCGCTACGATTGTAAACAGCGTCGTAAGCGCCGCGAACAGCTGATTGGCAAAGCCGACGACGGCTACCGCGTCGTCCGAGACGCGGCTGACCATGAGCGTGTCGACCGTCCCCAGCAAAAATTGCAGCAGCAGCTCGATGAAAATCGGCCATGACAGCACCCACAAGTTGTATTTTTTATCCATACCCTTCACAAAATAAACCTCCAGCCATCCCTTCCGCATCCGGCCGTGATCAGCGTCGGGGACGATATATTCAGATCACATTATAGATGCTATACTGCGGTTAAGGTATCACATTTTGAACTGGAATTTATAATTTTGAAACCTCTCATCGGATGAAAGGGGTGCCTATCGTTGGAGCTGCTTCAATTCACCGTCCCCCCGCTTCCGCACTATATCAGCAGCGGTTTAGGATTGGACCCACCGGGCAGCAAACATGTGAACCGCCGCGGCATCGGGGTGTTCGACCTGCTGATGGTGCAGGAGGGCTGCCTGTACGTCGGCGAGGAAGACCGGCGCTATGAAGTGTCGGCCGGTTACTCGCTCATTCTCCGCCCGGACTGCCATCATTTCGGGATCGAGCCGTGCAGGGAGACGACGCGCTACTACTGGCTCCATTTTCATACGGCCGGATTGTGGAACACGACCGACAAGAAGGTTACACCGCCGGGACGAAGCCGGGAAAAGGCTGTCGATCCCGATGCATACAAGTTCTTCGCGGAGTCGTTTTCGGTCCAGCTGCCGCAGTTCGCCCTTATGGCTCAACCGGCCAAAATATTCGATCTCGCGGAGCGGCTTACGGCGCTGTACGAGAGCGGGGCGCTTGGCGGGGCGATGTGGAAGCAGCAGCTGCTGTTTCAGGAGCTGCTGATGCTGCTGTCCGCTTCGATCGACACGTCCGGCTCGCAGCCCGCGGCGGCTTGCGCCGAGCTGGCGGCCGCTTATTTGCGGCGCAACTTCAGAGACGATATTACGATCCGCGCGATGGCGGACAGCCTTAATTTTCACCCGGTCTATATCGCCCGCTGCATGCAGAAGGAATTCGGGTGCTCGCCGGTCGAATATTTGCTGCGCTACCGGATCGAGCAGGCGAAGCTGCTGCTGCTGCGTACCGATTACTCGATCTCGCGCATCGCCGGCGAGGTCGGGTTTAACCAGGCGGCCTATTTCGCCTCCTGCTTTACGAAGTACGAAGGGCTTTCGCCGCGCAGCTACCGCCAGCGCTTCTCACACGGATGAACGGCGGCGGACAGCGGGAACGCAAAACAAGCCACCCTTATAAATGGCGGTGAGCTGAAATTGAACACGTCTAGGTGCCGATTTGAACCGCCGGATAGGGCGGTTTTTTGGTATAGATTGCGTAAAAGCCAACCGATTAAAAGAACGCATACCGCGGCAGCGTTGATATAACTGACCGGTTTCAAATCGCGTTCCACGACATGTACTACTAAAATCGCTACTGCAGTCGCAAACGGAATAACATATTCCATTTTCCAGTCCCCCTTTTCCGCTTTATATTTCTAAGTTCAACACCACATTTTTCCCCAACCGGCATTATCGTCTCCGTGTCAACCAGCTGATGCCGGCCAAAATCAAAAAAATGACGAAGCCGATGAATCCCCCTACAAAAGATCCGCGGCGTAATCCAGCATACAAGCCGCTCATGGCAATTGTACAGGGCAGTATGCCTAAAGCGGTTGTCCATAGCTATAGATGTAAACTCTCCGGGTACAGGGAGCATATATCATTTTTTGTACTCGCCGATCCGCAGGAGATAAATATAAAAAGCGATAAAACCGATAACAAGGGTAAGCCCAAATATACGAAAGCAGCGTTTGAACCGTAGAGCGGAATTTTATTACCGAGAACAAGCCGCGCACAGGCGAGAATAGGGAGAAGTATGCTTCATAGTAATGCAATACAAAAAAAAGGAGATGTTCAAATGAAAAACAAGATCAAAAATACTTTTTAAACCGCAATTTTGGCAAGCGCGGTGCTGTTATCTACGGTTCCATTCAATGACTTCCCTATTTTTGCTGAGTCACTTATATTCGCGATCATTACGCCAATTTGTAATAAGAAATGTGTAGTCACCCCGCGCATTTTGCGTAAGGTTACTTCACAAACAAAACCTGCACCGCGCCCCCCTCCTACCCTTCACCGAAGATTTGCATACGTTGGCCGTTCCACAATAATTATCTTGATATTTAAACATGAAACTATACAGCAATACAAAAAGTAAAACGAGGAGATGTTTAAGTGAAAAAAATACTTCTATTCGGTGTTGCCCTTGTTGGATTAATATTTTCTTTTGAATCGACAGGAGTCTATGCAGAGGGTGAATTACACCGTCCTCTGTATCACATTACGCCTGAGGTAGAGTGGATGAACGACATACAGAGACCTTTATATATCAACGGTCAACACCATTTATACTTTCTTTATAACAAAGATTATTCAAGTGGTGGAAATGGTACCGAGTGGGCACATGCGGTGTCTACAGATTTAGTTCACTGGGAAAGAAAGCCTGTAGCTATTGAAAAATATAAAACTCCATATGGAGATCCTTGGACGGGTAGTACGGTTATCGATGTGAATAACACAGCAGGATTTGGTAATAATGCCGTGATCGCGCTAGTAACGATGCCGTTTGAAGGACAGTCTACACACCTTTGGTATAGTACAGATGGCGGGAATTCATTTGCATATTATGGTATCGTACAGCATAATCCAACGGGTAGCGCCGATTTTAGAGACCCAAAAATCATTTGGCATGAACAAACACAAAAGTGGGTCATGCTGTTAGCAGAAAAGGATAAAGTGGGGTTTTATACATCTTCTAACTTAAAAGATTGGGAGTATGCTTCTTCCTATGTCAGACAGGATATAGGACTTGTTGAATGCCCCGACTTGTTTCAATTGAATGTAGATGAAAATAGCAGCAATAAAAAATGGGTATTGATGATCGGAGGTAACGGCTTTAATTATGGTTTAACAACGGGTTCGAGTTACTTTGTAGGTGATTTTGATGGAAGGGAATTTTACGCTGAAACGCCTGTCGAATGGCTGGAACGGGGTGCAGACTCCTATACAGGCACCACCTGGGATACTCCGTATACAAACGGGAACTACAGATATTTTATTTCGTGGATGAATAATTGGAATTACGCAAGAATACTTCCATGGGATACGTTCAATGGAAACACGAGCATTGTAAGAGAAATACGGTTAAAAACAACACCGGCCGGATTAAAGCTGGTTCAAAAACCAGTTTCGAATCTTCAAGATAATTTCCCTACTATAATGGATATAAGCGGGACAAATATATACTCTGATCAAGAGAATATTTTTAAAGATTTTCATGGGCTTTCTTATTCGATAGAGGCAAAAATAGACGTAGCAGATTTGACGGAAGGAAAGTTTGGGTTTTCTCTTCGAGATGGGGATGGACAGCATACCGATATCATATACGATAAATCAATCAATGAACTTGTATTTGATAGGCAAAATTCAAGAATAAAGATTGATGTTGAAGAGTTTAATAGACAACAAAAAGTTATCGTTAACCCGATAGAGGGAAAAATGAAGTTAAATATTTTAGTGGACAGAGGTGCCGTTGAAATATTTATCAATGACGGAGAATACGTGCTTAGTAATTTAATATTAAACGATATGTCTTCAGATGGATTGAGGCTATGGACGGATGAACATGTATTTTTAGAATACTTAAAATTAAGCGTTGCTAATGAGTCTACGATCCACTAAACAAAAAAGGCCTTCCTCATCCTCGATAATAAGAATGGAAAAAGAGCAGATCTGCACCCGGCAGTCTGCTCTTCAACCGTTCCTTTAATTTTTGTCGGCGCCGGCATTCGTCAGCGCAGCGGATTAAGCTGCACCGCGGCTCCTTTGCCGCTGACCTGAATGCCGGTCGCCCGCTTGCCCGAAGCGGACAAGTCGGCGGACAGCCGCTCCAGCAGCGCCTTCGCTTCCGCGCCCTGCTTCGGTCCCTGCAGCCGGACGGCAAGCTGCACCGGATGTCCCGATGTAAGCAGCTTGTCCGCCTGCCTCCGTTTCGTATCGTAGTCATGGTCCTCGATGCCGACCGTCAGGCGGATTTCCTTCACTTTGAGCGTACGCCCGGGATCGGTGTTTCTTTTTTCCCGCAGCGCGGCCTCCTTGGCCGTCCCCTTGCCGATCAGCTTGCACGGCGGCGGGCTGCTCATCAGCGACAGGCAGACGAGGTCGGCTTTGTGCCGCCGCGCCAGCGCGAGCGCTTCGTCGCGCGGCATAACCCCAAGCTCCTCCCCGTCGATGCCGGTCAGCAGCACCTCGGACGCCTTAATTTGTTCGTTCATCAGTACAGCCATTATTTTCCCCCTGTCGGTACCTCGAAAACCTCATCCCTTTATCAAATGTCGATAAGACCGGACCGTCACATCTCTGTTATTGTACAACAATGTTCTTTGAATAACATTGTGTTTGTACGCAGCCGCGTTTTCCGGTAAGCTTAGGGAACGATATTCTAATAGAACGGGTGTTCCAATATGAGTTCCGAAACATCATCATCATTCAAACCGGTCTCTGCCGGCGCAAGCACCCCTGCAGCTACGGCCAAGCCGGCAGGAGAGGCGTCACCCGCCAAACCTTTGACTCCCTTCAAAAGACCGCTCGGAGCAGCCGGACGCGCCATTCCGCTCGCGCCTCTTGCCGACGGGCGCGGCAGCGCCGAGCTCGTTCCGGACAGCGCGGAAGACAGCGGCTACTTCCGGGCGCTCGAGCAGCGCGGGCTGTTTCTGAACCGGGCGCAGATCGAGGCGGTGCGCCACGGCGACGGGCCGCTGCTTACGCTTGCGGGCGCCGGATCGGGCAAGACGTCGGTGCTTGTCAGCCGCGCCGGCTACTTGATCCGGGTGCGCGGCGCCGATCCGCGCTCGATTCTGCTCGTTACGTTCTCCGTCAAGGCGGCAGCGGAAATGAAAGCGCGCATCTCTTACCTGCCCGGCATCACGGCCGGACAAGCCGCGGGCGTCACCGCGCGCACCTTCCATTCCTTCTTCCTGCAGCTGCTGCGCAGCCGCGGCTTCCGGCACGAGGTGATCGGCGGCGGCGCCAAGCCGCAAGCCGTCATGACAGCGATGCTGCGGGAGATGGGGCTGAAGGATGAATTTCAGCCCGAGACGGCGCTTGCCGTTCTATCTGACGCCAAGCTGAACGGGAACGGCGCTGCCGGCCTGCCCGAAGGGACGGTGTCCGAGCGCAGCCTGAAGGCGCTGCTGCTTCGGTATGAGGATTGGAAAGAAACGAGCGGGAGCATGGACTTCGACGACATTCTGCTCTGGTCGCACCGGCTGCTGCTGGAGCAGCCTGAACTGCTGCGGTCTCTGCAGCGCAGGTTCCGTTATGTCATGATCGACGAGTTCCAGGATACGAACCGGCTGCAGTACGAGCTGATCCGGCTGCTCGTCAGCGATCACGGCAACCTGATGGCCGTCGGCGATGACGACCAGACGATCTACGGCTTCAACGGCGCGCGCAGCGAGTACATTCTTGGCTTCCGGGACGCGTTTCCCGGAGCGGCAACCGTCACGCTCGACGTCAATTACCGTTCCTCGGCCAGTATTGTCGGACTCGGAAACGAAGTGATCCGCCACAACAAACGGCGGCATCCGAAGACGCTGCAGGCTGCCGCCGAAGGGGCGGCGCAGCCGCAGTACATCACGCCCGGGAGCACGGATCAGGAGGCGGAAGCGGTGTCTGCCCATATCCGGGCGCGGGTGGAGAGCGGCGCGCGGGCTTACGGCGACTTCGCGGTGCTGTACCGGACGGCCAGCAGCGCGCGGGCGATGTTCGAGGCGCTCGTGCTGTCCGGCATCCCGTTTCTGTACACGGAAACCGGTGAGCTGTTCTACGAGCAGCCTGCCGTCAAGCCGCTGGTAGACTGCCTGCGGCTGTCGCTTGACCGGCGGAATTTTGACGCGATGGAAGGGATGCTGCACACGCTGTATGTAAACCGCCATAAAGGAATGGCCCATATCCGGGCGCTCGACGCCCCGAGACCGAAGAAAGGCCCGCTCATTCATCTTGTTTCGCTGGAAGGGCTGAAAGAGTTCCAGCAGGAGAAAATCCGGGCGCGGATCGCGTTCATCAAAATGTTGAAACGGATGAAGCCCGCAGAGGCGATCAAGCGGATGCGCCGCGATTTTTATGACGCTTTCCTTGAAACGGAAGGCCATCTGCCCGAGACCGCCCAGAAGGAAACGGTCAAGGAGGCGCTCGATGAGCTGGAGTCGTCCGCCGGCCGCTTCACGGAGGTGTCCGCCTTCGTCGCTTTCGTCGACGGGCTGATCGCCCGGCACGCGGAGATGAAAGGCGCCGACCGCCATGACGACGCCGATGCGGTCAAGCTGATGACGATCCATAAGTCGAAAGGGCTGGAGTTTGCGGCCGTCGTGCTGATCGGCGCTTCCGAGAGCATCCTCCCCCACAGTTTGGCGCTCGATGCCGACAAGCTGCCCGACTATGTACCCGGCGCCTCGGCCGCCGACAAAATCGCAAGCGCGCTCGAGGAAGAACGGCGCCTCGCTTATGTTGCCGTCACAAGGGCCAAGGAAGAGCTGCTGATCAGCTCCCCCGCATATTATCGTGGGCGCAAAACCGAAGTGTCGCGCTTTATCCAGGCCGCATTCGGCCTTCAATATAAAGGAAAAGCATAGCCTGTCCAATGTATGGTCGTGCGGCGTTGCCATAAGCGAAGGGGCTACCCCGTAAGTCTCTTGAAATGACTTGCGGGGCAGCCCCTTTCGGCGTTATTTACGTGACCAATGATCAATGAATAGCGGCGATAGCATTCACCTGTTTGAAGCTGACAAACACGATGGAACCTTCAGGGAAGCGGCTGCGATGGCTGTTGTTGCTTCTGTTGCCGTTGGTGCGGTTGTCGAATCTGCGGTCGCGGTCAATGATCGTCATTTGGAATCCGTTTCCATCTACACTGATAATTTGGCCGACAAGCTTTTTCTTTTCAAGTTGAACCGCAACGAGCGTGCTTGCTATAGCCCAGCCGCGAAGGCGCTGCTGGAGCGAAGGTCCAAAGAACGGGTCGAGTCTGCCGCGGTCGGATCTGTTGGATTTGTTGCTGCCGCTTAAACCGCCGACGTTGCCGCCTCCCATATAACCGCCGAAACATTTAGTGCGTGCTTTTTTTATCATGGCTTTTCCTACCTTTCATTTAAGATACGATATTCTATGTATTCCATTATGAAAGGTATAGACGAATAGCTTGATAGATTCGCGGAATTATTGAAAGAATAGAGTACAGGCCTTAATTGAAAGCGGTTACTTTTACCCTAACAGACTGCAGTCGGAGCACCTCCCCGCCTAAAGACCAGTGCCGAAAACCACCCGCGGTCCGTGTCGTCTTCCCCCGCATCCGTTTACAATAAACCTATACAAGCGAAAGTTAATTCGAAAAGGAGTCGGTTAGCAATGAAACCTTTATATCGTTCCACACGAAACAGCAGGTTGACGGGATTGTGCGGAGGCATCGGCGAATGGCTGGGCATCAGCCCCACGATCGTTCGAGCGGCACTTGTCATTACGGCGATTTGCAGCTTCGGAAGCGCGCTGCTCATCTATGCCGCATCGAGCATTATCGTTCCAAAAGCGCCCTATGATGAGGTTATTTTTCCTCACTCCCACACGCATTATTAAAGTCGGGCTGATGATAGCATGAACAGTCAACGGAATTAATATCAGGTCTCGTTAAATTCTTACCTACAAAAGGAGCGTACCTTGACATGAGCGTACTAGCACGAATCTTGAACCTTACCAAAGCAACAGCCAACGAAGTGCTGAGCAAGCTGGAAGACCCGGTCATGATGATGAACCAATATGTGCGGAATATGGAGGATGATATCGATCAGCTGAAAAGCGAGCTGGCGCGCCTGAAAGCGGCTTCCAGAGCGTACAACAGCCGCCTGGAGGAATGCGTTCAGCTCGCCGAACTGCAGCAGTCCAAAGCCGCGGATGCGATGAGCGCCGGGCTCGAAGCCGAAGCGCGGCTGGCGCTGGAAGCCAGGCTGCGTTATACCGAGCAGTCGGCCGAGTACAAGCACCTGTACGACACGGCGTCCATGCAGATTGCCGCTTTGGAGCAGCAGCTGGATGAGGCGAAAGCGGAATACGAGACGCTTCTTAAGAAACGTGAAGATTTGTCCGCCCGCATCAAGAAGGCGGAAGCGGAGTCCCGCACCTCTGCGCCAAGCTTCAGCAGCGGCATCCATCACGGAGCGGCGGCGCGCGGTTTCGGACGCGTCGAGGAAAAGATTTTGCAGTGGGAAGCGCAGCTGGACCTGTCCAAACAAAGTCGCGGCACGTACGGCGTTTACAGCGGCCAGTCTGCCGGGGGCGCATCCGGCACCGGCGCACAGGACGCAGGCGCAGCCTCCGCCCAGCAGGAACGGACGGCAATTCTCGACGAGCAGCTTGCCGAGCTGCGTAGGAAGCTGAAAACGGAATAATGTCCGGAATCTATTCTTTTCGATCAGCAAAAACATTCGATCGCTGCCTTAATCAGCGATCGAATGTTTCGCGGTGAAATATGAGAAAACTCCTAGAAGGAATCCTATGAAAATAATCAAAAAATTTTGTTAAATAGATACAATTGAGTTCACTTAGAAGCTTCCAAAACCACTTCATTCGTAGTTTTGGAAGCTTCTTTGTTTGATTGAGAGACTCATACTGCTTAGCCCTTTTAGGAAGGCCTTGCGCCTGCAAGCTAGAGATGTTTCTGCAGGAAACGCATCCGTTCGAGACTGTGGTAAGACGGAACTTCGTGGCCGGCAAACGGGTAATCGCGAATTGCTTTCACCGCGTGAATCCGATTATATGCGGCATAAACCGTTTCCGGCGGACAGACCGTGTCCTTCCAGCCGACGGACATCAGCACCGGAGCTTTAATGCAGCACGCCAGATTCATCATATCGAAACGGGCCAGATTGCACAGCACGTCCGGCAGCCGGTCGGGATAACGGTTCAAATAACGGGCCGCTTCCGTCATCGATCCGGTGGAATGCATAATGGCGTAATCGAGATGGCACAGATTCGGAATATCGGCCAGCACGGCGCGCACCGGTGTGAAGGAAGGAGGCGTACCCGCAGCTGCCGCTTCCCTGCCCATCCCGCTCAGCGCCGCGGCGCCGAGGGCGAGTCCGCCGCCCTGGCTCGCTCCGGCCGCGACAATGCGCGCGGGATCGACTTCAGGCTGTTCGGCCGCAAACTCAATCGCCCGCAGCGCATCAATAAGGACCGCCAAGTAATACGGCGTTCCTCCGTCTGCGATTCCTTGTGTAATCCAGCCTTTGCTTTGGCCGCTGTCTGCCTGGAGCCGGTTTCCCGTTTCTCCGCCCTGCCCTCTCACATCAACCGCAAATACGCAGAAGCCCTGCAGCAGCCAGGATGCGTGCTTGTCCGGGTAGCCGCTGTCCGACGTATATCCGGGATAGATGACGATGCAAGGCAGCTTGTCCGAGCTGCGGACCGGCGGCACCATAAACCATCCGTGCAGAGGGGTATCGTCATAGCCTTCATAGGAAACCCGGTACACTTCCGTTCCGGGAAAAAAGTCATCCTCCGTACGATTCCGCGCACCGCGCAGAGGCTTGGCTGATGCAGCTTGCAGCTGCGGCTGCCAGTAAGCTTCCAGCTTTTCCTTTCCTTGCGTAAGCGGCGGCATGTACATCAGCAGCTCTTCGCGTCTGCGCGTAATGACATTCATTTCAGCCGTCCCTTTAATATGACCAAAAGCTTCCATCCGATCTCCTCCATTGTCGTCTGTCCGTTTCTTGATCGCAGCTTACTTTGACCTTGTCCATCATTTCCATCTGTCACATTATATTTTATCATACGCACCCCATAAGGCCACCTTATCCAGGCGAAGCGCAACCGGAAAATGTATCAATTTACGTTTCATTCCCGGCGATTGGACCGCTTCGAAGACGCACTCCCCGTTGTGATATAATAGGGAACCGAGGAGGTTGTTCGATGGCACATATCCGCCGTTTACTTACCGACGCCGATTTCCAGGAAGCGATGGATCTTCGCCTTGCGGTGCGCGTCTTCCAGGGCGACCATATGATCGAATCCGGCAGCCCGATGATCCGCTTTGACGAGACGACCGTCGTGCTGCAGACGAGCGTCAGTGATATTTCGTATCATTCCCGCGGGGAATGCGAGTTTTTCGAGCTGCGCAAAAAATAAGGTTGTTCAGTTGAATGCGAATGCAAACAAGCACCTGCTACAGGCTGCGGCTTAACGAAAGCCGCACCTTACATGCAGGTGCTTGTTTTTTTTGCAAACGAGGGCAATAGACGGACCGGCGTGGGCTATTGCCGCCGAAAAGAGCTTCTCCCCTCTTCTAGCGCTGCCACACGTCGGCGAATCCTTTGTCGCGCTTAAACCGCGCCAATACGTACGCGCAGGCGGGGACGATCTTTTTCCCGGTATCCCTCGCCTCCTGCACGACAAGACCGAGCAGCTTGTCGGCCACCTTCCCTCCCCGCAGCTCCGGCGTGACATAGGTATGGTCGATGACCAGCGTTCCTTCGCCTTCCCTCACATACGTAATTTCCGCCACCGTTTCGTTACCGTCACGAATGATGTAGCCATTGTCCACTTTTACCGGCTCTTCCATCGCGTTCTCCCATCCTTTCTATAATTCCTTGCTGCATTCCTTGTCTGCTATTATCCCATGCCCGCTGTTATCTCATGCCTGTCCAAGCCCACTGCTTCCCGAATTGCCGGCCTGTAGTAGTATTACCCGCGCTGCGGCGTTTCAAGTGCAGAGGTTGTAAGCAAGGTGTCAGTCTATTGCGATTCTTTGGAGCATTATCCCCTTCGCTCAGAAACACGCCAAACAGGCATTCACGGAAGTCTCGACACAGAAAAATCGAACGACTCCGCTTGCAAAGCCGGGATGAATACGGAAATCCCTCAGCGGGAACCTCTTCCCGCACGCGGCAGATCACGGTTTGAAGCTGTCGAATGGCATGGAAAAGAGCGTCAGAGTGCCCGTGTCAATTATATTGACACTAAAATTGGAAAACGCATATAATAAAGGTCAGCTAATGTTAATTAATCAAAAGTGATAGCGAGTGGATGAATTCATATATTTCGACAACAAACTGTTAACGATCCGTGCTTTGTGCACGGAACTGACGCTTCTGGACGATGGCGATATCGCGGTTATTGAGCGTCTTGCCGAGCAGCTGCCCATGATGGCCGAATTGTCGCGCGCGGACGTTTTTATCGACTGTCTGAGCAAGGACGGCGGCGGCGCCATCGTCGTCGCCCAGAGCAGGCCGTCGGCCGCCCCGTCGCTCTATGCCCGGGACATTGTCGGGGAAGCGGCGCTGGAGGTCAACGAACCAGGCGTGTTTCAAGCATTCGCAACCGGCGTTCCGGTGACGGACGCAAGAGGCGTCTCGCAGGAAGGCGTTCCGATCCGCCAAAACGTCGTGCCGGTCTTCGGGGAACGGGGAAACGTCGTCGCCGTCCTCATTCAGGAGCAGGATATGACGGAAGTGGTCGAACAGCAGATCAGCATCGAAGCGCTCGAGCGCTCCAACGCCTATATGACCGAAATGCTGCTGGCGGAATCTTTTACGGAGAGCGACATTCCGAATCTGTTCGAGGAAGCGGTCGTGCTGCTCGATAACAAGGACCGGATCCGCTACGCCAACGAGCACGGCCGGCGCCTGATCGGCTGCGGGTCCGGGAAGGCTTCGTGGCTGTACGAGGGCGCGGACTGTAGCGAGCTGCTGCTTGAAGGCCGGGTTTATACCCGGCGCACGATTCCGCTGTACCGGGGTGATGTGCGAGGCGGCACCGTCGTGCTGCTGCGCGACCGTACGGAAGTGAAAGAGAAGGAGCGCCAGCTGCTGCTCGGATCGGTCGTGATCCGCGAAATTCAGCACCGGATCGACAACAATTTGCAGACGATCGCGAGCCTGATGCGGCTTCAGCAGCGCAGACATGCCGATCCGTCCGTGCGCGAGGCGCTCGATGAAAGTCTGAGCCGGATTGAAGGCATGGCGCGCATTCATCGCCTGCTGGCTGAATCGGGCGGGGAAAAAGTAGCTGCGGCCGAGGCACTTGCCGGGATCGGCAAGGAAATGCTGCGCGCGATGGCGCAGCCGGACCAGCGCATCAAGCTTAGCTGGGACGTTCGGCCGCTGGAGCTGGTCTCCGGGCAATTTTCCACGCTTGCGCTGATCATGAACGAGCTGCTGCAAAACGCGGTCAAACATGCGGCGCTTCCCGGCGGCCATTGCGCCATAACGGTTATGCTGCGGCCTGCGGACGGCGGCGAAGCGCATTTTGTTTGGGAGGAGCGCTTAGGCGCTCCGACGGTGACGGACAAATCGGCGGGTAACCCGATTGCTGCAGCCTTTCCCGCAGATCGTACAGCATCTGCAGATCCTACGGCTTCCACAGATGCTGCAGTTTTCGCAGCCCCTGCAGTTTCCGCAGCTCCGGACGGTCCCACCGCCCTCACCGCTCCCGCCGTTTCAGGCGAAAGCGGGCAGCTCGGGCTCGTGATCATCCGTCTGCTGGCGGAAGAAAAGCTGCGCGGGCGCTTGCGGCGCGAAGCCGGAAGCGGCTATTGCACCGTTACGATCCATTTTCCGATCGAGGGCTGACGCTATGAATCGAAACGTTGTCGTCATGATCGCCGACGATGAGCCGATCGTCCGGCTCGATCTGGAGGAAATGCTGCGGGAAGCCGGGTATGCCGACATTATCCACGCCCGTAACGGAGAGGAAGCGATCCGGATCGGCTACGAGCGGCAGCCCGACCTGGTCGTGATGGACGTGCGCATGCCCGATATCGACGGGATCAAGGCCGCGGTCCAGATCGGCAAATGGTACGATCCCGCCATCGTGTTTCTGACGTCTTACAGCTACAAGGAATGCGCGGCGGAGGCAAGGCAGGCGGGCGCGGCGGGATTCGTCGCCAAACCGTTCACGGAAGCGACGCTGCTTCCGGCGGTTGAGATCGCCCTCTCCCAGCAGCTTAGAATGCGCGAGCTTCGGGACGATGTCCGCAAGCTGAAGACGAAGATGGAAGAGCGCCGGGTGATCGACAAAGCGAAAGGACTGCTGATGCAGCGGGATGGTCTCGATGAAGAGACCGCCTTCGGAGAGCTTCGCAGCCTTAGCATGCGCGAGAGGACCGGCCTTAAGCAAATTGCGGACCGTATCATCCGCGAATTTGAACAAGCCAAAGGTGACAAGTGAATACATGAACGACAAAGCAATGACGCTTTGATGACGCAAGCAGCCTGACCTCTCACGGGAGCGGTATGCCTTGCGGATTCGAAGCGTCTTTTTTCTTTCTGAAAAGGGGTGAAACAGCCATATGCAGGAACAATGGATTACGAGCGTCGGCATCGATCTGGGAACGAGCACGACCAAATGGGTGCTTTCGCGGCTGAAGCTCTCCCTCATCTCGGGCGGCTTCTCGCTGCCGCGCTACGAGATCACTCAGCGCGAGATTCAGTATATGAGCCCGATCTATACGACTCCGCTGAGCGGCCCGACCGGAATCGATGTCGAAGCACTCTCCCGGCTGCTGGCGGAAGAATATGAACGGGCAGGACTTGTGCCGGCCGACGTGCAGTCCGGAGCGGTTATTATTACGGGCGAGACGGCGACGAAAAAGAACGCGGAGCAGCTTGTGCACCTGGTGGCGAGCCATGCCGGACCGTTCGTGGTCGCCACCGCCGGAGCCGATCTGGAATCGCTGCTCGCCGGCAAAGGGTCCGGCGCGCAGGCGCATTCGCTCCGCAAGCGCGGCATCATCGCCAACGTCGATATCGGCGGCGGCACCGCGAACGCCGCTTATTTCCTGGACGGCGATTTGATCGCGACCGTGACGCTGCATATCGGCGGCCGGCTCGTCCGGCTGAGCGAAAGCGGAACGGTCGAGTATGTCGCCGAGCCGCTAAGCCGATGGCTGGAGCGGATGCGCGAAGCGGGAATTTGCGGCGCGGAACCCGCTCAAAGCGCGCAGAGCGAAGCGGGTCGGGCGGATACGGCGCCGAACGTGCAGGGCGAAGCAAGTCAAACGGCTGCGGCACCGAACGCGGCGGGCCGCCCCGAAGCGGCGCGAAGCGCGCATGGGCATTCCGGTTTGGCGGCGGCTGCGCCGCCAAAAACGGTGCCGCCTCCGGGCGGGCCGGATCCGGCATTCGCCGCTCTTGAGCCCGGCGAATGCGCCGGCTACGCTCAGCTGCAGGAACTTTGCCGCGCGATGGCGGATGCGCTCATCTCCATCGTGATGGGTGAACGCGGCGGCGATCCGGCCGTCGCTCCCCTGCTTGTGAGCGGCACGGCGAAGGGGCTTCCCGTCCCGGACGAGATCTGGATCTCCGGCGGCGTCGGCGGCATGATGCGCGCTTCCCCCCCGCTCTCGGTTACCGAGACGGCGCGCTACGGCGACATCGGCCCGCTGCTCGCGGCGGCGCTCACGGAGCTGTCGGCACAATCCGGCGTTCCGATCGTGCCCGCTGAGCAGGCCGAGCGGGCGACCGTCATCGGCGCCGGCACGCAGACGACGGAAGTAAGCGGCGCGACGCTGTACTGCGAAGATGGCGCGCTGCCGATCCGCAACGCGCCCGCCGCCGTCTGCCGGCTTCCGGATGAAGCGGAGGGCGAGAGCGCGGACGAGAAACTGCTGCGTGCGGAAATCGGCCGCGCGATGAGCGCCGCGCTCGCCATTTACGGCACGGCGCCGTCGGACCCGCCCTTCGCGCTGGCGATTCGGGCGGACGGCTACTGCTCCTACCGCCGCACGCAGCGGCTGGCGTCCGTTATTGCGGACAGCTACCGCTCCGCAGCGCCTGAAGCCGGCCTTCTGCTTGTCGTCTGCGAACGCGACATGGGCAAATCGCTCGGCCACGCGCTGCGCAAAAAGGCCGCCGACCGCTGGCGCATCGTATGCATCGACCAGCTGCTGCCGGCAAGCGGCGATTATTTGGATGTCGGGGAGCCCCTGAAGGAGGATATCGTGCCGGTTGTCATCAAGACGCTCGTATTCACCAAACCAACGATTGAAGGTGAGCCCAAATGAAACTGCAAACGCTGCTAAGAGGAACCCCCTACAGCTTCAGGGATTTAAAGGAAGTCATGGCGAAGTCGAATGAAGAAAAGTCCGGCGACGAGCTGGCCGGAATTGCGGCGGCGGATACGACGGAGCGAATCGCCGCCAAGTATGTCCTCGCCGGCGTTACGCTCGGCGATATCCGCAATCACCCCCTTCTGCCGCCGGAGGAGGACGAGGTGTCGCGCGTCATCGAAGAGGATGTGGACGAGGAAGTGTTTGCTTCCATCCGCGGCTGGACGGTCGCGGAGCTGCGCGAGTTTTTGCTCGCTTCCGAAACTTCCGGCAGTGAGATGCTGCGCATCGGCCAAGGAATGACGAGCGAGATGATCGCTGCCGTGTGCAAGCTGATGTCCAATCTCGATCTGATCCAGGCCGCCGGTAAAATCGAAGTGATTACGACGTGCCGGACGTCCATCGGACAGCGCGGAACGCTCGCTTCGCGGGTGCAGCCGAACCACCCGACCGACCATGTCGGCGGAATGAAGGCTTCGCTGTTCGAGGGCCTCAGCTACGGCATCGGCGACGCCGTAATCGGCATCAATCCCGTCAGCGACACGACGGAGACGATCAAAGCGCTGCTGCATGCGACCGCCGAAACGATCGATCACTGGTCCATTCCGACGCAAAACTGCGTGCTCGCCCACGTGACGACGCAGATGAGAGCCATCTCGGAGGGAGCGCCTTCGGATTTGCTGTTCCAAAGTCTTGCCGGCTCCGAGGAAGGCAACCGCGGCTTCGGCATCGACCTCGCTCTGCTGAATGAAGCGGACGCCCTTATTCGCGAGCGCGGCACGGGCGCCGGGCCGAACCGCTGGTATTTCGAAACGGGTCAAGGCTCGGAGCTGTCGTCGGACGCCCACTTCGGCATTGACCAGTTGACGATGGAGGCGCGCTGCTACGGTCTGGCCAGACGGTTCAAGCCGTTCATCGTGAACACGGTTGTCGGATTTATCGGGCCGGAATATTTGTACGACAGCAAGCAGGTCATCCGCGCGGGCCTGGAGGATCATTTTATGGGAAAAATGCACGGTCTGCCGATGGGCGTCGATATCTGCTACACGAACCATATTAAAGCCGACCAGAACGACATGGAGCTACTTGGCGTCGCACTCGCGTCGGCGGGCGTCAATTTTGTCATCGGCGTACCGATGGCTGACGACTGCATGCTGAACTACCAGTCGATGAGCTATCACGATATCGCCACCATTCGCGAAGCGATGCAGAAGCGTCCCGCTCCGGCGTTCGAAGGCTGGCTGGAGAAGAACGGCATCCTCTCTGGAGGAAGGTTGACGCGCCTAGCGGGCGACGGCAGCAAATTTGTCTTTTAATGCTTTCGAAGTGTTTTTGCTTCGCAAAACTTAAGGAGGACTAAAAATGCGAAACAACGATCTGGAAGCGGCCTCGGCGCTGTTCGCGAACCTGATGAAACAGACGCCGGCGCGGCTGAACGTCGGAAGGACGGGAACCCGGCCGCTGACGCATGAAATGCTGAAGCTGCGGCTTGACCACGCCGAGGCGGTCGATGCGGTATACGGAACGGTTCCAGCCGCTTTTCTTGAAAAGTTCGGTCTGTTCGCCGTCGAAACGCAATACCGGGACAAGGATCACTATCTGAAACGGCCCGATAGCGGCCGAGTGCTGACACCCGAGGCGGAAGAGGCGATTGTGCTCGGCTGCGTCATGAAACCGCAGGTGCAGATCGTCGTCTCCGACGGTCTCAGCGCCAAAGCAGTAGAAGACAATCTGGATGACATTTTGCCCGCTTTGACCGATTCGCTTGAAGCGAACGGGCTGGCGGCCGGAACGCCGTTTTTCGTCACCGGCGGGCGCGTCGGCTGCATGGACGACATCGGCCGGCTGCTGCAGCCGGAAACGCTCGTACTGCTGATCGGCGAACGCCCCGGTCTCGTCACGGCCTCGTCCATGAGCGCTTATATGTGCTTCCGCCCGCAGCCGGGCCGCAAAGATTCCGACCGGATGGTCATCTCCAACATCCACCGGGGCGGCACTCCGCCGGTCGAGGCCGGCGCGCACATCGGCACGCTGCTGCGCAAAATGATCGAGCAGCAGGTGAGCGGCGTGAAGCTTATCGTGTAGAGAAAGCTTTTACCTCATAGAAGATTTACACCGTTTACAGTTTCCCAATTAAACAATTAAAGGAGTGGTAACGTATGGAGAACCAAGGTTTGCACAAAACGCTTAAGCCGGTGCATCTGTGGGCCATCGCCGTCGGTATGGTTATTTCGGGACAATATTTCGGGTGGAACTATGGGTTTTCCGAGGGCGGCATTATCGGAATGGCGATCGCTTCGCTGCTTGTCACCGTATTTTTTGCCTGCTTCATCTTCAGCTATGCGGAGCTGTCGACGTCGATTCCGCACGCCGGAGGGCCGTCCGAATATGCGGCAAGGGCGATGGGCCCTTTCGGCGGCTTTATGACCGGCATCGCCTGTCTGATGGAATTCGTGTTCGCGCCTCCGGCCATCGCGGTGTCCACCGGCGCTTACGTCCACTTTCTCATCCCGGCCGCAAATACAGTTTATGTGACGACCGGTGTATTTATCCTGTTCATTCTCGTTAATATGGTCGGCATGAAAGGAGCTGCGCTGATCGAGCTGATCGCCACCGTCGCCGCCTTGGCCGGACTCGCCTTGTTTTACGGCGCCGGTCTGCCGCACGTGACAATGGACAACCTGTTCAACGAAAACGCGTTTACCGGCGGCGCCTCCGGCGTGCTTGCCGCCATTCCGTTTGCCATCTGGTTCTTCCTTGCGATCGAAGGCGGCGCGATGGCCGCCGAGGAAGTGCGAAATCCGAAGCGCGACATTCCGATCGGCTTCATTACCGGCATTCTGACGCTTGCAGCCGCTACCGTTCTGACGCTGCTTGTGACGGCCGGACTTGGAGGCGGCAACGGCAAGCCGGCCGACTATCCGCTGCCGCAGGCGCTCAGCAGCGTATACGGCGAAGGCAGCTGGGTGACGATCGCGGTTACGATTATCGGGCTGTTCGGCCTCATTGCCAGCCTGCACGGCATCATTATCGGGTATTCCCGGCAAACGTACGCCCTGTCGCGTGCCGGTTATTTTCCTAAATTTCTGTCCCGTCTGAACAAGCAGGGCATTCCCGTATGGGGACTGATTTTGCCGGGAGCCATCGGCGTCATTTGCGCGGGGTCGGCATCGTTCGCCAATGCCCTCATTCTGCTCTCCGTGTTCGGCGCCGTGCTGATGTATGTGCTCAGCATGATCTCGCTTTTCATTTTGCGCAGCAAGGAGCCGTCACTGGAGCGCCCGTTCAGAGTGTCGTTTCCGATCGTGCCCGCGATTGCGCTTGTACTGGGACTGCTGTTCCTCTACTGCGTCATCCGCTACAGCCTCATTACGACCGACCTGCCGCTGTTCGGCACCGCGATGCCGCTTTGGACGATCGTCGTTGCCATCTATGCGATTGGAATTGTCTATTTCCTCGTAAAAGGGCGCAAAGCGGTATCGACGCAGCGCACGGCTGAACCAAATCTCGCAGCCGGCGCACAAACCGAATAAAATCGCATCTCTCGCTTCTATAAATTAAAAAAGAGTCCTTCTCCATTTTTTCGGGAGAAAGACTCTTTTTTTAAACCGAAGCCGAAACGGCTGCCGTCACCTTCATCGGCGTGGGCGCCTCAAGCTTAAGCGTCGCGGCTGTTCCCGGCTGTAACGTCGGCCCTGCGCGCCGCTTCCTTGCCTCCCGTCTCTTTCCCGGCCGATTCCTTGCCCGCAAAATAAGCTTCGATCCGCTTGCTGACGAGCAGAGAAGCGGCCACGAACAACACCACGTACACAATCTGCAGAGGATCCTTCAGCAATCTCCCGACATCATGACCGAGATACGAGACGGAAAATACCATAACGCCTTTGCCGGCTCCGGCGGCGATCAGAAACGAGCGGATGCGCATCCGCGCGATTGCCGCCGCCATATTGACCACGACAAACGGTCCGACCGGAAACAGACTGAGCAAAAACACATAACCGAACGCGTTGCGGCGCATCCATTTCAATCGTTTTGCCACTTTGGGCCTGCGTGCCCAACGTTCCAGGAACGGATGAGCGGCCATTGCCCGGACGATGAGAAAGGTCGTCATACTGCCGCCCACAATGCCGAGCCACGAGTATAAGAAACCGGGCCACAGGCCGTATACGGCCGCATTGATGCCCACGATGAGCAGCGTTGGCAGCGGCGGGACGAACGACTTCAGAAAGGTGAGCGCGATGCCCGGCAGCGGGCCGAAGGAGCGGTATCGCTCCAGCAGTTCGCGAATATTTTGTTCGGTAAAATAGGACGAGAGGTCCGTCAGTTCCATTACGTACACCTAATTCCACCTAGAATCGTATTTCTCTATCATATCACATACAGTCTGTCGACTCTTCTATCGAAAAATGGCAGAACGTTGACGCCTGCAAGGGGGTCCGCCAAAGAGCCCCCCGGTTTCCATTACCGGAGGGCTCTTTGGTTCAATCGGGTTCGGCAAGATAACGGCCGGCCGTTTTAAGCCGGGTTCAGGCAGCGGGCGCGCCTTGGCGCAGCCGCATCATACATCGCGAAATGAGATCCCTTTTCACGATTCAATTTATTTTTAAACATTGCGGGCATGTGCCGTGCATGTCCACATTGTGGATATCGATCACAAAACCGGTTTCGCGTTCGATCTGCGCCTTGAAAGCAAGCGGCTCCAGCAGGTCGACATCGACCACTTTGCCGCATTCGTTGCATATGACGTGATAATGCTCCGTCGTGACGGCTTCATAGCGGCGGGAGGAATCTCCCATCGTCAATTCCTTTACAAGCCCCAGCTTTTTGAACACTTTCAGGTTGTTGTATACCGTTGCGACGCTCAAGCTGGGGTACTTCAGGGCGAGCGACTGATAAATGTCCTCCGCCGTCGGATGACTGTGGCTGGCGTACAAATATTCAATCACCGCATACCGCTGCGGCGTCAGCCGGATATGCTGCTCTTCCAGCTTCTTCATTGCTGTGTCCAGATCGCGATGCTCCATTGCATCATCTCCAACCTTCCTGTCCAGCCTTAACCTTCATATACGTTATTAACCTTTAACGTGCTGAACGTAAGCTGAAATATCGACGTTTAATCCTGCTGCCAGGCGCTCGCCGAATTCACGGTCCGCCCGGTAAAAATTACAGATGGCTATCAGCTTCGTCCGCTCGTGCACGCCGCCCAGATCCGCGACCAGATTGCCGATCAGGTTATCCTGCTCTTCCTTGCTGAAGCTGCGGAATGTTTCTCCCGCCTGCGCGAAATCGTTCGTTTTGTCGATCTTTTGGCGTCCGGCGGTGCCGGCGAGCGGCATCTTGCTGTCCCGGTACTGCTCCGCCTCTTGCGGAGACTGCTCATGACGGGTCGGCTCATAGTTGACCGGAGACGGCTGCTGCTTCACCTGCATCGCGCCGTCGCGCTGATGGTTCCGCACCGTCGCGTATGGACAGTTGACCGGAATTTGCAGGTAGTTGGCCCCGAGTCTGTACCGCTGCGTATCGGGATAAGAGAAGAGACGTCCCTGCAGCAGCTTGTCCTCGGAAGGCTCGATCCCCGGCACGAGCACGCTCGGCGAGAAAGCCGACTGCTCTACTTCCGCAAAGAAGTTGTCCGGATTGCGGTTCAGCTCCAGCCTGCCGACCTTATGCAGCGGAAGCAAATCTTCCGGCCACACCTTCGTCGGATCGAGCGGATCGAAGTCGAACGAATCCGCATCCTCCGGCTGCAGCAGCTGCACGTACAGATCCCATTTCGGGAAATTGCCGGCGTCGATATGCTCGTGCAGATCGCGGGTCGCATGGCTGAAATCCTGTCCCTGAACGACTGCCGCTTCCGCGCGGGACAAGTTCCGCACGCCCTGCTGCGGCTTCCAGTGGTATTTTACATAAACGTAATTGCCCGACCCGTTGATCCACTTGAAGGCGTGAACGCCGAATCCGTTCATTTCACGGTAATTGGCCGGCGTGCCGTAATCGGAAAATACCCAGGTCATCATATGGGTCGACTCCGGCGAGAGCGACATGAAATCCCAGTAGCGGTCTGGAGTTTGCACGTTCGTGTCCGGTGCCGGCTTGAGCGAATGCACCATGTCCGGAAATTTGATCGCATCGCGGATAAAGAAGACCGGCAGATGGTTGCCAACCAAGTCATAGTTGCCTTCCTGCGTATAAAATTTAACCGCAAACCCGCGCGGATCGCGCGCCGTTTCCGGCGAGCCTTGACCATGAATAACGGTGGAGAAACGGACGAATACCGGCGTTTGCGTACCTGCATCCTGCAAAAAGTCTGCTTTCGTATAACGCTTCATCGAATGCTCGGTAACAAATGTGCCGTATGCGCCTGCGCCGCGCGCATGGACGACGCGTTCCGGGATGCGCTCCCGGTCGAAATGAGCGATTTTCTCAAGCAGATGATAGTCTTCAAGCAGCGTCGGACCACGTTGTCCGGCCGTGCGGGAATTTTGGTTATCGCCTACGGGGGCACCTTGGTTTGTCGTCAAATAATGGCGTTCAGTCATCCGGGTCACCTCTTGGAGTAAATTTTAAAATTAGTACTTGTTTATAATAATTATTATCTTATAGACATTATATATGCATCTCACATGGACTGTCAATCGTTTTGAACGGCAAGTGATCCGGCAGCATTGTGCCTGCCCCTCTGTTCGCAGCATCTGCGACAGGGCCGTTTGTATCGGTACAGTTCGAAATATTTCTATGGCTGACAAAATCATTCCGCGATAATCTATAAACAACAAATAGATATTAGCTAACTTAAGTGCGAGGGCCATAATTGCAGACACTAAATAACAAAGGAGGTACTTTCATATGATGACAAACGCCGAAATGAAAGGCTATTTAAATCGTCTTGGATTCACGGATATACAACCGCCTACTCTATCCTTTCTTTTCGAACTGCATAAAGCGCATGTCGAATTCATTCCGTGGCAAACGGTCGATATCGTGGCGGGCAATCCGGCACCTATTGATCTGCACTCCTCCATTCAGCTTATGATTAACGGGAGAAGCGGATATTGTTTTCACCTGAACGGCTTTCGGAGAGCTTCTTCGATCGCTTGGCTATCAGGTTTCTTGGCACAGAGCCGGCGTCCAGCCGCTTGGTCAAGAGCCGCGAATTAACTCTTTTCATCTCGGGTTGTCCGTCACATTGACGAATGAACAGCAGGAAGAGGAACGATTGATTGTTGACGTGGGTATTGGGGATATGCCGTATGAGCCGCTTCCGCTTGTAATTGGCTCTTATCGGCAAGGACCTTTCCTGTATAAGGTTGCTCCGTCCGAGGTTGAACCAAAGGGCTGGAGGCTTGAGCATGATCCGTTAGGATCTTCCGCTGGTGCGGATTATGACTTCGAGCCAGTACATGACCTGGAAGTGTTTAAACCGAATCATTCATTTTACAGTTTGTCTTCGGAATCACCTTGGATCAATCTGTTTCTCGTTCGCCACAGGCACGCTGCGGGAAGCAACGAGCTAAGAGGCTGTATTTGGAGTCAACGGGACCATGACGGTGTAAAGAAAATCGAATTATACACCAAGTCACAGTGGCTAGAAGTATTAGGAGACGTGTTCCATGAGAAGCTGCTGAATTATAGCATACTGGAGCGGGAGCTGTTATGGAAGCGTGTTTGGCAATTGCATGAAGAATGGAAAAAAACGAAGGCTTTGCAGGGCCGTTGAAGATGATGAAAAAACCAGTACTCGGACCTGCCCACAACACAAAGACCGTTTCCCTTCCGGCCCAATCTCCGTGCGGAAAACGGTCTTATCCGCTGAAGCGCTAAGCCGCTTCGGCTGCGTTTATACGGGATACGATCTGCCGCTGCGCTTTCCGCCGATCCTTCTTTCCTTGAGACGCCGAGCGTCAGAACGGCGGTCATCGTGCATCAGCCGTCCTTCGTCTCCTTCTTCGTCGGGGAGCCATAAAATCCGGCTGAACTAGGTCTGGTAACTCGTCTCAACAACCGCTACACGATGTCCAGTGGCACCTGCTCCGTCGGTGCCGGAAAAATGTCATTCAATCGCGCCAGCTCCTCCGGCGACAGCTCGATCATGCCCGCCTTGGCGTTGTCCAGCACATGATCTGTTGTCGACGCTTTCGGGATGGCGAGCACATTCCCGCCGCGGACGCACCATGCCAGCAGCAGCTGCAGCGCAGAGGCGTTATGGTCCGCGGCAATTTCCTTCACGACCGGATGATCGGTCATTCCGCGGCGCAGTGAACCGGCCTGTGCCAGTGGGCAGTAGGCCATAACCGGCATGCTGCGCTCCCGCATCCAGGGCAGCAGATCGAATTCGATGCCGCGTGAGCCGAGATGGTACAGTACCTGGTTGGTGGCGCAGTGGGTTCCTTTGGCCAGCTTGAACAGCTCCTCCATATCGTCGGTATCCAGGTTCGATACACCCCAGCGGCGAATTTTGCCCGCCTGCACCAATTTCTCCATCCCCTCTACCGTATCGCTCAGAGGCACGCTGCCGCGCCAATGCAGCAGATAGAGATCAACGACATCGGTGCCGAGCCGCTTCAAGCTTTGCTCGCAGCTGCGGGCGAGGCGGCTGCCCCCCGCATTGTGGGGAAGCACCTTCGATACGAGAAACACCTCGTCTCTTACGCCCCGAATCGCTTCTCCGACCAGCGTTTCCGCTCTTCCGTCCCCGTACATCTCGGCGGTGTCAATGACCTTCATGCCAAGTTCCACACCGAATCTCAGTGCCCTGATTTCCTCTTTACGCGCGGACGGATCATCCCCCATCTGCCAAGTTCCTTGCCCGATACAAGGCAAAGACGTTCCGTCCGGCAGCCGGACCTTACGTTTCGACAGACGGCTTGCAATTTGTTCCGTTTGTTCGCGAGCAGCACCCTCCATACTTTTCATCTCCTCCGGCATGAATTTCATTTGGTCGTCACCCTTCCCATGTACCCACAACTTGCCAACGAAAAACGGAAAAGCCGCATATCCGCCGATCAAATTTCCTTATCAACAAGCAAATGAACGTGATCTTTTAATTCTCGCTTCACAACACCACGCTGTTTCCATGTCTCCTGCTTCTCCAAGCTCACATCCTCCCCATTTATTTCGACGTAAAGCGGAAATCAGCGAGATGCCACACGTTTAGACTCCGTTCGACTCTGCCCGGTTCGATTCGTTCCGGATAGGGAGTCGATGGATGCCGGGTTATTTCCTAACGGCTGCCACAGCTGCTAATTTGATGAAAATGACCGTTTTGATGTTCTAACGGAGATGAGCGCAGCTATTGGTTGCAATAATAGTCCTATTTGGCCGAAAACCATCAAATAAGGTCTCTCACAACCGCTACATTTTGCAAAGGGCATTTTGAGCATAATAACGGCCGTGCAAGCCGTTAGCTCTCGAACGTCGCGTGGCGAAGTTCCCCGCATGAGGTGCGACGGCTGAACCTCCGGCCCCATCGCTGCCAGCCATGCGCTAGATCCACTTAGATTCGCATAACAATGAAAAAAACCGTGATTCAGGTCTAACCACGAATCACGGACCAGCTTATGATCACTTAGCCTTCTTGCAAATCAAAATCGCCGGAGTTGATGCGGACGGTAAGCTTGACGTCACCCGCGCCGAACGAGCCTTTGATCCGGTTCTCCTCGTCGTTCTTTTCTTCGTACTTCATGCCGTCCCATTGAATCCGGCCTTCCCCCGAGCTGCTCTCGAAATCGACCGCCAACGACTGCGGCGGGCTGGACAGCTTCACCGTTACATCGCCGCTGCGTGCGTTCAGATCGGTATTGTGCAGCAACCCGGCCGCGTCGATGTCAATATCGCCGGAACTCGTTTCTCCAACTAGAGCCGCTTCTCCATCCTTCAGTTTAATGTCGCCGCTGCTCGCATGAACGGCAAGCCTGCCGGCGGAATACCGCTGCGCGGTAATGTCGCCGGATTTGGCTTCGAGACTCGCTTCGTCGGCCGTCAGCCCGGTGACCGTTACATCGCCGCTGCTCGCCGAAACGTTAAGATCGGCGGCTTTGATATTCGTTAAATCGATATCGCCGCTCCGTACCTCTGCGGTTACCGAGTTGCCGCTCAGCTCATCGGCCGTAAGATCGCCGCTGCCCGTATAAATCTTGACCGTATCCCACTGCTTTTCCGGCAGCTCAACGACGAGCGTTACCTCCGGAACATAGAAGCCCCAATTATACCCGCGCGGTCTTTCCACCCCGACCGATAACGTCTCGCCTTTCGGTTCCACGACGAGTTTCGTCTGATCGGCGGCGCCAGAGCGCACTTTCCCTTCCAGCCGAACTTGAATCTGATCGGCGCTGCCGCTGCCGCGTACGAGCTCGACATCTGTGCTGTTGGTGCTGACGTTCAGCTTGGCGATGCCTGCCGGTTCCACCGTTTGTTCCAAATCAATCGCTTCCGTACCGAAGCTGAACCACGAATTTGCATATCCTCCTTTGCTCGTAAAAGTTAGCACCAGCAGGATGACCCCTACCGCAATCAGCAAGATACCCGCACGTTTGTTCATCATGACCTCCCGAATTTGATGACCCTTATCTTCCTCTTTTTTCCTCTGGATCGTTAATTTAGTAAGAGTATAACATCTCATCGTGCACCCTGCGTTGGACCTGCGCCGTATATTTTCCCCGACCGAGGTCGGAACGCATCCATCGTTCCGCCGCATGAGGAAATGTCTACCCGGGCCATTCAAAGATGCATAGCTTCTGCTCTCCCTTCACGACAACGTCAACCGTACGCGCATCGAAGCCGCTGCATTGCCCCTCCGTCTTTTTCGTTGTTTGGTTCAGACGCAACATTAGATATACATTGTAAATAAAAAATCATAATTTACTCGATATTATATACATTGTAATTATATTAATATTAAATACTTTACAATGTAATAAAAAATATGATACATTGTAATTATCATTACAAACAAAAAAAGAGCCTATAAGGGCTCTTGCAACCAGGAAATGCCGCGATATTTCAAACGAGAAATGAACCTCTTTCTTTAAACCGCGTCAGCAAAATATCCGATTTTATGGAGGTGATTCCGTCAATAACTCTCAAATCTCTTAATAACGCTTCAATTTGTTCCTGGTCATCGACTAACGCGTGCACGTGCAAGCTCGGTTTGCCGCTCATTTGATAGACATTGGTTATATTTTCGATTTGAGTTACCTTATCCGCAACGGACAACAATTTGTTCCATTCCACCTCGATATCGAAAAAAAGCGAAAGCGTTTTGCCGGCTTTCCGCGGATTGACAATAATCGTAAATTTATCGATGATGCCCTGTTCCACGAGTGAATTGATCCGGTCACGGACTGCCGCTCTGGTCAAATCGACAATTCGCCCCAGCTCTGCATAACTGATCCGGCCATTCTCGGTCAGATGTTCCAAAATGGTTCTATCGATTGAATCGAGTTTTTCGAATTCCATGGCTCATGTCCCTTTCCATTGTAAATCATATTTCTATCGATTGTTTAATAAATAGGCCGTTGCTTAAACAATTTTACCCCAATTATTCAAATAATGCTACATCGTAAAATAAAGAAGGAGTGTGCGCATGATGACCGTACGAGCCCGAATTGATAATCGAATCCCCGTTACCATCCTTACCGGATTTTTGGGCGCGGGTAAAACCACCTTGCTGAACCATATTCTAACTGCTGACCACGGAAAAAAAATAGCCGTTATCGTTAACGAATTCGGTGAGGTCGGAATTGATACTCGGCTGATTGTCCAATCTGCGGAAAAAGTCGTGGAAATGAACAACGGCTGCATCTGCTGCACGCTTAGAAGTCATTCAAACAACGGCGATATCGTACGCGAAGATTTAATAGACGTCCTTGCTGAATTATACCGCTCGAAAAACGACGGCAACGGGGGCAAGCTTGACTTCGATTACATCCTTCTGGAATCTTCCGGGCTAGCCGATCCTGCCCCTATCGTTCAAACGTTTATGACAAACGAAAAAGTGGCCGTACATTATCGGCTCGATGGGGTCGTTACACTTGTCGATGCGTTCCATGTCGGTCTTCATTTGGATAAAACAGTTGAAGTGCACAAGCAGATTGCTTATGCAGACGTGATTTTGCTCAATAAAACCGATCTTATCGAAGCGGAAATGATTCCGCATCTCGAGAATCGCCTGAAGCGTATCAACCCCATGGCCTTGATATTCCATACAAGGCAATCGATCATTGCCGTTGATAACATTTTGAACTTGAACGCATTCCAGTTGAATAAAAATACGACGATGAAAGAGACAGCCGTTGCATCGGACCATGAACATGAGCCGCATATTCGATCGTTTGTTTTTAAGGAACAACGCCCTTTGGATAAGCGGAAGCTTGAACAATGTCTTGCTGCCTGGCTTTCCGTCCATGGAGAGGATACGTTTCGCTATAAAGGCATCCTGAATATTAACAATGAGCCGAAAAGAGTCGTCATCCAAGGGGTCCATTCTTTTTTTCAGTCGATAGCGGATCGGGAATGGAAACCGGAAGAGTCTATTCGCACCGAGCTCGTTATTATCGGCAAAAATCTGGATAAGAAATGGCTTCAGGAGCAGTTTACAAGCTGTATCGTCCATTCAGGATAAACGAAAAAAAAGGCTGCGATGAGATTATCATCGTAGCCTTTTCTCGCATTACTTCCTCGCCCTCACTTGATCCCATGGTTTGCTTCCGTAACGATCACGACATGCCGCCTTTTCAATAAAAGCATCCCGACATAATAAACGGCACTGCTCACAAGCAGCGAAGTGATGGAAGGAATGCCGAACTGCACAAAATAACCAACCAAAAAACCGACGATCCATGCAACTAATGCAATCGGATTTATCCGCGCTGCAGAAGCTGGAAGCTTCCCTTCCGGCCGAGTGGCATCGAGGAGATTTCTGCTTGTTTTAAGAATGAAATAGTCGACCAAAATAATTCCGGCGACCGGGGGAATCCACACACCCAAAAACACAAGAAAACCTTGAAACTTTCCTAAAATACCAATCGCGGAAAGAACGGTGCCGATTAATCCGATAATGAGCGTGACAAGTCCCCGGTTAACCTTCTTTTTAAATAAGGTATCAATGACGTTGGTGATGCTTAACGAAGAGGAGTAAAGGTTAAAATCATTAATTTTCACCGTTGCGAGCACGCCAATGGCAGCTCCCAGCCAGCCGGTCGTTTTCAGCATAATATCCAGGACATCGGAGCTTCTGGCCGCATGAGCCAATAGGATGCCAATGATATTAACGCCTAATTCGCCAATAAAAGTACCGATTACGATAATCCAGAACATATCTTTGTTGCTTCGGCAATATCGGCCCATATCCGGGGTGATGATCGACCCTACCATAAAGCTGCCGGCTACCATCGTTGTCGCCGTTCCCAACGCAATGGCGGGCCCCGGCGCCGGAGAGGATAACAGGTCCGTTAACGAATTCTCCCGCAATACATGGTAAAATCCGTATGAAACGACAAGCAGGAAGCCTGGAACAGCAATTCTGGCCGTCCAACTTAACCATTTAAAACCGAAAACGACAATTAACGTAACGAATAACCCGGTAATGACAGCGGATAATGGCAAGCCTAATGCACCGTTTACGGATTGATTCAACGCTTTGGCGAACACCCCGTTTTGGATGCCGAACCAGCCAATCAGTCCGATCGCGATGACTGCGCTAATGATGGACGATCCATAGGTACCAAAACCGCCCCACCGGGCAAGGAGACTTGTAGAGAGCCCCTCCTTGGCCCCCGCGATCCCGAGAAACAGACTAATGACGGTTAACAGCACGCCTCCTAATATCGTCGCTGCCACGGCCTGCCAAAAAGTCATCCCGTAACCAAGCGCAGCACCGAGCATCAATTGAGACAAAGCGGTCTGTGCGCCAATGCGCACCAGCAGAATTTCCCACATGGGCAAACGCGCTTCTTGCGGAACTCTCGTTAAAGAGAAATCATCAGCAAATTTTCCATTACCCGCCATATCCATTCCCCGATTCATTTAGATGATTTGAATCATATTAATCGAATTACCAGCCAATTGCTGCGCCGTCGCCTCTCGGATCGACTCCTCCGCGCAAAAAGTTTTGATCGTCGATCCGTATCGCCTGCGCGTGCCCCATCACTCCGTCAAAGTCAGCCACCGCATGGACCGCATGACCCGCCTTTTTCAACCTTTCAATCGTCCGTAAGTCAACCCGGTTTTCGATTCTCAAATCCGATGTGCTCGTCCCCCACGTTCTCCCCCACAGCCATCTCGGTTCGTTGATCGCCTGCTGAGGATCCATGCCATAGTCAATCATTCGGGTTAAAATCGCCGTTTGCGTCTGAGGCTGTCCTTCTCCCCCTTGAGTTCCGTACAGAATACGAGGCCGTCCATCCTTGCAGGCAAGCGCAGGCATCAAGGTATGAAATGTCCTCTTATGAGGCTCAAGAAAATTAACATGGCCAGGATCAAGCGAAAAAAATGAGCCGCGATTCTGCAGCAATATGCCCGTATCTCCGGCGACTACCGCCGATCCAAACTCGAAGTACAAGCTTTGAATAAAC
This sequence comes from Paenibacillus beijingensis, assembly GCF_000961095.1. NCBI lineage: Bacteria > Bacillati > Bacillota > Bacilli > Caryophanales > Paenibacillaceae > Paenibacillus > Paenibacillus beijingensis. Next base: position 2,672,629 of record NZ_CP011058.1, on the reverse strand, counting down.
GACACGGCATTCCCTTCCTCATCGACCACTGCCGCATACGCCGTATCGCTGCCCATAGAATCCGCATTTACCGAAGCGGCATGCTGCATATCGATTTGCTGCATCAGTTGTGCCGCGTAACCTTTGCTTAATAATCGTTCGAGTGGAATATCGTAAAATTCCGGGTCCGTCAATACTTGATTTCGATCGAGGAAGCTGCGCTTTAATGATTCGATGAGCAGATGGTAGTATTCATAAGAACCGTGAGGGATTTGATCCAGTTGAACATTTTCCAGCATATTTAATGCCATTAAGCCGACGAAGCCTTGCGAATTTGGCGGAACTTGATACACCGTATAATCCCGGTATGTCGTTGATATCGGAGTCGCCCAGTTCCCTTCGGATCTGCAAAATCATCCAATGTCAGCAATCCGCCATTTTGCTTCAGATATGAAACCATCGTTCTGGCGAGTTCGCCTTTATAGAATCCGTCTCTTCCTGCTAATGCGATGTAACGCAAGCTTTGAGCCAATTCGGTTTGCACAAATCTCTCCCCGATGCGGGGTATGGAACGGTTCGGGGTGTAAATATCCGATGTGATCGGCATTTCAGACAAAACATCAATATTTTTGACTGTATTCTCATACTGGTCTTTTGTAAAGGGGAACCCGTTTATCGCATAGGAGATGGCCGGATCCAACACTTCAGCGAAAGATAAGAGACCGTATTCTTTCAAAATGGTATGCCAGCTATCGACCATGCCAGGCACGGTTATGGCGCTTTTGACACCGCGGAACGGTATGGCCGGCTCCCCGGCATAGATTCCGGAATGGACCTCGTAACCGGATCGGCCGCTGCCGTTATATGCGCGTATGGCTCGATCGGAAGCGCTGTACATTAACCAAAAGGAGTCTCCGCCGAGACCGGTCATGTGCGGATATACGACAGCTAAACAAGCGCTTACGGCAACAGCCGCATCAAAAGCGTTTCCCCCTTTTTGCAATATGGTTCTGCCGGCCATGGAGGCAAGATAGTGAGGGCTTACCACCATCGTTTTGGTACCGATTATTGATTTATGCATAGAAGCGATTCTCCTCGTTCGTCGTACTACCTTACCGGATTTTGCAGCACTCCGATGCCTTCCACCTTTATTTCTACGACATCCCCGACGTTCAAAAATTTCGGCGGCTCAAATCCGAATCCGCATCCGGGACCGGTTCCCGTTGCGATGATATCGCCGGCTTCCAACGTCATGCCTTTCGAAAGCTCCGATATGATCCGCGGAATATGAAAGATCATATCCGCCGTAACCATCGATTGCCGCAGTTCTCCGTTCACCCTAAGTTCAAGCGAAACATTGAGCGGCCATTCCAGTTCGTCTTTTGTCACGATATAAGGGCCTGTCGGACAAAACGTATCCAGCGATTTCCCTTTGAACCATTGACCATGCTCATCCTGCAAGTCTCTCGCGGTAACATCGTTAATAATCGTATAGCCGAATATATAGTCGTATACATCCTCTTCCTTGATGTCTTTGCCTTGCTTGCCTATGACGACGGCCAATTCGCATTCGTAATCCAATTTCCGGGTGCAATCGGGGTAGACGATCGGGTCCCCGTCGCCGATCACGGAAGTGGGCGCTTTTGTAAAAAAAATCGGTTTCTTGGGCGCTCCGATCGCTACGCCGTTGGCGCGGTCGCCTTCATGAACGTGTTCGATATAATTGCGGCCGACACAAAAAACATTTTTTGCCGGCAAGACGATGGGCGCGAGTACGTTAACTTGTTCGGGTGGTATCGGTCGAACCCGGCTTCTGCCGTTCTCAAGTCCTTCTCTGATCCAGCCGAGCGCCTCCTCGCCGAATTCGATAATTTCAAGCATATCCTTGATACGAGCAGCATTCGGGCTGCCTTCAAGCAGCTGATCAACCGGGAAGATCCCATCGTTTTCGATGACCCCGGCGAACCATTTCCCCTCTTGTTCATAAGTCCCCAATTTCACCTTTAATCGCTCCTCATTCTTCAACTACCGCAAAAAAACGGGCCATGGAACCTTCGATTCCTGCGAATTTTACAAACGGACCGAAAAACTGAATCCTGTCGGACGGCAGTGCGCTTAGATTCGTCAGTCCCTCCAACAATACAATTCCGCTGTCCAATATTTCCCGGTGAACGATGAAATCCTCCGAAGTGAAATCTTTAAATCTTGCCGCATATTCCTCGAAAAAATCGCATCCGATTGCCCGCGGTTTCTGTTGAACCAGCCATCTTCCGGCGTCCAGCGTAAGGAACGGCGAATCCACGAAGTACCGCGGATACTGCCCCCACGTTTTATCGCTCCAGCCGGTATTGAGAAGAATAATATCTCCCGGCTGGATTTGGGCTTGACAGGCTTCCAAGTCCGCCGCCGTAATCCCCTGATGGTCTTTGATGTGGGTCAAATCCAAAATGACGGCTTCGCCAATGACTTGATCGAGCGAAAATTGATCCACCGTACCCCCGTCTTCAGTGACATGCAGCGCCGAATCAATATGCGAGCCCGTATGCACGCTCATATCGATCGATGTAACCTGCCAAAACCCGGGACCCCGGTTATGAGGGGTAAATTGTACCTTTACATTCGTAGACGGCGGACCGTACACTTCATCGTTGACAGGCAGACTCAAGTCGATAATTTTCAAGACAGTTCACTTCCTTCGTATATAAATCGATTAATCGTTCAAAACCGCGATCGCTTCAATCTCGATCAAAAGATCCGGGCTGACAAGGTCAGCAACTCCGATATGAGAGCGGGCAGGCCGATGTCCGGCAAAAAACGCATTGTATACTTCGTTAACTTCGTCTTGCAGGTCCATACGTTTATTGAAAATCGTCGTTTTGACAATATCGTTGATCGTCCCGCCGGCTGCTTCTATGACAATTTTGAGGTTTTCAAGTACGATCTGCGTCTGTTCTTTAATCGAGTTGGGGAGAGACATACCGGCATCGCTTTCATCGCTTTGCTCGGCATTTGCAACCCACCCAAAGGCAGGGTGACTGTAATAGAGAGGATAGGCCGTTGCGCCGGAGAGGTATAACGTTGTTGCTCCGCCCTTTACTTCATAACCTAAAGAAAAAGGCATATCGTCAACATAACCCGGTAAAACAATTGTTTCTTTCATTTCTATAACCTCCATATTTAGGGTTTAAATTTAGGGTTTGAATCCGTCCGGAGCGTTAATCTCGGAAAGATCAACCGAATCGATGCCGTTTCGGTCTACATACAGCACATCCGTAATCACTTGTTTCTCAACCGGCTTTCCGGCAACCGCATTGTAAGCTTGTTCGGCTGCCGCTTTTCCTTGGACAACCACTTTCTCCGCCGTTTCGAATGTGATTAGGCCCCGTTTCATATAATCAATCCCGACAGGGCTTAGATTGGAAGATGCGATGAGGATACCGCCGGTCTTATTTGCAGCCGCAATGGCATCGGCCGCTCCCGCACCGATATCGTCCGTTGCTGTAAAAACGCCGGTTAGATCCGGAAAGCGCTGCAGCCAATCCTCCATCAGCGTCAATGCACCGTTTCGATTGTCATCGGTATGTTCAATCGATACGATCTTAATCGCCGGAAACTCGGAGCTGATTGTCTCTTGAAATCCTTTCGCCCGGTCGGTTGCCCAGTGTTGTCCAGCAGGACCTGCCATCATCGCGACTTGACCGGTGCCTTTCAGCGCGTCCCCCATTCCTTTGGCTAACAGTTGCCCGATTTTGTAATGGTCTGCCCCAACCTCCGAAACAAGCTCATCGCTCTCCGGAAGACTGCTTAACCCTACGACAGGGATTCCTTTGGAAACGGCCTGACTAACAATGGGCGCAACCCCTTTCCCGTCTGTCGCCCCGACAATCAATGCATCCACTTGCTTCTGGATCAAGTTCTGGATCTGGGAGATTTGATCCTGGACCTTCGTATCCCCTCCCGCATTCACAACGATTAATTTTGCCCCCAGCCTATCCGCTTCGGATTGGGCACCGTAAACAATCGACGTCCAGAATGATGAGGACAGACTCGGGACGGAAAGCCCGATGACAATGTCATCCTGATTGACTTCAGGTTGATTTGCGTTGGAACTGCATGCTGAAAGCAGCAGTATCGTCATGATTGTGAACATCGTAGACAAGTAAATCTTGCGCATGCTAAAGCCCCCCGGCCAAAATGATTATGAAGTTTAATTGTTCAAAACCGCGATGACTTCAATTTCGATCATCAGTTTGGAGCCTACAAGCTCGGATACGCCGATATGGGAACGTGCGGGTCTGTGACCGGCGAAGAACGCGTTGTACACCTCGTTGACTTCATCCTGCAGATCCATCCGGGTATTGAAAATGGTCGTTTTCACAATGTCGTTGATTGTCCCGCCGGCCGCTTCCACAACAAGCTTGATATTATCAAGCACCTTTTGCGTTTGGTCCTTGATGGAATCGGAAACCTGCAGCTCTTCTTCGATGTGGGGGTGGCTGTGGTACAGCGGATATGCGGTTGCTCCGGAAATGTGCAGCGTCGTCCCCCCTTTGACTTTATATCCGAGCGAAAACGGCATATCGTCAACATATCCTGGCAAAATGATGGCTTCTTTCATTTGTACTACCTCCGATTTTTTATAAAATTTGATTTAAGGTTTAAACCCTTCCGGTGCGCTTATATCCGAGAAATCCACGCTGGCGATGGAATGTTGATCCACGAATACGACATCCGTCACGACTTCTTTCTCGACAGCTTCGCCTTTTACGGCCCTGACCGCTTGCTGAACCGCCGCCCTGCCTTGGGCAACGACCTTTTGCGTCGTTTCAAAAGCGAGCAATCCGCGCTTCAAGTAATCGATGCCTACAGGGCTCAGGTTGGATGATGCCACCAGAATGCTCCCCGTCTTGTCAGCCGCTTCGATCGCATCGGCGGCTCCGGCCCCGATATCGTCCGTCGCCGTATAAACAGCTTTCAGGTCGGGAAACCGCTGCAGCCAATCCTGCATCAGATTCAATGCCGCGTTGCGATTGTCTCCTGTATGGTCGGTAGAAACGATTTTGATCCCGGGAAATTCGCCGGCAATCGTTTCCTCGAATCCTTGTGCCCGTTTTGTTGCCCATACTTGTCCCGCCGGCCCCGCCATCATGGCGACCTGGCCGGTTCCGTTCAACTTTGCTCCAATTCCTTGCGCAAGCAGTTTGCCCATCCTGTAATTATCCGTACCTACCGAGGAGACCAGCTTGTCCGTATCGGGCGGACTGCTTAATCCGACAACCGCAATCCCTTTATTAGCGGCCAGGTCAACAACCGGTGCAACACCGGTTCCATCGGTTGCACCCACGATCAGGGCATTAACATTTTTCTGCGTTAAATTTTGAATTTGCGAAATTTGGTCCTGTACTTTAGCGTCTCCTCCCGCATTTTCAATCAGCAATGTAACGCCGGAAGCTTCTGCCTCCGTTTTCGCCCCGTAGACGATCGACGTCCAGAACGATGAAGACAAATCCGGTACGGACAGCCCGATCACGATTTTTGACGGGGCGGATCCGGCTTCCGTTTCCGGGGCGCTTGCATTTGGAGAAGCATTCGAGCCCGAGTTCGAGCCGCATGCCGACAGGACCATCGTGAGCAGCATGAAACATGCAAGCGTTGAAATTTTCTTCATGCGCATTCCCTCCTCCACAATAAAATGATTGAAGTTCGTGCCTTAAAGTTTTGAATGTTCGACGATCCCTCCATTTAAGTTTTCATTTATAACAATCTTCTTTTTGCGAATAATAAAGCCTCGAAAAAGATGATTATTAAACAGAATGATGGCATAAAAAATCAAAACCGTTCCCGTTATGACCTGCTGCAAAAAAGGTGAAATATCCGCCAGGCTCATCCCGTTCGCAAGCTCGGCAAGAATGAGCGCCCCGGCGCAAGCGCCGACCGCACGGCCTTTGCCGCCCAGCAAGGATACTCCGCCGATAACGGCCGCCGTAATGGCGTCAAGCTCCAATCCGACTCCAAGATTCGGTTGGCCGGAATTGGCGCGGGCCGTATACAGGATAGCGGCGAATGCGGAAAGAAGACCTGTTGCCGCATAAGCGCTCAGTTTGATTGTTCTGACGGAGATTCCGTTTAAGCGCGCCGCGCTTTCGGAGCCCCCAACCGCCAATATCGCCCGCAGCCAAGCGGTCCGCCTGATGAGGATTTCAACGATAATGACTAACACCAAGGCGATCCATACCGAAATCGGCAGTCCCCAAAACGACCCGTATCCGATTTCGAGCAACTGTTTCGGCAGGCCGGTAACCGGCATTGGAGCGAGCAGCAGGGAAAGCCCTCTTCCTGCAAGAAGCATGCCCAAGGTGGCGATTACAGGCTGTACGCCGAATACGGCAACGTTTAATCCGTTGATGGTCCCGGCCAAGACACCCGTCAGCAATCCGGCAGCTAATGCGGCGGCAAAGCCGAACTGCTGGCAGGCGAGAGCCGTCACGACACTTACCAAAGCGGCAACCGCCCCGACCGAAATATCGAAACCGCCGGTCATCAGCACGAACATTTGCGCGAGAGCGATAATAATAAGAGGGGCAGCCTGTGAGAGAATCAAACCGGCATTGCCCCAGGTTCCAAAACCCGGAACAACGAGGGCAAATGCAGTACCCAGAACAAGAACGGGGATGAAATAAATCAAATCGTTGCGAAGGAGGGACCGAATCATGCGCCGATCACCCCCAGCTTTGTCCGCTTGCTTGAGTACATGCTGACGGTAACGGCCAGAATCAGAATGAGACCAAGAATAACTTGCTGCACCTGACTCGAGAAGTTCGCCAGCGTTAATGCATTCTTAATGACGCTGTAAATGATGACACCGGACAATACTTGCCAAACACTTCCGCGTCCGCCGGTCAAAGGAATGCCTCCAAGAGCAATCGCGCCGATCGCTTCAAATGCGAGAGTAGGGAACAATTCGGGTTGACCGGAATGGACGCGGGATGCAAGGATGATACCTGCAAGGCCCGTTAACGTCCCGGAAACGGTAAAAGTGAGGAGAATGGAGCGGGAGATGTTAACGCCTGATAACAATGTGGCCCTTTTGTTCGAGCCGATAAAGTAGACGACTCTTCCAAACTGCGAAAATTTGGTAACTGCATAAATTAACCCTAAAAGACATGCCGCAATAAGAACGGTAAGCGGAATCGGACCGACATAGGTTGAGCCGAGCAAGCCAGATGCGGGGTCCTTGGATTCGACCGGTATTCCGCCGCTGATGTAACGGGCGATTCCAGCCATATACGTTAGCGCCGCTACAGTAGTGATAAAAGAGGGTACCCCCAGGGAAGTAATGAAACCGTTCAGCAGTCCTGCAATGCCTCCGGCCGCAATACCCGCCAGAAACCCGTACCATATTCCGAATTGATTGGCTGTCATAACCGTCACCATGGATACCAACGCAACGACAGACCCCATGGAAAGATCGATTTCGCCCAGTAAAATAATCAGCATTTGAGCTAAAGCCGCAATCAACAAAATGGAAGCCACGTTCGATATGTTAATCAGATTTGTAGGTCCGAGAAATCGCGGCTCTACCAGAGCGCTAATGGCACATACGCCGATTAAAATCCATAAATTAATATATTTATTCACGAAACGCTCTCCTCCGCATATTCCGCTCCCAATGCAAGTTGAAGCAATGATTGTTCCGTCATGGAGCGTTGTGGCAATTCCCCGACGATTCGGCCATCTCTCATGACAAGAGCGCGATCGCATACGCCGGCCACCTCTTGAAAATCGGATGAAATAACGAGAACCCCAGCCCCCTGGCTGCTAAGAACATCAAGAATTTTGTACACATCTTCCCTCGCCTGTACATCCATGCCCCGGGTCGGCTCACAAACGATAAACATCTTTGAACCGCGGCAGAGCCATTTGGCCAAGGCCACTTTTTGCTGATTTCCTCCACTGAGCTTGTCCGCTGGATAAAGCGGATCGGAGGGCCTGATTTTCAGCCTGTCCAGCAGCTTGTCGGCCGAATCTTTTTCTGCGCTGCTCTTCACCATTCCCAGCTTCGTTATCGCGTTTAATATCGTGATGGATATGTTATCCCGAATGCTTTTTCCTTGAATAATGCTCTCAAGCTTTCTGTCTTCGGAAATAAACGCTATTCCTCTTGTCACGGCATTCCCGGGGTTTTTGGGATCAAAATCGACTTCATCAAGACGGATACTGCCGCTGTTTATGGGATGTATTCCAAACAATGCCCGGGCGATCTTTAATGCCCCGCAACCCACAACGCCCGCGATCCCCACAATTTCACCGGCCCGCACCGAAAATGAAATATCTTGAAAATCAATCCTTTCATGCGCCGAAGCTGTTAGCCGATCCACCTTCAACAGCTCTTTTCCGGGACTGCGGCCAGTACTCGCTTCCCGATTCACCTGATGCCCGATCATATGGCTGACGAGAGTATTTCCGTTTGTCGTTGCCGGCCCGTCGAAAACCGCCTGTCCGTCGCGAAGTACCGTTACGCGATCGGCGATTTCGCCAATTTCATCCAAACGATGAGAGATATAAATCATGCCTACTCCTTGTTCCTTTAACGAACGCATAATCGCAAACAACCTCCGGGCTTCTTTGGCCGTAATCGCAGCCGTAGGCTCGTCAAAAATGATGATCGAATAGCGGAAGGCAAGCGCACGGGCGATTTCGATCAATTGTTGTTCCGCTATGCTTAAATCGGAAACAAGCTTTCCGGGATCCAAATCGATGTGTAAGGTTTGGATGATTTTACGGACAGTCTTGTCCATTTCATCCCACTGCACGCTTCCTTTCTTTGTGATCAGGCGGCCGAGAAATACATTCTCTGTAACGGTTAGCTGCGGGACCAGACTCAACTCTTGGTAAATCGTGCATATTCCAGCATTCTTGGCCGAGGACGGCGAAGTCAAATGGACCTTCTTCCCATTCATCCATATTTCTCCCTGGTCAGCCGTTTCAGCGCCGCTCAAAACTTTAATCAACGTCGATTTGCCTGCCCCATTTTGACCCATCAAGGCGACAATCTCGCCGGAGTCAACCGTCAAATCAACTCCTCTCAGCACGCTCTGACCTGCAAAAGACTTCCAAATCCCCTTGGCTTCCAAAATAGGCGTCATCGGCCCCCTCCTTCCCAAAAGTAAAATAGCAGCTTTACAATGTACAATCCAGAATGCTTTTGATGTAAGATATACTGCCATTATAGATAACGATAATCCAATTGTAAAGTAATATTTTTATAATTACCTGACATTGTATTTATTTTACTTAACATTGTTTTGTATAAACTTCACTTCGTCAGTCAAACTCATTTCCCCTCTTCGATCCGTTTGTTTACTTTCCATCTGCCAGACGCTGAAGATGTACCCGTTCGGCCAAAACGATTCGTTCCAACAACCCCCGCTATAATCAGCACAGAGCCGATCAAATGATAGACTGTCATTTCTTCCCCGAGAAACATGGCTCCGGCCGCCATGGAGACGACGGTCGACAGATTGGTGAATACGCTCATTTTCGAAGCTTCCATTTTGCTCAAGATGTAGTTTGCCGTCAATGTTGTGAAGAGTGAGGACATCACGCCCAGATAGAAGATCGACACGAGAAAGGTGCCGCTCGCGATCGGTGCGAAGAAGCGGTCGAGCGTCCCCGAAACCGCATGGCCGGTCAAAGAAACGATGAGAAAAGCTGCGAAACCGAGTGCGATCGTGAAATAACCGATTTCTGCCGGGCTGAACTCTTTCGTAAGCGAGCGGGCCAAAACGCTGTATCCGGCAAAAGCCAGGCAAGTCAAAAACAGCAGGAAGATCCCCTTCATGTTCGATAAATCGATGCTCTCCCCCATCATGAGAAAGATAAACACAACGCCGAACACCGACAAGGAAATCGACAGCTTCTGCAAGACGGTTGTCGCTTCTTTCAAAAATACGGAGGCAAACACCATCGTGACGACCGGAGTGAATGCGTACATTATGCCTCCCTCCGCAGAGGTGGCGGCCTGCAGCCCAAACGCTTGAAACGTGAAAAAGCCAAGCGGGTACATGGCGGCGAGCAGCAGCGCTTTATAAAGCGGCTTGCCGCGGTACTTCAATTTGATCCATCCCAGCGCCACCGGGATCGACATGACGGCAAACGAAGCGGCAAAACGGTACGTAAGCGTGTCGAGCGGATGGGCATATCCAAGCGCCTTTTTGGTAAACAAAAACGATAATCCGATGATCGCCGCGTTCAGCACGGCAAGCAAATAAGCAAGCTTCAGCCCTTTTCGGTTCATGGTTGCTACTTCCTCTCTTCAACAATCGGCGACATGTTCGCGAACGTCTGATCCGTTCCCTCAAAGGTATGGCATTGTGCGAGTCCGAACAACGACATATTGTCGGAACTGTATCGATACAGCTTGCGCGAAAATATGTATAATGATGAGAAAAGACGTATAAGGGGGAAGCGGCGTGAAAAAATACCATTCCATTCTGTCCGATCTGGAGTACAAAATCATGGATGGGAAATACAATCCCGGCCAAAAGCTGCCTTCCGTTCGCACGGCCGCGGAGCTGTACGGATGCAGCGTCAGTACGATTGTACGGGCATACGCAGAACTGGAGAAGCGCCACGAAATCTATTCGATCCCCCAAAGCGGCTTTTTCGTGGTCGAGAAGCAAGAAGATTGGCGTCACAACACAGATTGCGAAACGATAGATTTTGCTTCGGCGTCGCCGGATTTGAACGTGTTTCCTTATTTGGATTTCCAGCATTGCCTAAACAAAGCGATCGACAGATACAAGTATCAGTTGTTTACATACGGCGATCCGCAAGGGCTGAAGAGCCTGCGCCAAACGCTCGTTTCTCATCTGGCAGGCGATCAAGTATTTACCAAAGCGGAGCAGATCATCATCACCTCGGGTATCCAGCATGCGCTGGAAATTTTGGCGGAAATGCCGTTTCCAAACAGGAAAAGGGCGGTGATGGTTGAACAGCCGAGCTACGATCTTTATTTGCGTTTTCTGGAGGCGAAAGGCATACCGGTTTCCGGAATTGCCCGTACGGCGACAGGTGTTGATTTGCGGGAATTGGAAGAGAAATTCAAAAGCGGAGCAATCAAATTTTTTTATACAATGTCAAGGTATCAAAATCCGCTTGGAACCTCGTATCGTGCAGAAGAGAGGAAAGCGATCGCCGATTTGGCCGGCAAATACGACGTGTACGTTGTGGAAGACGATTACATGGCCGATTTGGGTGCAGAGCGGCGTTTCGACCCCATCTACGCTTACAATAGAACCTCGCACGTCATTTATTTGAAAAGCTTCTCGAAAATCATTTTCCCGGGTTTGAGGCTGGGGGCCGCCGTTATGCCGGAGCGGCTGCTGGAGACATTCTACGCCTATAAAAGAAATTACGATACTTCGTTGTTGTCTCAAGCCGCGCTCGAAGTGTACATCAAAAACGGAATGTACGAGCGGCACAAGCACAAAATATGCAGCCGGTACGCGGAACGGATTCGAGCGGTGAATGAAGCGGTGAATCGGTACAACGAAGCGGGGCTAATTGAAGTTTCGCGCGTCGATTCGGGCGTTTACATGCAGTTCAAGCTGCCGCGAACGGTCAATATGGAGCGGCTCCTCAAGCGGCTTGCAGCAAGGAAAGTCAGCGTCGTGTCCGGTAAACCATTTTATTTGACGGATTACCTGGAAAGAGAAAAGTTTTTGCGGATCAGCATTTCACGGGCGCAGCCGGAGCAGATTGATGAGGGGGTCAAGGCAATTGTCGAAGAAGTGAAACGGGGGAGCAGATGGTAGTGGGTGTCCATTCGCCGTAACAAACAAGGGTGGAATTTCCGCGGATTGCAATTATTCGGCCTGTGACCTTCTAGTATGGAACATACAAAGCCACAGGCCAAGACTACTTTCATTTACGGGGGTTTGCCGCTAGTTCGTGTCAGCCTGGGATATCCTTATTTGAATCAGACAAATAAGATAATGCTCAACCTACAATCTGTCTTATAATCAGTCCCCCGAACCCGGAAAAAAGTCAAACAGCTCGCTCAGCGAACCGATGATTCGGTACGGCTTGAACTCGGGCGAAGGCGCGGCTTGGCGCCGATTAAGCCAAATCATCTTCCAGCCGGCGGCGGCTGCGCCCGCCACATCGTTTCGCCAGGAATCCCCGACGTAGTACGACTGCTCCGGCTTCGTCCCGGTAACCTCGTTCACATATTGAAAGATGCGCGGATCGGGCTTCGTATAGCCGACGGCATCGGAAATGAATATCCGGTTCTCCGGAAAAATGGCATCGACGCCGAGCGCCCGGATCTTGAACGTCTGGTGCTTCACCGGGCCGTTCGTGATAAGGCCGGTCACATAGCCCCGCTGCTGCAGGAGCCTGAAATACTCGGGCGCTCCTTCGTCCAGCCGGATCCGCCCCTGCTCCGTCTCGTAATTGTACTGGATCAGTGACGCTTCCTCCGCGCCGATCGGAATGCCCAGTTCCTCGAATGCGCGCGATACCCGCTGAATCCGCATTTCGTCGAGCGTCATCGCGCCCGCCGTATAAACGTCCCACAGCGCGTCGCTGTGCGCGCGGACCCGCTTGAACAAATCCGCGAAGTCGCTGAAATCATGTTCGCCCCCCGTACTCTTCAGGTAGCTCTGAACCGCGAGCCGGAACGGGTCCAGCTGATCGTAAAGCGTGTCGTCCATATCGAAAAAAACAGCGGTTTTCCCGCTTGAACTGTCGATCGTCATTCGCATTGTCCTCCCCTTCCGTCCCTTTACTTTAACGCAATGGAATTCGGGGAAGCAAGCGGGGGATTTATGGCAAGTCTATTTTCACAGCTGCCTTAGCCTCTCAAAATATCGTCCCGTTGCATTCGGAAGAACGAAGTCGGGAAATGTGCGGTCGCTGATTGACGGTACCTTTCACGGATGCGCCGCTGGAAACGTCGCAGGTTAGGGCGAGCGTTTTTCCATTATCGACGAATTAAAGAAGCTATAATTCCCCGTATAGGCAGGGATATTCCCTTTCATGCTCTTCCTCCTTCAACTTCTAGCTGTAAAATTCGGACAATAAATTGATATCGTCAATCTCGATTTTTCCAATAAAAAAAGCCGGAACCGATTAAACAGCGGTTCTGGCTTATGACTCCTTCAAGGGATTGTTTAAGATGCGATTCGCAGCGTTCGGCGGGCGGGCCGCCGTTACACTTTCGTATGACTGTAGCTGGTGTTGCTAAGTACGGTCAGTTTTTTTTCACCTTTCACCATCGCGGATTGACATTGGGGGCATGAGGGCTGGACGGAAAGCGAAAAATTATCCCTCATCCAACATTTACACTGCGGATTCGCACATGACCAAATCACTGTTATTTCCTCTGGAATGTCCTCTTCCGGCTTTTTGCGTGAAGTGTACATGAATGTCCCTCTTCTCTCCTGAATTGGTGAGCAAAAAAAAAATGCCCCAAAAGCAACTTTTGGGGCATTGTGCTAGCTTTACAGTTTTACAACGTTTTCCGCTTGCGGTCCGCGGTTGCCTTCTACGACGTTAAACTCGACTTGTTGGCCTTCGTCCAACGATTTGAAGCCTTCGCCGACAATCGCGCTGAAATGCACGAATACGTCGTTGCCGCCTTCAACTTCGATAAAACCGAAGCCTTTCTCTGCGTTAAACCATTTAACTGTTCCTGTTTGCATGAAAATCACCTCTAAAAAGTTTGTTTGTATTGACCTGTGGCATTTTACAAAAAATAAAATTCACACATTGTACAAGGTTATCCATTTCAATTATAACCCTCTACAATATGTGAATTAGGTCAAAATCTCAATAAATCGATTATACCTCACTTGGACTGAAGTTGCAACTCGTTTGTTTCAACAGAAGCTGCAGCCGGTTCAGCCGGATGCTTGCTCAGGAAATCGACGACAAGCTCATGGACCAGCCGTTTCTGCTCGACGCTCAGCAGATGACCCGATGGCTCTCGCGACGAACCGGCCAATCACCCAGCGCGTTGTCGTATGCGGCCATAAATTTCTCTTTCTTGCTCTCGCTTCGATAGATGGACGAGTCATTAGTGCGCATCGTTCTGCTCCTTCTCGTTATCGGAGCATTTCGGATCAAATAGACATGCCGGTACATCCTTCTTCTGGTTCGACAGTTGTCATGCAGCGACGATGTCTTCTTACAGCCGTCTTTGCGACCGCTGAAGCAGCAGCTGCTTGATCTCGCTCATCTCGCCGGCAACCTCTTTGCGGAAAGCGGCAAAGTCGTCTTCGATCCGATGCAGATGCCCCTGCATATCGTCGATTTCCAATTCCGCTTTATAGTTGATCGAATAGTCAATAATCGCTTCTCGCCGGTCCCGCTTCGCCTGCCGGTTCTGGCTCATCATAATGATCGGCGCTTGAAACGCCGCAGTGAACGACAAAATCAAATTTAGTAGAATAAAAGGCGGTTCGTCAAAATGAATAATCTTCGTCAGCTGAAGCGTATTAATGAGCATCCAAGAACCGAGAAATAAACTAAACACCGTAATAAAGGTCCAGCTTCCCCCAAATTCAGCAACCTTGTCCGCGACCTTATCGGCTCTTGTTGTTTTGCGCTCGTATTCCTTGTCGATCAGTGCCAGCACCTGCCGCTCGTACTCGTCAACCAAACGCGATACTTTATCGCCGTAGTTGCCAATGGAAGGCGTTTCGTTGTCCATCCATTTACCACCTTCCGTTCTAAATCGACGCCCTGCCGCCGCCGCTTATCCCAGCCAAGCCGTCATTTCGGTTCATAGCTATATCCGTACTACGTTCGGTTACAACGCCGTTTGTCGCACCACGTTCGGTTATTACCGCTGCTTGCTGCTCCACCGCTCCAGTTTCGGAATATTGCGCGTGAACAATCCGCCGATAAACCGCGGAAAGCCGAATTCGGCCATCTTGCCCTTCACCCGCTCCTTCATCTGCTCCACCGTAATGTCCGGCAGCGTAAAGCGTCCGCCCTCATAGCAGTGGCTGCAATACATCGCGCTCTTCGAGCCGTCCGCTTCGGTTCCGCCGCCCTTCTCATCTCTCGACATCGGCATTCCGCAGCTTTGACAGTTTTTGTAGACCTCGCTCATCCAGATCCCCCGTTCTTTACACCCATAGGGCGCAGCCTCAATTAATCGGATTATACCATAACCGTAGATCGAATAGACCAATATTTGGAGGAATTAAGGCCCCTTTAGAGGGCGCGGCGAATAGGGGAGCAAGAACGTTTGACAGCAGAGTTGCGGCGCGATACATTGGTGTAATACCCATTTGCATGGGTCAATTCTATAGGGGTGTTTACTATGCCGCTGAATGCGCATTATGACTTCATTAATCGCGCTAAGGAAAAATTTAGCCGGGACGGCCGCTTTGTCGCTCTGCTTGCAGGCGGCTCCATGATCACAAACACGATGGATGAGTTCAGCGATCTGGACTTCGTCGCCGTTTATCGTCCCGAGGAGCGGGAGGCTGTTATGAATGAACGGCTCCTTATTGCACAAGAGCTGGGCGGTCTGCTCTCGGCCTTTACCGGCGACCACGTCGGCGAACCGCGCTTGATCATCTGTTTGTACGGCCCGCCTCTGCTTCATGTCGACATGAAATTCGTCATGCCTCAAGAGCTCGAAGAACGGGTCGAAGATCCGCTTATTCTTTGGGAACAAGGAAGGGTAGTCAGCGACATTATCGGACGAACCTCAAGCTCGTTTCCATATCCGGATCCGCAATGGATCGAGGACCGGTTTTGGGTATGGGTCCATTACGGCGCGGCAAAGCTTGGCCGGGGCGAGTTGTTCGAGCTGATCGACCACCTTACGTTTATACGCGGCACCGTCCTCGGTCCCCTGCTCTTGATCCGCAGCGGCCAGCTTCCAAGAGGCGTCCGCAAGCTGGAACAGTATGCAGGGCCGCATCTCGACGAACTGATTGAAACCGTGCCGCTTCCTGATCGTGAAAGCTGTTACCGTGCATTGAAAGCAACGGTTCATCTGTATCGGCAGCTGCGTGAAGCGTCTTCGGAGCTGCTCCTCCGCAAAGAGGCGGAAGCGGCCGCTGTCGCCTACCTGGATTCGATTCTCTCATCTTGACGGATGTTAAACGAAAGAAAATATAAACCGAACCCCCAGAAAGCCATCGAGCGCGGCCGCTGGGGGTTGTTTACAAAGCCCGGACACGAACGGTAAAATTGTTCTTGATGCTCAGGTTCAAATAAACTATGGGGGACTTAAGAATGGTGAATTTGTCTGAAGTAAACTATGTGGCTGTCCTGATTGCAACGGCAGCGACGATGATCCTCGGTTTTCTGTGGTACTCGCCCGTCCTGTTCGGCAATGCATGGGCAAAGCTGCGCAATCTGAAAATGGAGGAGATGTCGGGCGGAGGGGCGATGACGTATGTGTTGACCGCGTTAACGGCTTTGGGCGGCGCATTCGTACTGGCGCTGCTGCTCACGATCGGCGAGAAAACGACGCTTGTGTCCGGTTTAACCGTCGGGCTGCTGATCGGCGTCAGCATTTCGCTTAAAATCGGCATGAACTACTTATTCGAAAATGCCAAGCTCCCCCTCTATCTGATCACGATTGGGTATCATCTCGTTTCATACATTGCAGCCGGGCTCATTATCGGCGCGATGCAGTAATAAAGATAAGTCTCTTGAATCCGCGCCCGCCCCGAACCTTTCCAAGGCTCTGGTGCGGGCGTATAAGAAACGAACCCGATCGTTTTAGAATCGAAATAACCAAGTTATTTCAATGTCTCTCGAATCATTTTGGAGAATGCTGTGAACGCTTTACTCGCATACCGGTCTTTACGGCGAATAAGATTTGTTTGGGTGTACCTGTATTTTTCGGGAATCGGGTTGGCCCCAAACTGTGCATACTCTCCGGTTAAGACGGATGCGGGTAGTAAAGTGGCAGCAAGGCCAGAGCGCACACAGCTGATAAGTGTCTCCAAGGAGCTAATCTCAATCGTATTGACGAGTGAAATCCCCTCGCTACGCAACCACTCTTCCAATATATGTCTGAACGGACAGCCTTTTGGGGAAACCGCCCATCTCGTGTTTGCCAAATCCGGATATTCATCGCCAAATTGTTGGGTTATCAATTTTAATTCTTCGTTCTGGATATTCTCGGCGACCAAATTAGGCGACTTCAGGTCACCAATGACGAATGCGCCATCCAATTGATGATTAAGCACCTTGACAAGGAGGTCCGGCGAATTGCCGGTCCATATCGAAAGCGAAACATCGGGATACCGGCTTTGATACTCAGCCAGAGCGTTCATGAAATTAAGGCAAGTTACAGTCTCCACAACCCCGATCACCAGCGGGCCGCTTGGAAAAGATGTCTCCTGTACCACCTTCACCGCTTCCGCAGATAAGTTCAGAATGGTATGCGCATATTCGCTAAAGGTAACTCCTTTTTCGGTCAGAGTAACTCCCTTTGGATGCCTGTGAAATAATGGAATCCCAAGCTCGGCTTCGAGCTTCCGGATCCGCGCGGTTACATTCGACTGCACATAACCCAGCCGTTCGGCTGCGCGTGAGATATTCCCTTCCTCAGTGATTGTCAGAAACACTTTAAGATCGGACAGTTCCAAAGCTCATCTCTCCATTCAGTTCCATCAAAAATAATGATACAGATAATATTATCAATCATTATACGTCAATCCTATCCTAGCTTACAATGAACTTATCCGACAGACATCCGATTCTGTAGGAGTAGAGAAAATTGTACTCAGTACAAGGAGGAAATGGCATGAATGAAGTTACAGTTATCGGTTTGGGACCAATGGGTTCAGCGCTAGCTCGGGCGCTGCTTCAGAACGGATCTCGCGTCACGGTCTGGAACCGGACAAGCGAGAAAGCTGAACCGCTCGTTAGAGAAGGAGCTGTCTTTGCGCCCAGTGTTGCCGTCGCAGTGAGCGCAAGCCCCATCGTCATCGTCTGCGTCGCCAACTATGAAGTGTCACGCAGCATTCTAGGAACGGAAGAGGTCTCTACCGCCCTCGCAGGCCGGGTTTTGGTGGAGCTTAGCACCGGCAGCCCTCAAGATGCGCGAGACAGCGAGACTCGGGCGCGGGAACTGGGCGCTGATTATTTGGATGGCGCTATCTTGGCGACACCTCCCCAGATAGGGAGAGCTGACACCCCCATTTTCGCATCCGGATCAGAAATCGCGTTCCGGCGGAGTGAGCCGGTTCTAAAAATTGTTGCGGGGAATCTGATGTATATGGGTGAGTCGGTAGGTTCAGCATCTGCGTGGGATTTGGCTACGCTCTCAACCCTATTTGGTGCGATGTTTGGCTTCTTTCACGGCTCCCTCATTCTCGAATCAGAGGGCCATCGCGTAGATTCTTTCGGATCCTTGATTGCCGACATCTCACCGGTTCTCGGGCAGATGATCAAACACGAAGGTGAAGTCATTCAGACGGGAACGTACGAAAAACCTCAGAGCTCCATCAAGACCTGTATGGGAACCGCAGAATTGTGGGTCAAGCAAGCTCGCGAAGCCCGGATCAACTCCGATTTTCCAACATTCACCAAAGAAGTCTTCAGAAAAGCGATAAACGCAGGATTCGAAAACGAGGAACTCGCCGCAGTCATGAAAGTGCTGCGGAAGGGCGCCTGATACAAGTTATGAATTCTTTAATGTAAAAAGAGCCTGTTCCGGTTTTCCGGAACAGGCTCTCCTTACTAATGGGCGCCCACCTGGGCCGCGCTCAGGCGTGCGTAGACTCCGCCCGCCGCCAGCAGCTCATCGTGGCGGCCTTCTTCCGCGATGCCGTCTTCGGTCACGACGAGGATGCGGTCCGCATGGCGGATCGTCGCGAGACGATGGGCGATGATCAGTGTTGTACGGTTGTGCGACAGCCGCTCGAGCGCCTGCTGAATCATCGATTCCGTCTCGGTGTCGAGGGCCGACGTCGCTTCGTCCAAAATAAGAATCGGCGGATTTTTAAGGAAAATCCGTGCAATCGAAAGCCGCTGCCGCTGCCCCCCGACAGCTTAAGGCCCCGTTCCCCGATGAACGTATCGAGGCCGTCAGGCAAGGATGCGATCAGCCCGTCCAAGGAAGCTTGGCGCGCCGCGTCCATAATTTCCGCTTGTGTTGCCCCGAGCCGTCCATAGGCGATATTTTCGCGGATCGTTCCGTTGAACAGAAACACATCCTGCTGCACGACCCCGATCTGGCTGCGGAGGGACGACTGCTTCATCCGGCGGATGTCGATGCCGTCGATGGAAATCCGGCCGCTGTCGATCTCGTAGAACCGCGGGATCAGGCTGCACAGTGTCGACTTGCCGGCACCGGACGGACCGACGAGCGCGATCGTCTCCCCCGCCCGAATGCGAAGGTTGATGTTTTGCAGGACGCGCGAATGATTTTCGTACCCGAACGCGACATTTTGAAACTCGATGTCTCCCCGAAGGCGCTTAACCTCGATGGCGTCCGGCTCGTCCTTCACGTCGGGCTCGGTATCCATCAGCTCGCAAAACCGCCTGAACCCGGCCATCCCTTTCGGATACAGCTCGAGCAGCGCGTTGATTTTCTCGATCGGCCGCAGAAAAATGTTCACGTACAGCAGAAATCCGACCAGCTCTCCATAGCTCAATCGGCCCGTGTAAGCGAACCATGCGCCGAACACGAGCACGGTCAGCGTAATGAGCCGCGTCAGCATGTAGATGCCGGAACCGCTGAACGAGATATTCAGATACGATTTCAGCTTGGCCAGGCGGAACGCCTCATTGTTCGTTTCGAAGCGCTGCATCTCGAACGATTCGTTGCCGAACGATTTCACGACGCGGATGCCGGAGATGCTGTCTTCGACCCGCGCGTTCACGTCCGCGATTTTTTCGAACATGGTAAAGGCCGCGGCATTCAACTTTTTATTGAAATAAACGATCAGCCATGCCAGGATCGGCACGACGACAAACGTGATGCAGGCGAGCTCCCAATTCACCATCAACATGATGCCGAAGGCGCCGGCCAGCGTCATGATCGCAATGAAGAAATCCTCGGGACCGTGGTGCGCCATTTCTCCGAGGTCGAACAAGTCGCTTGTCATCCGCGACATGATTTGTCCGGTTTTCGTATTGTCGAAAAAACGGAACGACAGCTTCTGCAGATGGTTGAACAGCTGCTTGCGCATGTTCGTCTCGATGTTGATCCCCAGCATATGGCCCCAATAGTTGACGACGAACTGCAAGCCCATGCTGAGCAGGTATAACGCGAACAGACCGGCGCATACCCAGGCGATCAGCGACCAGTCCCGCGAAGGAAGCAGCTGGTCGATCGTCCACTGAACCCCGATCGGGAAGCCGAGCTCTAGCAGCGCCGCCGCGACCGCGCAGCTGAAGTCCAGCAGAAACAAACGTTTATAAGGACCATAATAGACTAAAAACCGGCGAATCAAAGACAAGTTCAAAACACTCCTTATTTGTTCTGTTACTCATTCTCTTTCACTTTCTCATTCTCATTCACATTCTCTTTCTCATTTATGCTCCACCCATCGTAAGCTTTGGCCGAATCGATGTCCAGCTGCGTCAGCCCGCCCGAATTCCATGTCGTCAGCCGAAGTGTGACCCGCCGGTAGTCGATGGAGATGAACGGATGATGGTTCATCGCCTCCGCCGTTTCCGCCACCCGGTTCACGAAGGCGACAGCGTCCGGAAACGTCGGAAACAGATACGATTTGACGATTCTCTTCCCCTCTTCCACCTTCCATCCCTGTAAGCTCTTCAGCTCCTCTTCCAGCTCGGCATTACTCAATAATGCTTCCCGGTTCATTCCGATTCCCTCCCATCTATTTATATAAATCTATTATCCGGCAAAGAAAATGTCGAGCAAAACAAAACAGCCTCAGCCCGGTTGAGTACCGAACTAAGGCCGCATCATGTCCGTCTTAAAGTGTCGGCCGGACAGGGGTAAGTTTAATTCACGGACGTTTCTTCCGCATTCCGTTCAAACGACTATCCGTTGCCTTTTAGCAGACCGACCACGTTGTTTTCCGGATCGCTGAACATGGCGATTGTCACCGTATCCGTAACTTCCGTCGGAGGCATCAAAATTTTGCCGCCCAATTGAACCGCCTTGTCCAAAGTCGCCTGCAGATCGGGAACTTCGACATAAACCGCAACATAAGCCCCGTGTTCCGAGCCGCCGATTCCGCCGTTAATGCCGCCGCTCTTCGTATCGACCAAGCCGTAATTCATCGGGTTGTTCGTGTCGATTTCCCATTCGAACAAATCCTTGTAATAATTTTGCAGCTCAGCGCCATTTTTCCCGATAATCTCAAAGTGGACAACTGGATTCGGCATAGCTAACATCCTCCCGATTCAAATTGGTTTAACTTGTTATTATCGCTTCCCAAAGCAAGCGGCATCTTCTCTGGTTGTACGATTAGAATAACCGAGATTAGGCAAAAATACAAACATATATTCGTATTTTTCGAATAATTAACAATGAAGCGCCCTTGAAAAATTCGGTCTTGAATTTTATCCCAAAAAGGTGTAAGGTTTAGATACCCGACAAAGAATATCGGAATTAATTCAGATGGAGGAGAGAAAATGGCTAACATTGCAACCAACCTTACGCAGTTAATCGGCAACACCCCTTTGCTCGAGCTTGTCAACTTCAACAGACAAAACGACGCGGGAACGAAGATCATCGCCAAGCTGGAGTACTTCAACCCTGCCGGAAGCGTAAAAGACAGAATCGGTTTTGCGCTTATTAAAGATGCGGAAGAAAAGGGGCTCATCAATAAAGATTCGACGATTATTGAGCCTACGAGCGGCAATACGGGCATCGCGCTCGCCTTTGCAGCCGCGGCGCTCGGTTATAAGCTGACGATTCTGCTGCCGGAGAGCTTCAGTATTGAACGGAGAAAATTGATGACCGCTCTGGGAGCGAATCTGGTGCTGACCCCGGCTGCCGAAGGAATGCCCGGCGCGATCAAGAGAGCCGAGGAGCTTGCAGCGAACACGCCGAACTCCTTCGTACCGCAGCAATTCAAAAACCCGGCCAACCCGGATATTCATAAAAAAACGACCGCGGAAGAAATTTGGCGGGATACCGACGGAGCGGTCGATATTTTTGTCGGCGGCGTCGGCACCGGCGGCACGATCAGCGGTGTGGGCGAAGTGCTGAAAAGCAAAAAAAGCTCGGTGCAAATCATTGCCGTCGAGCCGGCAAACTCTCCCGTCCTTTCCGGCGGCACCAAAAGCCCGCATAAAATTCAGGGCATCGGTCCCGGATTCGTGCCCGATAACTTCAACCGCTCCGTCGTCGACGAGATTGTAACCGTCAAGGACGACGATGCATTCGCAACGGCCCGCTCGCTTGCGAGCTCCGAAGGTCTCATTGTCGGCATTTCGTCCGGGGCGGCGGCGTATGCGGCGCTTCAAATTGCCAAGCGTCCCGAAAACGAAGGCAAAACGATTGTCGTGCTGCTGCCGGACACCGGGGAAAGATATTTGTCCACGGAGCTGTTTCCGGCCGAGTAAGCTGCGCCGGACCTGCTGCGGCAGGATGGCTGCGTCCTTGCCCGGGTTTCGAATCGTGCAAGGAGAAACGGCTGCCGCCGTCTTAACGGGCAGCCATACGTTTCGCGGTGAAAGATAAGAAAGTATAAGCGTGAAACTTATACTTTCTTATCTTTGAACAAAGAAGAGGCAGTCCCGAATTGAACGGGGCGGCCTCTTCTCTCTTTAAAAGCGAGTCATTATGCGATTCGATTGGTGGTTACGTCCCGGTTACGCTGGGGATTCCGATTTTTGCCCGTTCGCCATGCCCACCATTTAAGCATGTAAGGCACGATGAGCAAAATGAACAGAAGACGGAACAATTGATACGAACTGACGATCGAAACGTCGGCATGGACCGTAATTGCCGTTACGCCCATTTCTGCAAGGCCGCCGGGAGCGGTGCTTAAAAATGCCGTCACCAGACTCATCGGATAGACGAGGCTTAGCAGATAGGATAATGCAAGCGAAAACGTTACAATGATGCAAGCGCCTGCGAGCGAGTACGGCAAAAGTCGCCTCAAAGCGCCGATCGTGTCCAGCTTGATGCCGAGGCCCAAATAAATGCCAATACACAGCTGCGCGAAAATAATAAACGGTTTGGGCAGGTGCGGCATCGGCCACCCCGCCGCAGTGAAGACGGCGGAAACGAGAAGCGGCCCCAAAATCCACGGCGTCGGAATTTTGAGTCTCGCCGCAGCCATGCCGGCAATCGGTAGCAGCACGATAACGGCCCATGAAGCCCCGCTCACCTGCTTGTCCGATAAATCCCCCGCAAACGGCCCATTTTGCACGCCATGGATCTGCTCAGCGCCGGCCAGACCGTGTATCGCAAGAAAAGGAACGGTTATGATCACCGTCAGCATCCGGATCGTCTGCATGAACGTAACGATGGCAGGTTCGGCGCCCTGAATCTCTTGGCTGAGCGGAACCATTTGCGACAACCCGCCGGGAATACTGCCCATCATGCTGCTCATCGAGCCGATTCCAGTCCGTGCGGCAATCAGGTATGCAACACCTAAGCTGAGTCCAACCATCATTATGGTGGAGCCTAACATGACGGGAAGTTGTCCGGCGATTTGCCGCGCACTTTCAATCGTAAATGACAGCCCCATGCTGTAGGAGAGCAGCAATTGTCCGGAGTTGCGCAAGCCGACCGGCCAGTGCAGCTTGCGGCCAGTGACAGCCTTCCAGCACACAACTGCGGTTAACGGCCCGAGCATCCAGCTGATCGGCAAATGGAGCAGCATGAACAGTGTCCCGCCTGCCGAACCGACGAGGATCGTTTCGAGCAACCGGTGTGCAGAATCGAATGTAAATCGCCGTTTTTTCCGTTTCACGCGTTAAAGCTTCCCCTTCTCCAAATGCTCAGTCAGATATTGAATGGCAGCCGGTATATCTTTTTGGACGATGGCGTTCAAAATGGTTCGGTGTTCTTCAATAAAAATCTGGAGCACGTCCGGTTGATGTTTGAGCCATTTACCGGCCCGTACAGTGAACTGACGCTCCCTTACCTGCCGATACATCTTGATGAACTGTCCGTTCCCGACGATTTCCAGCAAGTAATGATGGAACAACGCATCATTCTCCAGCAGAGAGGCAAAATCCCCCGCCCGGTAAGCCTCTTCCTGCAGCTCAATGATGCGGGACAGCTCCTTAATGTCGTCTTCTTTAATCCGATCTGCGGCTTGCCGCAGCGAATACGTTTCAACGGCGACCCTCATATCGACCAGTTCGTTCCGTTCCTCCGTCAAAAGCTCGGTAAACACGATGCCCCGGTTGGGCAGGATCTTAAGAAAACCTTCGTGCTGAAGGCGATTTAACGCCTCCCGGATTGGAGTACGGCTCATACCCATCTCGAGCACGAGATTGTTTTCGGAGGTATACTCCTCCTCGCCCCCGATCATCTTTTCTTTTATTTTTTGGTAGGCTTGATCTTTAAGCAACATCTTTCCTTTTTCTTGAATCATCGATATTCACACCTTTAAATTGAATCCCAACTTGAATACAAGCAACTTGTATTCTAACTTGTATACAGGATGATTATAAAGGATCATTTCTCATTTATCAACGGTAATTTACAAAACCCGGTAATTTGCATCACAGAGGAAGGTCAGCAGTTGCGGCCGACGGACAATGAAAAGGTTTGGAAGCACCGTCATGAGACGCTTCACCGCGCGGCGCGCTGAGAGCTCGCGCGGTGCGAAATGTGCGGATTCTCCCAAGCAGACCTGGCCGCGAAACAGAAACCTCCTGCTGCATTTCAGCAAACGAAACGCTTATTGCCGACGCGGGCGATAATTCGCCCCGGCAGCCTTCGCAAATGCTCAAAATCCGGATGGACGACCTGATCCGTAAGATACGCCGATGTCATGCTGCCGAACCTCCGCTTTGCGTTCAGGGAGGCGATGATATCCATCGACGTTCGGATCCCTATGCCGTGCCCGTAATACATATTGTAGCCGAGCAGGACCGTATTCTCCCCCCGCCATTCCGGCGTCTTAGGGTCGTAGTCAGGATTTTTGAAATACAGAATGTCCCCCGGATAAGCCTCATTAATGTTATAGGTCGTCGTAAGGTGCAGATCCCTGTCGTAATTCCAATTGTATAAGAGCAAATCTGCAAAATAAGCGTTGAACGGTCCCGGGCCGATCATATCGAGCACAGCCTTGTACAAGACGATGACGATTGCCGCCGCACATTCAAACGCATACAGATCCCCGTTTCGAAAAATATCGTAGATTCCGTCCGATGGCAGCACCCCGTATCTCAACCGGAACCCCCCGTTAGCCGTACGGGTCCAAAACCTCTCGTTGCAGCGGGATTCGTCAAACGTGGCGAAGTGTACGCCGCTTGCGTTTAAAGCTCTGGCCGCATCCACGATCCGGCTTCTCGTTTGCAATTCAAAACGCAGCGCATCAGCGGAACTGTAACGGTAAACGACCGGACTTTGATCCTTTTGCTGCAGGATATCCCGTTCGAATGGCGCCAGCTGTAACATATCGATTTGCTGCCCATCACTGCCCGAAATAACAATCACGTTTGTTCCCCCGCTCTTCTATTCTCGGATTATAGGTTATTGTACGTGCGGCTGCCATTTCGGTGCAGACCGGGCGCGAAAAAGCGCCGAGCCGCTTCCTGCTGCCGGATTCGTATGAATGGAAAAACGTCCGCCTCACCCATTCGCCTCCTCTGTCCGCCCGTACGGTACAAATAGCTTGCTTCCTGCCGCCTTCGAGCCGAGTCCGGTGCAGCGACCGTTCTCCGAACGCTGACCGCCCATTTTGCAGTTCGGGTGTTGACAGATGCTCCATTATCTTATATGGTTAGTTACATGAGTAATTAACCAGTTTGGTGGTGAAGAAATGGGGTTTGACATGGATGAAAGCCGTCCGATTTTCGTACAGATCGCGGAGCGAATCGAGGACGGCATCATTGAAGGGGCACTGCAGGAAGAAGCGCAGGTTCCATCCACAAATCAGTTTGCATCCCTTTACCAGATCAACCCGGCGACGGCGGCGAAAGGCGTAAATTTGCTCGTTGACCAAGGCATTTTGTATAAGAAGCGGGGAGTTGGGATGTTTGTGGCGGAAGGGGCGCGAGCGAAGCTGATGGAGAAACGGAAAGAGCAGTTTTACGAGCAGTATGTCGTGACGATGATCCGGGAAGCGGAGAAGCTGGGCATTACGGCGGAACAATTGATGGACATGATCCGAAGGAAAGGATGAGGGAGATGGGGAACGCGGTTGAAGTGAGCAGGCTGACCAAAATGTACGGCAGCGTCAAAGCGCTCGACGATGTCAGCTTCAACATCGAAGCGGACAAAATTTACGGACTGCTCGGCCGGAACGGCGCTGGAAAAACGACAATCATGCATATTATTACGGCGCAGCTGTTCGCCTCGGAAGGGAAGGTGAAGGTGTTCGGGGAAGCGCCTTACGAGAACAATCGGGTGCTCGAACAGATTTGTTTTATTAAGGAAAGCCAGAAATATCCCGACACCTTCCGCATTGTCGACGTGCTGGCAATGGCGGAGACGTTCTTCCCGAACTGGGACCGGGAGTACGCCGGTGCACTGCTGGAAGATTTCCGGCTCCCGCTGAAACGGCGGATGAAGCAGCTCTCCCGCGGAATGCTGTCCTCCGTCGGCATCATCGTCGGATTGGCCAGCCGGGCGCCGCTGACGATCTTCGACGAGCCCTACCTCGGCCTCGACGCGGTGGCGCGAAGCTTGTTTTATGACCGTATGATCGAGGATTATGCGGAGCATCCGCGGACGGTCGTTCTATCCACCCATCTGATCGACGAGGTAAGCCGCATTCTCGAACACATCATCGTCATCGACAACGGCCGTATCATGATCGACGAAGAAGCCGAAGCGCTGCGCGGCCGGGCGTACAGCATCGCCGGTACGGCGGCATCGGTCGAGACGTTTGCGGCCGGCAGGACCGCGCTCGACCAGAGCACATTCGGTCCGCTCGTTACGGCGACGTTTATGGGCGTCCTGGATGGTACGGTTCGGCAGCAGGCGGAAAAGCTCGGTTTGAACCTGGTCCCGGTCACGCTGCAGCAGTTGGTCGTCCAACTGACGAAGAGCAATTCCGGCAGAAAGGAGACGAATGCATGATGAACAAAACAGCCAGCGTCATCAAGATGCATCTGAGGGACAAGTGGACATGGTTTTTCGTTCCGTCCTTTGTCGTATCAATCAGCTTTGTGGTCAATCTGATCGTCGGCGCTTTCCTTGAAGAGCCGTTATATACAGGCGGACTCACGTCGGTTCATATCTATGTGCTCGTCGCCGGGATGATTGTACTGCCGCAGACGTTTCCCTTCGCGCTTGGTTTAAGCGTTCGCCGCACCGATTACTTTTGGGGGACGGCGGCGGCGGTTGCGCTGATGGGGCTTGCCACCTCCCTTCTGATGACGATCCTTTCGATTGCCGAGGATAAATGGACGAATCATTGGGGCGTCGATCTGTATTTTTTCAACCTGCCGTATTTGAGCGCCGGCAATGCGCTCGTGGAGCTGGGGGTCCATCTGCTCCTGCTGCTGCACCTGTTTTTTGTCGGATTTGTCATTGCAAGCATGTTTCGGCGCTTCGGCCGCAACAGCCTGTTGATCTTCTTCGCTGCCATTATCGCCCTCGGCTCTTGTCTGTCGCTCATCTTGACGCGGAACAGATGGTGGATCGACGTCTTCGACTGGCTCGGCGCCCGCACCGCCTTCGAACTTGTTTTATGGCTGACGCCGCTCACCGCCGTCTACTTCCTTTTGTCCTATATGCTGCTTCGGCGCTCCACCGTTTGATGATCCAGTGCGGCAAGCCGTCCGGAATTCCCGGACGGTTTTTTTATCGCTTTGGCCAACAGCAGCGCCGGACGTTAATGCCGCTTCGCTCGTATGAACCTGGTAGTGCCAATACTACGATTGACGATGTGGCTACAAACGCCCTCCTTCTTAGGATCCGAAATATCGGCTAACCTAAAAGTGCGGCAAAAAGGCAACCGCTGCATGAGAGGATTGCCTGCTTATATACCCGTGCACGGATTCAGCCGCCGCGCTTCAATCCAATCGTGAAGGAGGAACTACGCTTTGAAAACAGCCGTTTTGCATCAAACAGGATCGCCGCTAGAGGTCATCGAAGTCTCTCCTCCCATGCTGATGCCCTCCAGCGTTCGTGTGCGCGTATTGGCGACGCATGTGCTATCGTTCACCCATCTTGTCGTCGGAGGGCAGTTTCCGTTCCCGCTTCCGACGCCGTACACACCCGGCCTTTGCGCCATTGGAACCGTGGAAGCCACTGCGGACGACGTTACCGGTTTAGCGGTCGGGCAGAAAGTGTTCTGCAGCCCACTTATCGTCTCCCGAAACAACGCTGAAAGCCCGGAGCGCATTTTAAAAGGCTGGATCGGGATGACGGCGAATTGCGGCGATCTGCTTAACCAATGGAAAGAAGGCACTTTTGCAGAGAAGACCGTCTATCCGGTGGAATGCATTACCCCGATTGACTCAATCGGCGGCTACGATAACGCGCAGCTGGCGTGTATGTATTATTTATGCATCGCTTACGGCGCTTTGCTGCGCGCGGAGTTTAAGCCCGGACAATCCGTCCTGATCAACGGCGCCACCGGCAATTTAGGTACCGCATCCGTGCTCGTGGCGATGGCGATGGGTGCAGCCCGCATTTACGCGGTAGGCCGGAATGCGTCCGTGCTGCAGTCATTGACCGAGCTTGATCCAAAGCGGATCGCCGGCGTCCAGCTTCCAGTGCAGACGGAAGATTACCGGGAGGCGCTCGCGAAGCGGATCGAAGAGGTCGATGCCTTGATCGATGCGGTAGGGCTGATCGACGATCCGACTCTGCTGGAGACCGGATTGTCCCTGCTCAAACAGCGCGGAACGGCCGTATTTGTCGGCGGCTTTACGACCGATGTACCGCTGTCTTACTTGACGACGCTCGTGAAGGAGCTCAACATTAGAGGCTCGTCCATGTATCCAAGCTCCGCACCGGCGGACATTGTCCGCATGATCGAGTCCGGCCTCCTGAATCTGGCTGCTTTTCGTCCGCAAACGTACCGGCTCGGGCAAATTAATGAAGCGATTGCAAGCGCCGCCGAATTCCGCGGGCTCGAATACTGCATTTTGCAGCCGTAGCTTGGGGGATATGCGATGAAAGCGATTGAAGATCAAGTCATTATGGTTACGGGATCGACGGACGGGACCGGCAAGCAGACTGCCATCGGCCTGGCGCAAAAGGGCGCCACCGTGCTGCTGCACGGCAGAAACCATACGAAATGTGTCCGGGCTAGATTCCGTCACCGGCCGGTATTTTGACCAGAAACGCGAATCGAGAGCGTAGCCGCAAGCCTATGACACCGGTTTCCGGCAATGGCTGCGGCGGTACAGCGAAGAAATGACGATGCTTTAATCGGACCGTAGCCCGAGGCAGCCGGAGCGAAAGGCAAACATGTCGTGCGGTACGAGCTTCAGCGAAGCGCGATTCAGGGATCGGGATTGTAGATAACCGAGAAGTAATTTTTGAAATACATGCATTCGTACATCAATTTTCTTTTTGTTTATCGACAACGTAAAAATTCCTGCAATAATACTTTTTTTGCCGGCCCAATCTCACGTTCAGTCAATAAAGCTTCGAATACCTGTACGATCGCAGGTATTTCCTCTCGACATGCGATTTCGACCGATAATAACTGCACATTCGCAGGTATAGAGAGGCAGGACCTCCAACTCCAAACAGGCAGGACCTCCAACTCCGCTTTGCCGGCGGGACTGGAGGTCCTTTTTTAAGTCAAATTTGGGACTTGTTCATTCATGCGAACACTAGTGGGACAGCCTCTTTATGAAGTCTGCTGCGGAACCGTTATTGGTTCAGAAGCTTATCGGCTTTGCTTGCCGCTTCGCCAAGCGCCGCTTCGGCCGTAACGGAAGGATCGACAACCGCGCGCGAAATTTCGTCGACGATGTTTTTCGCGATTTCCGGATATACCTTCAGCATCGGACGCGGACGGCCATACTGCAGCTGGTCCACGGCGATTTTGAACAGCGGTTTTTCCTCATACAGCTTTTTCATTTCGTCGCTGTCCACGGCCGACAGGCGGCTCGGCAAGTAGCCGGTATAGGAGCTGGCGTAGATCGTTTGCTCTTTTTCCGTCATCCATTTGATGAATTTCCAGGCCGCTTCCTGCTTCTCCTGCGGCAGCTTGGCGGACATAACGAGGTTGCAGCCGCCGGTCGGCACGCCGTACTGCTTGCCCGCCGGCATAAAGGCGGCGCCGAGCTCGAAACCGTTCTCCTGGGCCACTTGCATCTGCTTCGTCAAATCGGCTGTAGAGGAGAACAGCATCGCCGAGCGCTGGTTTTGGAAATCGGTCTTGGCCAGAGCGCCCTTGTCGTCGGTCGTCGGCATGCTGATAATGCCTTCGTTCTTCATCTTGAGCCACAATTTGAGAGGGTCGATGCCGGCCGCAGAGTTAAACTCCGCTTTTTTGCCGTCTTCGCTGATCATCTTGCCGCCGCCTTGCGCGACAAACGCTTCATAGAACCAGATGTCCGGCGGCAGGGTGATGCCGACCCGCTTATCCTTCACGGTCAGCTTGCGTGCGTAATCCTCGAATTCCTGCCAGTTTTTCGGTCCGTTCGGATCAAGCCCCGCTTCCTTAAGCAGCGTCTTGTTGAAATACAAAAGCGGCGTACTGCGCAGATAAGGCAGCCCGTACAGCTTGCCGTCCACATACGAATTGCCCATCAGACCGGGATTGAAATCGTTCAGGTCAAGCTTGTCCTTCTCGGCGAACGCCGTTAAATCCTGAGTCATGCCGGACTGGGCAAAGACGCCGATAAACGAAATTTCATTTTGCCATACATCCGGTGCGTTCCCCGCGGCGAAGGCGGCCTGCGCTTTGGCGTTCTGCTCATCGTAGCTGCCTTGATACTCCGCCTTTACAACGATTTCATCCTGCGATTCGTTGAACATTTTCACGAGGTTTTCGTTGTTTTCGCCGATTTTGTCGCCCCAGGAATACCAGTAGGTCAGCTCGATTTTTTTCTTCTCGCCCGCAGCTTGACCGGTCGAAGCGGAAGCGGCTTCGCCGCCAGTCTGGGAACCTGTTTCCGAATTCGCGCCGGAGCCGCAAGCGGCGAGCAGCGAGATCGACAAAAGCGCAGCAATGGAACCGATTTTTTTCATGAAAAAATGAACCCTCCCATTAGATCGTTAATAGATCGTTAATGTTTCACATCGTTAATGATGAACTTACTTAACCCCCGAATAAACGAACGCTTTAATGATTTGCCGCTGTGCGAAAAAGAAGACGATTAAAATCGGGATCACCAGAATCATATTTCCGGCCATCAAAATGTGCCAAGCCGTGCCGCCTTCCACCTCCCTTAACTTAGTAATGCCGATCGGAAGCGTCCTGGCCGCATCGGTGGTCGTCATGACAAGCGGCCAGAAATAATCGTTCCAGTGAGCGATAAAGCTGAACAGGGCAAAAGTTACCAGCGTCGGCCGCGCGAGCGGAATCATGATCCGGTAAATGATTTTCCATTCCGTGGCGTCGTCCAGCCGTGCCGCTTCGAGCAGTTCCTCCTGCGCCTGCATGAAGGACTGCCGCAGCAAAAAGATGCCGAAGGCGCTGGAGGAGAACGGAAGAATAAGACCGAGAAGCGAGTTCAGCATGCCCCATTTGCTGAGCAGCAGGTACACCGGCAAAAAGATAAGCTGGGAAGGAATCATCAGCGTGACCATCGTCAGGCCGAACAGCACCCGGCTTCCCCGGAAACGGTACCTTGCAAACGCATAGGCCGCCGAGACGCACGTCACAAGCTGCAGCAGCAAAATGCCGACGGATACGATGAGACTGTTCATGAAATAGTTCAGGAACGGCCCGGAGTTCCAAGCCTTCGAGAAATTTTCCCAATGGATCTGGTCCGGAATCCACTTCGGCGGGAAAATCACCGTCTCGCCGTACGATTTGACCGAAGTCGAAATCATCCATACGAACGGAATGACGAACATCGCGACCAGGATTGCCAAACAGAGTGTATTCAGCCATTTTGAAGCGGTTTTGGCAAGTGTCATAGTTGCCTCCTTTCTGGAATAGACCCATCAAGCTGCGCAGCGTCCCTTTTTTAGGAAACAAATTATAGAGCGTAACAACACTTGTTTTTACGGTCTTTTGGATACTATCCCGCTCGCTCAGGAAAACGTTTAGGTTTGGTTCCTCCCGTTGAAAGATGGTTCCATAGGTTTGTCAGGTAACTTCCTGAGTAAAAGGAAGCCCCGGATTCTAACCTTGTCAGGGGTTATCGAACCCAAGAATCCGGGGACGGAGGCGATTCGGTTGCATCAAACCCGCCCGCGCAGCGCCCTTTTTCACGCCTACCGGTAATGCACTTTCCGGCTCAGCAGCTTGAAATAGAGCAGCGTCAGCACGCCGACGGCGACAAGCAGCACGACGCCCGCTGCGGAAGCATAGCCGATTTTGAAAAATTTGAACCCGTACTGATAAATGTAAAAGACGAGCGTATTCGTTGAGTTCACCGGTCCGCCCTGCGTCATAATCGCGATCGTCTCAAACACCTGGAACGAGCCGATCATGTTGATGATCGTCAGAAAGAACAAGGTCGGCGACAGCGCGGGCAGCGTGATCCGGTAAAGGGTTGTAAGCCGAGGCGAGTCGTCGAGCGCGGCCGCCTCGTACAGATAAGGCGGAATGCTCTGCAGACCGGCGATAAACACGAGCGTATTGAAGCCGAGTCCTTTCCAGACGGCTACAACCACAAGGGAAAAGAGCGCGCTCTTCGGATTGGTGAGCCACTCCGACCGGGGCAGCCCGACCGTATCGAAAATCCAGTTGAGCAGCCCGAACCTCGGGTCCATCAGCCACATCCATACGAGCGATACCGATACGAGCGAAATGATGTGCGGACTGAAAATCGCGCCCTGTACAAAGCCGTAGATCATGCCCTTCCGGTTCAGCCACAGCGCCAGCAGCAGCGAAAGGATCGTAGTCAGCGACACCGTCAGCAGCATGTACTGAAATGAATTGCTGAGCACCTGCATAAACTCCCGGCTGTCGAACAGCTCCTCGAAGTTGCCGAGGCCGATGAAGTTCTTGTCCGGACTGATAAAGTCCCAGGAATGAAAGCTCAAATAAATCATGTAAAAGATCGGATAGATGAAAAAGATCGAAAAAACGGTAAGCGCCGGCGCAACCATAACATAAGGACGGAGGCTGGACCATCGCATCATCCGAACATGCCTCCCGCCGCCAGCTCGGGCGCGGTGTGCTCCTCCGCTTCCCGGTTCCGGCGCCCGTCACCGTCAAAGTAATACAAATCTTCATACGGAACCGATACCGTTACATCCGTTGCCAGCTCAAGCGGCTTTAAAAAGCTTTTCACATGGAAATTGCCGGCGCTTGACTGCAGCTGGTAGATGATTTCGGCGCCAAGCGTCTCCCGTGTAACGATCCGGGCTTTCAAATTGAGGCAGCCCGGCTTCTTTCCGTCCTCAATGATGGCCTTCTCGGGCCGGAAACCGACGTATGCCGGCTCCGAACCGGTCCGTCCTCCCCCCAGGGCGGCGCAGCTGAGCATGTTCATCGGCGGCGAGCCGATGAATTCCGCCGTAAACCGGTTGGCGGGATCGTTGTAAATATCCATCGGACTGTCGGACTGCTGCACTATGCCGCCGTTCATAATGATGATCCGATCGCCCATCGACATCGCCTCCACCTGATCGTGGGTGACGTAAATAAAGGTCGTCCCGATCCGTTTGTGCAGCTGAATGAGCTCAGCCCGCATCTGGCTTCTGAGCTTCGCGTCCAGATTGGACAGCGGCTCGTCCATCAGGAAGACGTCGGGCTTCTTGACCATCGCCCGCGCCAGCGCCACCCGCTGCCGCTGCCCGCCGGACAGGGACTGCGGTTTTTTGTGCAAATAGCTGCTCAGCCCGACGATTTCCGTAATATCCGCGATGAGCCGTTCTCTTTCCGCCTTCGGCACCTTGCGGTTTTTCAGCCCGAACTCGATATTTTCTTTCACGGTCATCATCGGGTACAGCGCATAGTTCTGAAACACCATCGCCACGTTGCGCTTTCCCGGTTCAACCCCGTTCACGCAGCGGTCGCCGATCCAAATTTCGCCCGCGGTCTGTTTTTCCAGCCCGGCGATCATCCGCAGCGTTGTGGACTTGCCGCATCCGGAAGGACCGACCAGCACCGTAAACGAGCCGTCCTCGATCGTCAGGTCTAAGCTGCGGACGACGTGGTCCTTGCCAAAGCTTTTCTCCACCTGTTTCAATGTGATTTGTGCCATCTTCGTCACCCCTTTGTTCGTTTCAGCTGCTCTAACGTTATTGCGCCGGCTTCAGCAGATCGACGGTGAGCGACCAATCGGTCTCCGTGCCAAGCGCTTCCGGGAAAGGCTGAAAGCCCCGCATCTTCTTGTGAAACCTGGAAATATGATCGGTCAGCAGATCCTCTTCAATGGGCAGCAGTCCGATCCGGACTTGTCCATCCTGCATCTCGACCGTGCGGAATGCGGGAATGTCGAGGCAGGCGGCCGTCTGAACATAATGCCACCGGTCCTGCCGGACGATCGAATGGGTATGATTATGGCCGCAGAAATAAAAACCTTCGCCTTGCTTTGTATTCAGAACCGACTTGAGGTCGATCGAAGGATGAACGGACAGCTTATCGATCGTGGAACGGGCGGTCGTGTCGTATACCGGGTGATGGGCGAATACGAAGGCCGGCTTTTCTCCCGACTGGCGCAGCATCTCCCGCAGCCATTCCAGCTGCACGCCGTCGATTTCCCCGCCCCAATCTTCCTTATTCATTTCTTTGGTCGTATCGAGAAAAATCAGCATCGCGTCCGGCGTATTAATGGCGTGATAACGCTTCTGTCCGGTAATCGCCAAAATATCGGCTTTCGGAATGGAGTACGTATCGTGGTTGCCTAGCACATGAACAAAGCGGCCCCCATGATTGCCGATTCGCGCGTACAGATCCTCGAACTCCTCCGGAACACCTTCATTCGTGAAATCCCCGAGCGAGATGTAGTAATCGGCCTCGTGTTGGAAGAAGCCGGCAAGCATCCGGGAGTATGCATAATCCCGCGCCGCGCGCATTTCCTCCGTGCCTTCCGCCATACACGAATAATGAAAATCCCCCATCACCATCAATTTCATATCCGTTCTCCTCCTTGAAAAAGGTTTTAACTTTCGTCATTCGAGCGTTACCGCCGGTTTCGGCGCGATCAGTTCAGCCAATGTATCAATGACATAATGAGGCGTAATGTCCATTCGGACGATATCTTCCTTTGCCGCGACGCCGGTCAGTACAAGCGCCGTCTGCATGCCGCCGTTCAGACCCATCAGCACGTCCGTATCGAGGCGGTCGCCCACCATCAAACACCTGCCGCCCGAAACTCCGAGCCGGCGCAGCGCCAGCTTCGCCATGTTGACCGACGGCTTGCCGATGACCAGATGCGCCCTCACGCCGCCGGCTGCTTCAAGCGCCTTCACGATCGGCCACGTATCCGGAATGAAGCCTCCCGGAACCGGGCATACCGGATCGGGATTGACGGCAACGAGCTTCGCCCCGCCGCGAATGGCCGTCATCCCGCGCTTCAGCTTGTCATACGTAAAGTGGCGGTCCATGCCGACCAGAACATGAGTCGCATCGAGCGGATCGTCGGTTGTCTGCAGTTCAAACTGCCGCAGTTCCTCTTCCATTGCCGCCTCGCCCAGCAGCAGCAATCTGGCGTGCGGAACATTTTCCTTGAAATATAATCCCGTCACATATAATGCCGTTAAGATCTCCTCGATGCTGCAGAAGAGCTTCATCCGCGCGAGCCGCTTCTGACAATCCTGACGCGTCTGGACGGATGTATTCGTCAGAAACAAAATCTTCTTTCCCCGCCCGCGTAGTTCCGATATCGTTTGCTGCACATCTGCAAGGAGCGTATCGCCGACGAAGATCGTTCCGTCCAAATCAAAGCAATAAGCGTCAAAAGATGTCATGTTCACTTTAAATGCGTTCTCCTTCTTTACCAATTGCCCTACTTTTGTTCCGCGCAAAAAAACCAGCTCCAGAAAACCCCTTGCCTCTGTCATAACAAAGAAGAGGAAGGTGATTTTGCTGACCGCTGGGTTTTCTCATCGTCTCCACCCGGATGGCCTGTTATAAAAGTTGAAGATATTACCAGAAATAGTCGTTGCCGATGGACACGTAATCCGCGCCGCTTTCAAGCGCAGCCTTGATTTCGTCATCATGGCGGATGAGCCCGCCGACAATGAGAGGCTGTTTAATCTTCATCTTCATCTCGCGGATGATCCTCGGCATTAAACCGGGCATCAGCTCCACTTCGTCGGGACCGCACGATTTGATCATGCGGAGCGCCGTTTCCACCGCGGCGGAATCGATCGCGAATACCCGCTGGATGCTTGAAATCCCGACCTGCTTGGCCGTAGCGACGGCGTTGCTCTTCGTTGTAATGATGCCGTCGATTTTGAACGCATTCGCTAAATACTGGATGGCCGCAGCGTCTCTTCCGATTCCGCCGACCATTTCGACGTGGACGAAAACCTGCTTGCCGGAATCGTGCAGCCGCCCGACAATCTGTCCTAAGTTATTGATGGTGCCCGTCATCAGATTGACTCTTCGGACTCCGCATGCAGCCGCTTTTTCGACTTGGCGTTCTTCCGTAATGGATGCAATCACCGGATAATCGTTCACCTTAGCTACCTCTTTTCAACTGCTTTGCTACAAGGCAAGTCTACCTCTCGTTTATTAGCCCGGTATCAACTTTATGTAAAGCTTAGATTAAAATTGGGAGGTTTGGGTAAAAAAAAGATCTCCAAATGCGCCCGACAGGCGGAATTTGAAGATCTGTCCGAACGGATTGAGCCAATCTGACATTACGTCCATGCCCAAAAAAAGCCGTCTCGGTCCCATGCGACTTTGCCGCGGTGCAGCTTGCGGAACGCTTTCTTCACCTCTTTGGAAAGCGAGGCGTTGCCGTTTTCATTCACAAACACAAACTGCTCCCCGAAATGAGCTCTTACGTAGTCGATCGCATCGCTTTGATAAAGATTGCCCTTGAATTTAATTTCTTCGATCATCCATTCGGCAACCTGTTGCGCCGTCGTTTCCATGCGGTCAGCACCTCTGAATTTTCATTTGAATATGCAGTCGCTGCCTCGGGGCCGCTGCCGGAATGATCCCGCCCGTCAGGAATTAACGGAGCGCCCCTTTACAGTGGCTGCATTTAGCCTGCGGAACTTCACCGTCCCGATTATAATACCGAGCGTCGTCAGGATAAAAGCGGCCGCGTGAATCCAGCCGAGCTTCTCGTGCAAAAACAGATAGCCTCCAATCATGCTCGTAAACGGCAGGCCGTTCAAAAACATGGCGGTGCGGCTCACACCGAGCATCTTGATGCTGTAGCTCCAGCCGAGCGTGCCGAGCGAAGTGGCCACCCAGGCCGACAGCAGCATGACCGTCCAAATCGCGGGCGAAAAATGTTGCCCCGCATACGACGCCGGCCCGAAGTAGACGACCGTCCCGATATTGAGCAGCACGGCGCCGATCAGCGTGGAGTAAGCGGTCACCACTAGCGTCGGGATCGAGGTGGCCGTAATCTTTTTGATGAACAGCCCTCCGGCCACATAAGCCAGCATCGACAGCACCATAATGAAATCTCCCGAACCCGAAAAACCGACCGAAGGGTCCGATCCGTTCAGGACGACGAGAACGACGCCGGAAAATCCGAGCAGAATCCCGGCAAACAGCTTCAGCGTAAACGTTTCGCCAATGAAAATGGATGCAAGCAGCGCGGTCGTCAGCGGATTCAAGCCGAGAATGAGCGACGCGTTGGCGGCCGACGTCGACACGACTCCATAGGCGAGTAGCGCCTGATGAAGGGCGATCATGCAAAGCCCGATCAGCAGCAGCAGACCCCATTGCTTGGCGTTAGGTTTATAAAACCCGTATTTTTTCCATACGAACGGCAGCAGCGCAATGCCGGCGCAAAGCATTCGGATCGCAGCGGCATGCATCGGCTGAATGTTTTGAGTCAGAAACTTGACCATCACTACATTTAATCCCCAAGAAATGATGACCATAACCGGGATCAAGTAAATCGATTTATTCAATTTCGCCAAAATGTTACACTCCCATTTGTTCATCGCTCTGTAAGAAGAGTGTGAATTCATCTTTTCCGTTCGCAGCTTGTACCCCCACCACTATACCACAAAAAAACCTCTCCGGCAGGCAGCGAAGAGAAAGACCGATCTTCTTGCCGCTGCCAAAACAGAGAGGAGGATACGCTTAACGCCCAAACGAGTCCTTATCGACATAAAGAGTGCAGTCGGGATGCGTACGCAAAATCGTTGCCGGACATGCCGGGGACAGAGGACTTGTTAATGTATCGAGAACGGCCTGCTTTTTGGTCGGCCCCGGCACCATGCAAAACAACCGGGAGGCGGACAGCAGCATCGGAATCGTTAACGTCAGCGCATGCGTCGGAACCGAATCCAAATCCGGGAAACAGCCGTCGTTCACCTGCTGCCGCCGGCAAGCTTCGTCCAGCAGCACCGGTTTGACAGGATAAGGATCGGCAAAATCGGCCACGGGCGGATCGTTAAAAGCCAGATGTCCGTTCTCTCCGATCCCAAGAAAAACAAAATCGATTTCAGCTTCCTGCAGCAGCCCGGCGTACCTGCGGCATTCGGCCTCCGCCTCTTCGGCGCCGTCGATCAGATGCACAGTCCCGGGATTGACCCGGTCAAAAATACTCCGTTTCAGAAACTCCGAAAATCGCTGCGGCGACTGCTGCGGCAATCCGATATATTCGTCCATATGGAATGCGGTTACCCGTTTCCAGTCGATCCCTTTCTCCCGGCACAACTGTTCCAGAAATTCGTTCTGGGATGGAGCCGCCGCAAACACGATCCGTACTCCCTCCCTCTCCTTCAACCGGCTGCGGATCGCTTCCGCCGCCTCTATCGCTGCCGTCTCGCCCAACGTGCGCCGGTCCGAATAAACGCGCACCTTTAGCTTTTCCGCGTTGAAACTCCGTTCGGGCTTGCTGACGATCGTCATCCAGCTCCCTCCTTGCATCGTAATTATCGTTTATATTTCGCTTCCCCGCCCGCGATCACCATTGCGATTGTCAATTCCCCCTGATCGCCGGGGCCGTTAAACAGCGTAAAGTTCGCCTCCTGACCCGTTTGCAGCCACCCCTGGTCAGGCAAACGAAGCACGCTTGCGGGACGTTGCGTAACGGCTTCAACCGCTTCCTTCAATGAAATGCCGGCAATCCGGATCGCATTGGCGACGCCGACATCCAAAGCCTGCGCCGAACCCGCCAAAATAAGCGGGTTGTCGATCGGCGTAAGCCGGCCGCTGGGATGGAGCTCGACCTGATCTCCGATCACGCTGGAATACCGGCCCGGCGCCATGCCGCCGAACTTCACACTATCGCTGACCAATATAAATTTATTCCGCTTCGCCCGCAGCATCGCCTTCAGGACATCCGGACTTAAATGGTGGCCGTCGGCAATAAAGGTGCCCCACAACCGGTCGTCCGCGAGCTGATTCCAAATATAATTCGGATGTCTCGGCAGACGGGGATGCGCGCCGTTCCCCAGATGCGTGGAGCACGCCGCTCCCGCGGCAGCGGCGGTATCCAGCTCTTCCCGCGAAGCGCATGTATGACCGATGCTGACCGCAATACCGGCTTCCGTCAGCTTTTCAATAAACGAAATCGCGCCTTCTCTTTCCGGCGCAACGGTAACGAGCCGGATCCGGTGTCCCGACGCCTCCTGCCATTCCATAAACTCATTCCAGTCCGGGTCCCGGACGTAGTCTTTGTCATGCGCTCCTCGGGGGCCGTCTTCGCCGGAAACATACGGCCCTTCCAGATGTATGCCGATGACCGCCCGGTTGATGGAAGCATGACGTTCGCACGCCTGCGAGATCGTCGCCATCGCCTGCTTGATCCGCTCGAAGCTGCCGGTTATGACCGTCGGCAAATAGCGGGTGACGCCTTTTTCATACAGCGATTCCGTAACCCCGACGACATCCTGAACCGACGTCGTTTCGCCGTTAAAGTCGAATCCGTTAAATCCGTTGACCTGCAGATCGATCCAGCCGGGGGATATCCATGGAAGATCCGCTTCCGGCAGTGCCGGTTTGACCGAAGCGATCAAACGGTTATGCAGCTCCACTTCAACCGGCTCACCGGTGTCGAACCGTTTACCTCGAAGTCTCATACAGATCACCGCTTTTGCCGTTCAGCACGACTTCGCTTTGTCGCTTGGAAGATTCGTAGGTGCCAAGAATGATTTCCAGCGCATGGATTCCTTCTTCACCTGGAACGATCGGCTCGCGATTTTCCTGCACGGCTAAAGCCATGTCTCGGATTTGAATGCGGTGTCCGTCCGGGATGACATTGAACGGTTCAAACGCCGGAATTTGCACTTCTTCCCCATCGACCTTCAACAATTCAATGCTGTCCTCTTTATAAATAACAGAGCCTCTTTCCCCGTGGATCTCCACCCGTTGGCCGAAATCCGGAAATGCAGTCGTCGTAATCTCCAGCACGCCCATCGCCCCATTGTGGAAGCCGAGCAGCGACACAGCCGTATCCTCTACCTCGATTTGTCTCAGCAGCGTGTTCGCGCGTCCGTAGATCGTCTTTACCGGACCGACGAGCCATTGCAGCAGATCGACCGTATGAATTCCCTGATTCATCATCGCCCCGCCGCCGTCGAATGCCCACGTTCCTCTCCAGCCGGCGCTGTCGTAATACTGCTGGCTGCGGAAAATTTTCACGTATGCATCGCACAGACTCAACTTGCCGAGCCCGCCGTCCGCGATCCATTTCTTTAAAAATTGAGCTGCCGGCGACATTCTTCTTGGAAAAATCGTGCCTAGTAACACTTTATGTTCCCGGTATTCGCGGATCATCAGATGCGCATCATCCAGCAGAATCGCCATCGGCTTTTCGACCAGCACGTGCTTTCCCGCTCTTGCGGCCAAGATCGTCTGCTCCGCGTGCAGCCCGCTCGGCGTGCAAATGCAAACGACCTCGATTTCGTTATCCTGCAGCATCTCCTCCAACCGGCCGTACAATTTGCCGCCGTGTTTATCGGCAAATTGCCGCCCTTTCACCGGATCCGTCTCGCAAACGGCGACCAGTTCGGCCTCCTCGATATCATGAATCGCACCCGCGTGAATTTCCGCAATGACGCCGCATCCGACGATGGCGAACTTCGTTGTTCTTTCGCTTTTCATTGCCGCAGCTCCCTTCTTGATAAGTTCATATGTCTTTTTAAGTCATCAGTCTTTTTAAGTCCATTTCATTTTTTACAAATTCAGTTCAATCTTTATA
Source organism: Paenibacillus beijingensis (assembly GCF_000961095.1). Taxonomy (NCBI): domain Bacteria; kingdom Bacillati; phylum Bacillota; class Bacilli; order Caryophanales; family Paenibacillaceae; genus Paenibacillus; species Paenibacillus beijingensis. The sequence continues at coordinate 2,631,178 of NZ_CP011058.1, read as the reverse complement.
AGTTCAATCTTTATAAGTTCAATCTTTATAAGTTCATTCATTTCAGTCTTTATCATTTCGTTGCATTCTTTGATCAGTTCATTTTCTAATTCGTTCATTTCATTCTTGGTTAGTTCTTTTGATTCTTCCGGCCAGCGCGTCTCCCGCGCAGTGGCCCTGCTCTCCGCCCCAAAAACGTGAAGCGGGCGCAGCGGCGTCTGCTCCCTCCCCCGTGAAAAACAGAGCGGAGCGGCTGACTTGTGACTGGAGAAGTGTCAGCGTTCGCCTTTGTCCCGGGATTTCTACCGCTATGCGGTACGATCCAAGAAATCCGGGGACAACAGCGATCGGAAGCACAAGTCAGCCGCGCAGCGGTCACTTTTTCACATACTTCGCCCGTTGGTCTGCAGCAACCGCCGCTTCCGACGTTTTCACAATATCATCGTGCGTGAGAATGGAATCGAAGCCCTGAATGCGCCGGATAAAATCGGCCGTAATCGAACAAGGAGGCTGAACGAGAGGAACGATAGCGGGCGCTTCGCGGTTCGTAATCTGCAGCATTAATGCGTCTTCCGAGACGAAAGGATCGCCCGACAGCCTCAACTCCGCAAATCCTTCCGTTCCGGTAACGAAGATGCGGCCGTCTCCCCACGTCCAGCTCTTCTGCGGCGTATGCCAGTCGGCATAAAGCTGGGCAACGACACCCTCTTGCATCACAACCTGCAGGCTGACCGTGTTATAAAAGGAAGGATGCTCGGGTAAAATCGTTTTTCCCACCACCCCTTCCGCCGTATCGATTTCTTTGCCGGTGAGCCAGCGGAGCAGATCGAAATCGTGCACGAGCAGATCGATCAGGATGCCGCCCGACTGCCGTTTCGAAAAAAACCACGCCGGCCGCTTTGCCGCGTCCAAACGGTGCGGCTTCCGCATCCCGATCGTGACAATATCGCCAAGCACGCCCTGCTTGATCTGCTGCTTCAGCGTGTAAATAGCCGGATGAAACCGTTCCGTCAGCAGCATGCCGACTTGAATGCGCCCTCTCCCGATCACGGCCTTCAAACGCTCCAGCCCTTCGGCGCTCGTGACCGCCGGTTTATCGAGCATGATGTGCTTCCCACGGCTTTCGCACATTTCAATTACACCGATTTTTTCATCGTTTATCGATGCGCACCCGACGATCTCGACGGAATCCGAGAGCAATTGTTCTTTATCATTGACGACCGGAATTCCGAATTTGTCCGCGAAGCTCCGGGCTAGCTCATGATTCTCCTCTTCATAAATGCCGGCGCAGCTGTAGCCGAGCTCCAGCATCTCGCCAATGAAAATTCCGATATGCGCGTGCTGGCAACCGATAATCGAAAACTGACGTGTATTCACTTTAGCAATGGTCCCCTTTTCGCAAAAAATGTCGTGTGAAACTACAGAAGCCCGCTTGTTAAGCGGTCTTCTCTATTGAACCGATGAAATTAATTGTTCTTCTCAAAAATTTTGTCGGCTTCCTTACGGAAATCGGCGACGACTTCTTCGATCGACGCTTTGCCGAACTGCCCCTTTTGAACCATTTGTTCGAACAGCTTCGTCACTTCGCCCGCGCCTTTCGGTCCGGCATCGTACCAGGAAGGGTGAATGCTCGATACATGCTGCAGCATGTTTACCATTTTTTTGTCCCGATCCGTAAAGCCGGGAGTCAAATACTCCAATATTTTTTTGTTTTCCGGCAGACCCCGGTCCGTTCCAAGAATATCGGCCGCTTCCGTCGAATTCAGGAAGAAGTCCATAAACATGGCGGCTTCTTTCGGATGCGCCGTCTTGGCGGAAGTGGAAAGGAACATCGCCGTTTCCAACACGCTGCCGGTATGCTTGTCTTTCGGATAAGAGACCATATCGATCTTGTCTTTCATCACATTTTCGTAAGCGGGGAAGGTGGCTGTAAATTGCGGGCCCATAATCGGTACGACGCCTTTCATTAATGCGTCTTTATTCGGATCGGCGTTCCCGATCGGCAGGAATGAAGCACTCATCGCGGCCGGCGGAACGATGCCTTCTTTGCGGGCGTCGTCCCACATTTTCAGCCAGTTGACCAGGTTTTGGTCGTTATAGCCAAGCCTGTTGTCTTTGTACAGCGTATCTCCGACCGAAAAGAGGTAGTACATAAAGCCTTCGAGCGAGGTCGAAAAATCGAGCGAGCCGTATACGTTTTTGCCCAGCTTGGACTTGATTTCGCGCGCTTTATCGAAATACTCCTGCCACGTCATGTCCATCTTCGGAGGCTCAACGCCCGCCTGCTGGTACATTTCTTTGTTGTAAATCATGACGGAAGCGTTATCGGATACCGGCAATCCGGTCAGCTTGCCGCCGATCGTACCCTGGTTGTCGAGCACGTCCTTGTTCAGATCGGTGACGTTCAATTCCGCATTCAAGTAAGGCTTCATGTCTCCAAGCACGCCGCGGTCCGAGTATTCCTTAATGTACAGAATGCTCATTTGCATAATGTCAGGCGCGTTATTGGCAGCGACCTGAGTGGACAGCTTTTCCCAATAGCCGTCGAAGCTCGTATATTCGGGTTTAATCTTGATGTTCGGGTGAAGCTCCTGGAACTTGTCGATCAATTTCAGCGTCCGGTCATGCCGGCCTTGGCTTCCCCACCAGGCGAAGCGCAGCTCGACGTTTTGCCCCGCTTGCGCTTCAGTCGAAGCGCCGCCCGATGGCGCGGCATCGTCTTTTTTCGCCGGAACACATCCAGTCAGAAGAGCTGTAAATACGGTCAAGGCTATTCCTGAAGCAAATAAACCACGACCAAAACTTCTGCGCCTTGTCATCTTTGATAACACCCCTTGTCGTTTGCTGGTTTACAATATTAATTATAAAATCTCTGATTTTTATTAAAATAAGAGAAATCTACAAAATATATTAAAATATACGCACGGTTTCATTCATTCCCGATAATATTAGACGCCGTATACAAAAAAAGCCGACTTTCATGTCAGCTTCACGGAAACGTTACTGATTAAATTCCGATGGATTGTAACCGGTATATTTTTTAAACAGCTGGCTGAAATACGCATTGTTTTTGTAGCCGACCATTTGCGAAATCTCGAATATTTTATAATTCCCCTCGAGCATAAGCTCCTTCGCTTTTTCCATCCGGATACGCGTCAAGTAGCTGTTATAATTTTCTCCGGTTCGCTGCTTGAAAATTTGGCTTAAATAATTGCGGGTCAAATAGACCTTCTCCGCCAATACGTCGAGCGTAATATCTTCCGCGTAATGCTCCTGCACATACCGCATAATAAAATCGATCGTTTTCCGATGCTTTTGCGAGCTGCGGCTGCTGATCGCTCCGCATACCGGCAGCAGAAGGTCGCGGAGACAATCGTGAAAATCGTCTACGGTGTGCAGATGCTCCAGCACCTTGTACATGTTGAAGCCCGGGTGGATATCTTCGATCTGCAGCCGGTGGTCATGCAGCGCAAGCGCTAATAGGCCGGCGATATCGATCGCAAATTCCCTTAACGCGCTAATGCTCGGCATCGAGCCCGCATACAGCGTTTGGGCAAGCTCTTCGATTCGTTCCCGGGCGAGTTCTTCCTGTCCCGACATGACGGCGTCGACGATTTGCTGGTAGCTTTCCATCGGACGGCGCCAAATTTCTTTCGCGGTTTCTTCCCGGTCTTCCCCGGTCATAACCGGCTGATCGGGAAACTTGTCCCGTTCCGCGAGCAAATCAACCGCAGCCGAATACGATTGCGGAATGTCGTCCAATCGTTCCGCCGCGCTGCCAACAGATGCATACGCCTGCAGCTTTAACCGGTTTCGAATGCTTTCCAGAAACTCCAAGGCGGTTTGTTTGACGATCGGCTGCACCGCTTCCGGCTTCATATGCGCCGGGGTCGTGACGATCAGCGTAATGAAGTTCCGCTGGATGTCGGCCACGTAGACACCCTCTTTGCACTGCGACAGATCATCAGCCATGTTCCATACCTTGTAGGCAAGCTGCGACAGATCGCTTGGCCGGTAGCGGTTCAATTCGCGGCTAATAAAAAATTCGATGACCAGCACGGTGAAAAAACAATCGGACCAGTCGATTTTCAAATAATCCGATACTTTGCGAAAAAAAGCCGACCGGCAAAATCCGGGTTCAAGCAGACCTTTGAACATTTGTCTTTTCGTTGTCGAGAGGTTGATCTCCAGCAGCTCCCGCAGCTCTTGATCTTCCCGCTCGGACTGTTCTTTTTGCTTGATTTTGTCCGCTGTTTCCTTCAGCACGCGCTCAATTTCATCCAGCGTGGCCGGCTTGGACAAATAATCGTTCACCTGCAGCTTAACGGCCGACTGGGCATATTTGAAATCCTCGTACCCGCTCAAAATAATCACTTCGGCCCGGTTGCCTTCTTCGCGCAGCGCCTTCAGCATTTCGATGCCGTCCATGACCGGCATAAAGAGATCCGTTAAAATAATAGCCGGGCCATGGGCGCGGATTTGCTTCAGTCCTTCTTTTCCGTTGATTGCGGTTCCCGCCACCTCGATCCCGAACTTGTCCCACCGGACGGCGCGGGTAAGACCATCAATCGTCGTTCTGTCGTCATCCACGATTACCGCCTTGATCATCGTTCTCTCCCTCCGTAATTAACGGCGCCTCCGTTAGTATTTTCGGCAAAGACAAGCGGATAGTCGTTCCTTTATCCGGCTCGCTGTCGATATCCACGCCGTACCTTTCGCCAAAATAAAGCTGGATTCGTTCATGCACGTTGCGGATTCCGTTATGGTCCCTGCGCGGAAGGGCCGCTCCCGGGTCCATGCCGACGCCGTTATCTTCAATGCTGAAATAGATCGTTTGCTCCTCTTCCCATCCCGAAATGCGAACGATGCCCTCATTCCGGGAATGAAGGCCGTGCAGCAGACTGTTTTCCACAAACGGCTGAATGATCAGCTTCGGCGTGTAATAATGCATCATCTCTTCCGGGACGGAGATGGAAAAGGCAACATTTTGCCGGTACCGTATTTTTTGCAGCTCCATATAACATTGCAAATGCTCGATTTCTTTGCCGACAGGAATAAAAGTCGCGCCGCTGGATAGGCCGATGCGAAGCATTTTGCCGAGCAGCGACAGCATCCGGCTGATGTCGTGGGCCCCCGATTCGATCGCATGCCAGTTCATCATGTCCAGCGTATTGTATAAAAAGTGAGGATTGATTTGCTCCTGTAAAATCTGAATTTCCGCTTCGCGCTTGCGCCGGTTCTGCTCGTTGACCTGCAGCATCAACGTATCGATGCGCGTGGTCATTTGATTGAAATTTTCGTTTAAATGGCCGAACTCATTGTGATAATCATTGGCAATTTGAACGTTCAGTTTGCCGATTTTCATCACGTTCATCGTATGAATCAGCTTGCGGATCGGCACGACGAACTGCCGCGACAGCAAGTAAGCCATGATAATCGCCAGCAGGATGCAAAGAACGGCCGCCGCCAAAATGATATTTTCAATCCGGCGGCTCCCCTTCGTAATATCTTTCCACGGAATAATATCCATCGTTACCCAGAGCGTCCGTTCCTGCTTGTTCCAGATCACGAGACTCTTTTCCCCCAGATTGGCGATTGCCGAATGCTCAGAGCCGGGCTGGTCCAAAATAGCAGCCAGCTTGTTCATCATGCTTGCATAGGAAGCCGGATTGTCCGGACCGCCGTAAAATTGGGCGATCAGCCTGCCGCGAGTGTCCAATATAAAGCGGTTCACGTCCGTCGCGCTGCTTGAGGCGATCTTCTGAATAAACGGCATTTTCACGTTCACCACGAGCACCCCGACCTGCTTGCCGGAAGCGGACAGTACTTTGCGTGCAAAGCTGACAACGGTCCGGTCGCCGGCCGGATAGCTTCCGACCTCGATCGTGTGGGTTCCGACCCAGCAGTAATCGGCATCTTTAATATCGTTAAACCAGACGCTTTTTGTCAGCAATCGATCATCGTAAACGCCGTTTCCGCCAATATGTATATTGACCGACGTATCTTTGGCGTACAGCTGGACGGAATGAATCCCTTCCTTGACGTAGCTGAGCCGGCTGAGCAGATCGATCATGTCCGAATTTTGTCCGACCCGCTCAAACGAATCTTCGCTTTGCTGCAAATAATTGATCAGCTTCGGGTTGCTGGCGAGCACGAGCGAATCGTATTCGACGGACTGCAGCTGCAGGTCGAGCTGTTTGTTGATTTCGTCCAGCAGCAGCCGCCGGGATGAAATGGTCTGGTCCACCACTTCCTGATTGACGATATAGTAGCTTGTAATGCCCAGAACGGAAATGAGCAGAGCGGAAATGATAATAAAAGAAGCGAAAAACGTGACCTGAAACGAAAACGTTTTAAACGGATTTCTCAACTGAACGATCACCTTCTGCTCAACTAAGCTTGTGTCTTTCGAAGAAATAGGGAAAAGAAGCCGCATCGAAGGCGTGCTCCCTTTTTAAGCATAAGGTTTTCTCACTCGCATTGTAAACAATTATCCTTTGATGCCCGTTGTGGAAATGCCTTCCACGAAATATTTTTGTGCGACGATAAAAATGATGAAGCACGGGATAACCGACAGCAGCGACATCGCGTACATCGGGCCCCACGTAACGGCGGACGTGTTGTCCAGAAACAGCCGCAGCGCGAGCGGAACGGTATACTTGGCGGTATCGGTCAAATAAATCATCTGCCCGAGGAAATCGTCCCATGTCCATATGAAACTGAAGATCGCCGTCGTAATAAAGGCCGGCGTGCACAGCGGCAGCACGATTTTGAAGGCGATACCGAGCGTCGAGCAGCCGTCGATTTTCGCCGATTCATCCAAATCTTTCGGAATGCCGCGGATAAACTGGACCATCAGGAAGACGAAGAACGGGCTGACGGCCAAAAAGTGCGGAACGATAAGCGGAAGGGTTGTCCCTACCCAGTCGAAATAGGTAAACAAAATATACTGCGGCACAAGCGTCACCTGCGTCGGAAGCATGAGCGTGACCATCATGATGGCGAACCACATTTTTTTGAGCGGAAAGTTCAGCCGTGCAAAACCGAAAGCGACAAACGCGCTTGAAATGAGCGTACCGAAAACGGACAATACCACAATGAAGAATGAATTGTAAAAGAAATGGGCAAAGGTGAAGCCGGGAATGGCCGTCCAGCCGTTCGCAAAGTTTTCCCAGTGAAGCGTCGTCGGGATCAGGTTGGACTTTGGAATTTCCTCATTCGATTTCAGAGCGTTTCCGACCAGCCAAAAAACCGGATAAATCATCACGATGCTGCACAGAATCAAAAACAGATAACGTAAAGTAAGATTTCGGTTCATCGTATCGCCACCCTTACGTTTCATAATGGACCCATTTTTTCGACGACCAGAACACAATGACCGTAAACACGGCAATGACCGACAATAAAATCCATGCCAGCGCGCTGGCGTAGCCCATATTAAAGTAAGCAAATGCTTTCTGGTACAGGTACAGCGCATAAACGAGCGTCGAATTAATCGGTCCGCCTTGCGTGACGATAAAGGCTTGCGTAAACATTTGGAAGCTGCCGATGATCTGCATAACCAGATTGAACAAAATGATCGGCGTCAGCATCGGCAGCGTCACCGAGAAGAAGGAGCGGAATTTGGATGCGCCATCGACCGAAGCCGATTCGTACAGATCGCGCGGAATTTGCTTTAATCCCGCCAAAAAGATGACCATCGACGATCCGAACTGCCATACCGCGAGCATAACAAGCGTATAAAGGGAGGTTCCCGGCGTATTGATCCAATCGATACCTTGCAGCCCGAACAGGCCGCCGATTTTGTTCAAAAAGCCGTCCATGCCGAACAAGTTGCGCCAAATGGCTGAGATCGCCACGCTGCCCCCGATCAGGGAAGGCAAATAAAAGATCGCCCGGAAAACGGACATGCCGCGAATCGCCTGGAACAAGAGCAGCGCCACCATTAAAGCAAAAAACAATTTCAGCGGCACCGACAGCACCACATACGTGAGCGTCACCTGCAGCGATTTCCAGAAGTCCGCATCATCCGTAAAAATTTCCTTGTAATTGTCGAATCCGATATAGGTCGGCAGCTCAAGCAAATTATATTCGGTTAACGATAAGTAAAACGATTGAGACATCGGTCCGACCGTAAGCACAAACAACCCCAATAACCAGGGCGAGATGAATACATAACCCCATATCGGCTCGATCCACCGGTGAAGTTTTCCGGAACTTTTGTCCACTGCCCCGTTAATTTCTGTCATAAATGTCACTCCCTTTGTTAGATCTTGACGATTCCTTTACAAAAATCTTACCTCTTGAACTAATTGAAATAAATGAGGCAAATCTATAAATAGTAATAGAAATATACACGGTTTGAAAAATAAAAAAGCACCGGCCGCTCCGGACCGGTGTTTTATGTTACATTCTATGACAAAAAGCGTAGAATACGTTTAATCGACGATGCGCTTTGCATGCAAAAACCGTTTTCTCCAGTAGTCGTCAAACTCGGAGATCGTCACGCCCGGACGGCCGTAGGTTTGGATAATCTGCCCGTCGCCCGCATACATCCCGACATGGCCTACGATGCGGTTGCTTTCATATCGGCCGGGTGTGTAAAAGAACATCAAATCTCCCGGCTCCAGGTCATCTTCATCGACGGTTTGCCCGACTTGCGCTTGCGAGCGCGAAGTGCGCGGCAGATCAATGCCAAAGTGGTCATACACATGACGGACGAAGGACGAGCAATCAAACTTTTTCGTATCCTCGTAGGAGCCGGTTCCAAAATCATAAGGAACCCCCAGAAACGTTTTGGCATAGCGGATTAATTCATCTTTATCGACGGAGGTCACCGAAAGGCTTCTTAGTTGTCCCGCGAAACCTTCTCCGGCATGGTGCAATCCGATTGCGCCATTCGTCCCGGGCAATGAACGATCGTCGACCGGACTGATCATGATTTGCGATTGCGGCTCGTTCCAATTGACACGAGTGCCGATTAATGCCGACATCGACTGCACGGTCAGGTAAGGTTTATCCTGATATACCCGCGGAAGCTGCGGAAGGTTGACCGTTTTGTCGCCCGCCAACGCTTGAGCCTGGTTGACGTTCACCGTATAAGCCGGATCGGTGTTGCCGATCGCGAAGCTTTTATTACCTTGGTTATGGATATGCAAACCCATCGCTTCCGCCGTTTCCTCGAGCGGGATCCAGACCATTCCACCGGCATCTTTATACACCTTAACATTAGAAGAAACGGTTTTGTCCGCGATAAGCATCCGGGCCGACGACGCGGATGGCTGCTGCTCAGTCCTCACCGACTGCTGCCGCTCATTTGGTACGGACGGCTTTTGGGCGCAGCCCCCGCCAACAACGAATACCGTGACGCATAAGGCTAACGCAGCCCGCCGCTTTATTTTCTGCTCCATTCTCATTTGTACTCCCCTTTTTCATCCAAGATGAATTAAGGATTTCCTACCGCTCTTCATTTATGCAAGCTATCCTTTATTTCCCATGCGCCTGTTGTTCCATTCTTGCCCAAAAGCATTTGTCATTGTTGAAATAAAACTAAACATATCTAAATATAACGAGAACAATTAATATAGCGAAATTAATCGCTCTAAACATAACAAATCAGTACAAAACAATTCGAACCTGTGTTATGATCGTTGACATGAGATTTTTTGATGAAGATGGAGGAGATTATGTTGAGAAAAGTATCGCTGTCTATCCTTACCCTCGCTTTAATGCTTACCGTTCTATTCATACCGGGGCAGCCGGCTGTCGCAGCCAAAAAACAAACCGAGCTGCTCGTATCCGCTGCAGCGAGTCTGAAAGACAGCCTGGACGAAATTGCAACGGTATATGAAAAAGCGCATCCGGACATTAAGCTGACGTTCAACTATGCGTCGTCGGGCACACTGCAAAAACAAATCGAGCAGGGAGCCCCGGCCGATCTTTTCTTCTCCGCCGGCAAGAAGCAGATGGACGCTTTAGTGAAGCAAGGTTTTATTTCCGAAAGAAAAACCATTCTGACTAACAGTCTGGTGCTCGTCGTCCCTTCCGATTCGAAACAAAAATTCACGACGGTAAAAGAGTTGACTTCCGGCGGCATCAAAAAAGTTGCGGTCGGCCAACCGGAGTCGGTACCGGCCGGACAATATGCCAAGGAGACATTGGAAAACCGGAAAGTATGGGACGCGCTGCAGCCTAAACTTGTGTTTGCGAAGGACGTGCGTCAAGTGTTAACGTATGTCGAAACGGGCAACGTCGATGCAGGTTTCGTCTACAATACCGATGCGCTTACATCCAGTAAAGTCAAAGTTGCCCTCAAAGTCTTTCCGGGCGTCCATACGCCAATCGTTTATCCTGCCGGCGTTCTGAGCGAATCGAAGCACAGCGCCGAAGCGAAGGCATTCTATACGTATTTACAGTCGAAGGAAGCCGGCGCCGTATTCAAAAAATATGGATTTAAGCTGCCTTAAGCAACTTGAGACAGGATGAGTATTTATGGATTGGACAACGTTTTTTGAACCGATTACCCTTTCGATTCAGATTTCCATTATCGCCAGTTTGATTGTTTTCGCACTCTCTGTCGTCATTGCCTGGATCATGGCCAAGGTGCGATTCTTCGGAAAAAGCATCGTCGAGACGCTGCTGCTGCTTCCTCTTGTGCTGCCGCCCACTGTCATCGGCTTTATCCTGCTGGTCTGGCTTGGCCGGAGAAGCTGGATCGGAAAGTTGTACGAGAGCCTTTTCGGCCAAACGCTTGTATTTACATGGGAAGCCGCCATTATCGCGGCGACCGTCGTCGCGTTTCCGCTCGCTTATCGGACGATGAGAGCCGGATTTGAAAGCATTGATTCCGAGCTTGAGAATTCCGCGAGAGCTTTCGGAGCCTCGGAATCGCAGGTCTTTCTCTACATCTCGGTCCCCCTCGCCTTTCGTTCGCTGACGGCAGGGTATATTTTGGGATTTTGCCGGGGTCTTGGAGAGTTCGGAGCAACGTTGATGGTTGCGGGGAATATTCCAGGAAAAACGCAAACGATCCCGACCGCGATTTATGTCGCCACAGACGGAGGAAGCATGCGCATGGCTTGGGCATGGGTCGGTTCCATGCTCGTCATGTCATTTCTGATGCTTCTTCTGGCCAACCGGTTCACAAAGAATTAACGTAAATACGCCCTTCTCACCTCTGCAGCAGTCAAAGGTGACGAAGGGCGTATTTAGCTTAGGACTCATAAACAATTTCTCCGGTCCGCGATAAGTCATAGCCGTGAATAACGGCGAGCTCATTACGAAACGATTCGGAACGCAGGATGGCAATGACAGCCTCAATCCAGTTCCTATTTTCGGGCCGCTTCAACATGACGAGATCGTATCGCTCCTGGATCAGCGGAACGAAATCGACTCCGCCGACGATTTGCGCCGCTTTTTCGATTCCAACGCCAACATCCGCCTCTCCCGCAGCCACTTTTCCCGCTACTGCGATGTGGCTATTTTCCTCGTCTGAGTATCCCGCTACTTTCGAAGGTCGAATGTCGTGAAGTCTCAGTTGTTCGTCCAGCAGCACGCGAGCGCCGGAGCCTCGTTCCCGGTTCACGAGCCGGATGCCGGTTTTTCCCAGATCAGCCCACGATTGCAGCTTATGCGGATTTCCCTTTTGGACATAAAATCCCGCCGAGCGGCTTAATAAGTTGACGACGACTACCGGTTGACCGACAAAAAGTTTGCGAATATATGGAATGTTATACTCACCGGTATCTCCGTCGAGCAGGTGCGTACTTACGATATCGGATTCGCCTTGATACATCGAGATCAGACTTTCCATACTGCCGACGTAAGAACGCAATGGCCGCGCCCCGGTCGCCTGCCTCTCCAAATACTTAGCGAGAATATCAAGACTAATATCTTGTCCCGTTATAATGACCGACCGCCCTCGTGCCGCATCAAGATGGGCATCCTGCCGGCCAGCCGTTGCGTGTTCTGAGGAAGTGGAAATCGCGGAGGCAATCGGCTTCTCGGTATGTTTGGCATGGACGCCTTTGGACTGAAGCTTGTAGGCCTCCAAATCGGATGAATCGACCCGCATCTGCTTCCCGACCCGATAAGACGGTATTTCGCCTTTTTTGATTAAATCGTATACTTTCAGCTTCGATATTTTCAGAAGCGCTGCAATTTCTTCGGGCGTATAAGACGTTTCGTCCAACATGAACTCCCCTCACATCAATCCAGATAGATCACATTATAACAGATTTGATTATCGATTGAATGATTCAGGCATAATTGGGATGAACGTTTGCCAAGCGTTATTGACTTTGCGCCGCTTCCCGCTCAAATGCGACAATCCAATCGCCTTGAACGGCGGCATACCCCTCGTCGCCTTCGACAACGAGACCGTACAACTTTTTCACATCGAGATATTCTTTCCGTTCGCCGTTATCAAACTCCAGCGTGATGTAATAATCCGTCCTGGAAGAGCTGACAGGATGCGTGCCTTCACCATTGCTGTGATGGCTAGTATGGTTACGCACCTCCATCCTCTTGGCGATCACGCGGGCATAGACGGATTCTCGCGGCGATTTTGCATTTTTGAAATAACGCACGCTGTTTAAGACGATGCTGCCAATGACGATTGCGAACACAATCGCGATAAAAATAGGTACGATCGTAAACATAATGCCGGGCCCTGGGCCCATGGACGGTCCACCCATCATAGGTAATACCTCCTGTCTAACCGTTTTGTTCATTATTAGTACGGAGATAGGTGCCAATTTGTTTCACTACAGGAAGGAAATGACGATCATTTGAGGAAAACTATACCATATCAAAATTTGAATGAAAACAGGTAATGAAAAGACGGGCTAGCGCAGACGGGGATTCAGGCTCTGGAATAACCTATTCAGGTGGAGGTTTTTTTCATTGAAATGGAATGATTCCTTTTTCGGCGCGGTCGCTTCGGTGGGATGCATCATTCTGTGTGCCATTTTTTTGTTCTGGAATCCGTATTCACGGACTCCAGCCGGCACGGATACGGTTCTCATCCTCTTTATCATGCTGATCATTCCCGCTTTATTGGGTATCGTCGTTTCGTTTATGGCGAATCGAATTTTAAGGTATATGGTATTTGTCTGGTCGTTGCCCTATGGCCTATATCTATCGCTCGCTTCAATACCAAGTGTTTGGAACCTTTTTGGCGCAGTCCTTATTTTATACCTTGTTTCCGCCATTCGGATGAGCCAAAGCCGCGATTGTTAAGCTGACAAATATCGCCTGAACGGGAGATGGGGGCGACAAAAAAATGTATATTCGCAGGAATTTTAACGTAGTCGAAAAATGAAAAGAAAATAGAAGTACGAACGCATCTTTTTCAAAAATCACCCCTTCGTTCAGAGCGAAAATCCTGCTTATGGAACAGACTTACTTCAAATTTATGATGCGGTAAGGCGAAGGTATGCATCAAGGCCGAAATGAAGCTCATATCTCCCCCGGCTGAGTTCCTTCTTCCTCCTCCTGATTCAGCGGATACGTCTCACCCCACTCTTTCATCGCGACGATAACCGGCTCCAGCGTTTTGCCAAAGTCGGTCAGCGAATATTCCACTTTGGGCGGAACCTGTTTGTACACTTCGCGGTGAATGATTCCGTCCCGTTCGAGCTCCCGCAGCTGCAGCGTAAGCATAAACTGCGTCATCCCCGGGTAGAGGCGCCGGAATTCATTAAACCGTTTCTTTCCGTCCAGAAGATGGTACAGAATAACCCCTTTCCACTTTCCCCCGATCACATCCAAAGTGGTCATCACCGGGCATCCGCTCCCCCTTCGATTCGCACCGCCAGCCTCTTCCCGTCCACCCACCGCGCTTCACCCTTCCAATAGTATGATTTTTAATACTATGCCATAAAAATATGCGTACTTATGTGAATTGATTATACCCGATATAATTCAATCGTACGATATACGAAGCTGGAGAGGATGAGTGACATGAGCAATCGCCAAACGATGAAGGCAGTCGGTTTTTATCGTTATGTTCCGTTAACCGATCCGGAAAGCCTGGTCGATCTCGAAATCGAAAAACCGGTTCCCGCAGGCCGGGATCTGCTGGTGGAAGTAAAAGCGATATCGGTCAATAAAGCGGATGAGGATGTCCGCTCTTGGGGCAATGAAGGCAATGACGCGCCGAAAATACTCGGTTGGGATGCGGCCGGAATCGTTATCGGAACCGGGCCCGATTGTACGCTGTTTAAGCCCGGGGACGAAGTGTATTATGCGGGCAGCCTGGACCGGCCGGGCTGCAACAGCGAATTTCATCTGGTGGATGAGCGGATAGCGGCCCTCAAACCGGCAAGTCTCGATTTCGCTCAAGCCGCCGCTTTGCCGCTCACTTCGATTACCGCGTGGGAAGGACTGTATGAACGGCTTGGAATCAGCCGCAGCGAACAGGACAATCGGAACAAATCGATTTTGATTATCGGGGCGGCAGGCGGCGTCGGTTCCATTGCGACGCAGCTCGCCAAGCTTGCCGGATTGACGGTCATCGGCACCGCATCGCGAGCGGAGTCGGCGCAGTGGGCCAAAGATCATGGCGCGGACCATATTATCAGCCACAAAGAAGCTTTTGTACCGCAGCTGAAGGAGCTTGGACTCGAGACCGTCGATTATATTTTCTGCCTGTACGATACGGCCGGCCACTTTGAGCAAATGGCCGAGGCGATCGCGCCGCAGGGCAAAATCTGCTCCATCGTGCCGCTCAATCAGCCGGTTAACCTGGACCTGATCTTTTTCAAAAGCGTATCGTTCCATTGGGAACTGATGTTTACAAAGCCGCAATTCAAAACCGAAGATATGATCGGGCAGCACCGGCTGCTTCAAGCCGTCGCGGATCTGGTCGATGCCGGGAAAGTGAAACCGACGTTGACGCAGCGGCTGGAGCCGATCAACGCGGCCAATTTGCGCCTGGCGCATGAGAAAGCGGCCGCCGGGAACATGATCGGCAAGCTGGTGCTGGAACATTTCCAGGTGTGAAACGAGAATGAGGTCTGTAACGCAAAAAAATCCTGCTCGCATGCGTACAGGATTTTGCGTTACAGACCTCATCTGCGACAACTGCCAAGGGTACTCTTGCGCACAAAGAGCTAGATATCGACCGGCATCCGCACCTTCTCGCCTTTTTTCTCCTTATGATTCTGCCACAGCGTGAATCCGATGGAGCCGATGGACAGCACGATAAACAGCAGCGAGATCGGTTGGGTGAAGAACGGCGTAATCTCCGGGTTGATCTGGTACGCCTTGAGCAGTTCCTCTTCCGCTTTGGGCCCGAGGAGCAAGCCCAGAATGACCGGACCTAACGGAACGTCGATTTTTTCCAGCACATATCCGACCAAGCCGAAAATGACGATCATCCAGACATCGAACATTTGATTGTTCAAGGCAAACGATCCGACGCTGCTGCACACGATGATGCTCGGAACGAGTATCGACAGCGGAATATACGAAATGCGGATCAGCAGCGGAAGCAGTGCGGTTTGGGTGAACAGCATCGCAAACGCGCTTAGCATGAGTGCGACAAAGATGGAGTTGACGAGAACCGGCTGGGCTTGAAATAACCCCGGACCCGGCGTAATGCCGTGCAGGATCAGGACGCCGAACATAACCGCCTGGGCCATGTCCCCCGGTATGCCGAGCGTAATGGACGGGATAAACGCTCCCCCGGCATTGGCGTTGTTGGACGCTTCGGATGCGATTATGCCTCCAGCGTGCCCTTTGCCGTATTCATCCTTTTCCTTGGAAAATCGTTTCGCCTGATCGTACGCGATGAAGGCGGCCGTTTCCGCCCCCGCTGCAGGCAGCGCCCCGATGATGACGCCGATCGTGGAAGATTGGAACAGCGCGAATTTTTCCCGGACCAGGTCTTTGCACACTTGCAGCATCGGGATGCGGATTTTCGTTTTCGTTTTGAACTTGCCGATTTGAGTCCGCACTTCCTCCACGTTCTTCATCAGCTGGGACATGGCAAAAAGTCCGATCAGAACGGGCAGCGGCGAAATTCCGGATGACAGGCTGTCCATGCCGAAGTCGAACCGCAGCTGGCCGGCCGGATCGTAGCCGATCGTGCCGATCAACAGCCCGATCAGTCCCGCGATCAACCCCTTCAGCAGCGATTTGCCGCTTAATCCCGCGATCAAGGTCAAGGCGAATAAGACAAGAGAGAACACTTCCCACGGTCCGAATTTTAGCGAGATCATCGCCACCAGTGGTCCCAGGAAAAACAGGATAAGCGCCCCGAATACGGTCCCCACCGCCGAAGACAGAATGCCAAGGCCAAGCGCCCGTCCCGGCTCTCCCTTCAGTGTCATCGGATAGCCGTCGAACATGGTCGTAACCGACGACGGCGTGCCCGGAATGCCGATCAAGGTGCTTGCGATCAATCCCCCTGACGCGCCGCCGGTATAGATGCCGATCATCAGCGTCAAGCCTGAAATCGGCTCCATGCCGAACGTAAAGGGAAAGGCCAGCATGATCGCGGTTGTAAAAGTAAGCCCCGGTATGCAGCCGGCGATAATGCCCGCAAGCGTGCCGATAAACAAATAGAACAAATTGATAGGCTTCATCACTTCTTCAAAAGCCTGAAGCAGATGGATCATATCCACTCGGATTCACTCCTTTCCGTGAAACTTAAGGCAGTAAAACGTTCAATTCCCGCTCGAAAATGAATTGGATCGCAAAGGTCAGAACAAAGGACAGAGGAATGTAAAGCAGCAGCTTCTTGGGCACAAACGGGAAATTAAGCATCAGAAAACCGATGAAGAGAAACAGAATCGTACTGGGGACAAATCCGACCATCGGCATCAAAATCAAATAGACGGCAAACCATGCGAACATGAACGGAACGCGCCAATGTTTCCGCAAGTAGGCGATGAAGGCTCCTTTCGGAGCACGTTTGCCTCGCTTGATAAAGCTCTGTATGAGCAAAATGACCGAAAAAAGGATCAGCGCATAAATGATGAGCCTTGGAAAAAAGGCGGAGGAGAAGGCTTGGACGCCTTTCTTCTCCGCGAACAGCCGGGACTCGTATAGAAACAGCCCGGCGATAAACAATGCGGCAAGCGAAAAGATTCGGTCTGCCATGCTCGACACCTTCCTAACGTTACTTCATTTTATCCGCGAGCTTGGCCATTTCCGCATCAAGCTCCTGCAAAAACGTGTTGTACTCGTCATGCGGCTTGTACATCGCAAAGCTGCCCAGTTCCGCGATTTTTTTCTGCAGCTCCGGATCTTCCAGCGCTTTTTTATAGGCTTCGTTCAGCACTTCGAGCACTTCAGCCGGCGTCCCTTTCGGAGCCATCATTCCGCGGGCTACCGGAAGAGTGAAGTCAATCCCTTGTTCTTTCACCGTTGCCACATCAGGCAGGGCGGCGTTGCGCTCCGTATTTACGATGCCGAGCGGAACGAGATCGCCCGACTCAAAGTAGCCTTTGCCGGATGCGTAGTCGGCGACCATGCCTTCAACCTGGTTCGCAACCATCGCGGCATATTGCGGCCCCGTACCCGGATAACTTACGTATTTCAACGAACGCGGATCGACGCCGGCTTTATCAAGCAGGGCCGCGATCGTGTAATGGTCCTCGGAACCGACGGTATAGGCCCAGATGACCTTGCCCGGATTCGCTTTTACGTAATTAATAAAATCGGTCATATTTTTCACATTGTTCTTTTCGGAAAACGCTTTGGTGACGGATGGAATGTGAGGAGTGGACGTAATTTGGTTGATGCCTTCGAAAGATGAAAAGCCGTAATCGACAATGCCGGTATGCTGCGCCGTCGCTACAACCTGGTGGGAGCCGAGAATGGTATAACCGTCCGGCTTGGCGTCTTTGACAAAACGGGAGCCGATCGTCGCCGATGCGCCGGCCATATTAACCGGTACGATCTGCTGGCCCAGATGACGCTCGGCATAAGAAGCGACCAGCCGGAACAAAACGTCGGAGCCGCCGCCGGGCGGATACGGAATGACCATTTTTACAGGCTGCTTCGGAAAGTCGGTTTTCTTTTCCGGAGCGGGCTCGGACGTTTTGTCCGATTCGGAGGCAGCTGGCGTTGCATTTGCGGACGTCTCCGTTTTACCCGAACTGCCACAAGCGGAAAGCAACAGGATACAAATCATAAAGACGGCTGACAACGCGGTTTTCCTTTTCGACAAATGAACCACTCCCCTGGCGTTATATATTTTTACATTACAAGGTGATTATACATCACACCTTTTCGATTTTTCAACAAATGAAAGCAAAAAATAAAAAAATAAATATTAATGAATTGACATCAGTCAATTTGTCTGCAAAAATTAACTCCAACGATTTATTAGCATACATTTTGAAATACGAGTCCGAATTCCGGTCTCAACGAAATGATTAAGGAAGGGGAATGAATTTCTACAATATGTAAGAAAAGCTGCCAAATAATTGGCAGCTTGTCGTTGGTTTACATTTAGATATTGATTCCGTTCTGGGCTTTGTACCGTTTGAGCAAAATGTGGCTTTCGACGCGGGTGATTCCTTCCAGGGAGTAAATATGTTCTTTCAAAAATTGCTCCAGCGCTTTGTGGTCTTCCACAAGGATATGCATGTGAAGCGTGCAGGGTCCTGTCATTTGGTACAAGGCGGCAACGCTGTCGTTATCCGACAGCGTCGAGGCGACATCGTCCAGATGCTTCGGCTCGACGTCGATTTCGAAAAAGGCGGAAATATTTTTGCCCAGCCGTTCGGCGTTAATGACGATGGAGAATTGCTCGATTATCCCCTGCTCCACCAGTCGGTCAATCCGCTCGCGCACGGCTACCCGGGATAAGCCGATTTCTTTTGCGAGATCTACATATGAGACCCGGCTGTTTTTAGCTAGCTCCTGCAAAATATGGGAGTCGATTTCATCGATCACGATTAGGGTCACCTCGTAGCTTTTCATTCTATTAATTGAATTGTACCAAATTAAACGATAAATAAAAGGGGCTCTCGCAGGTAGCGCCCAAAGCTTTCTCACTCGGACTCGTAAAATCGAAAGGGGTTTGTGCAATGTTTGATCGTCCATCAGGGTATCGTCAGCAAACGCGCTCCGTCATCCATGCGGCCCGGGGTATGGTCGCTACCAGTCAGCCTCTGGCCTCCGCGGCCGGAATCGAGATTTTACAATCCGGCGGCAACGCTTTTGATGCCGCGGTTGCGGTCGCCGCCGTGTTATGCGTCGTGGAACCGATGATGACCGGCCTCGGCGGCGATATGTTCGCCCTTGTTCATGACGGGAAAACGGGAACAATCGAAGGCTTGAATGCAAGCGGACGTTCGGCCGCGATGGCATCGGTGGAAGCGTACCGGTCAATGGGTTACGAGCAAATTCCCGATCACGGGCCGCTGTCCGTATCGGTCCCCGGCGTCGTGGACGGATGGGCCCAGCTGCTCGCAAAGTATGGAACGATGTCGTTTAAGGAAGTGCTCGCTCCGGCGATCCGATATGCCGAGAACGGTTTTCCGGTAAGCGAAATGGTCGCTTACTATTGGTCGAAAGCGGAACCGCTGCTGCGTAAATCCGCGGAAGCGAGCCGCAAATATTTAATGAACGGCAAGGCGCCGGCAGAAGGGACGCTCTTTAAGCAGCCCGATCTTGCCGCAACGCTGAAGCTGCTGGCCGAGCAAGGAAAAAACGCTTTTTACCAAGGAAAGATCGCCGATCAAATCGAAGCGTTTATGATTCGGGAAGGCGGCTTGCTGCGAAAAAGCGATTTTGCGAGCCATCAATCCGACTGGGTGGAGCCGATCTCGACGACCTATCGGGGACATTCGATTCTTGAAATCCCGCCCAACGGTCAAGGGCTCGTCGTGCTGGAAATGCTCAATATTTTGGAGCAATTCGATGTGGCCTCGATGGGGCATAACTCGGCGGACTATATTCGCCTATTCGCCGAAGCCAAAAAACTCGCGTATGCCGACCGGGACCGCTATATCGCGGACTCGGATTTTGCCGAACTGCCTGTCGACCGCCTCTTATCCAAGGAATACGCGGCGGAATTGGCCGATAGGATCCGCAATTCCGCTTCGGTCGCGGCCCCGCCGGGAATTGAACTGGGCGGTGATACGGTCTATCTGACCGTCGTCGACCACGAGGGCAACATCGCTTCCGTCGTCAACAGCGTGTTCAGCCTGTTCGGCAGCGGGGAACTCGTGGAGGACACCGGAATCTTCCTGCAAAACCGCGGTTCCTTGTTCTCCCTCCACCCTTCCCATGTCAATGCGGTCGCTCCGCGCAAACGGCCTTTTCACACGATCATTCCGTCCCTCGTGTTGAAAAACGGCAAGCCGCTCGTCTCGTTCGGGGTGATGGGCGCCGATATGCAGCCACAAGGACAGGTTCAGGTGCTGGTCAATATGATCGACTTCGGCATGAACATCCAGGAGGCGGGCGAAGCTCCGCGGTTCCGGCATTATAACGACGGCCTTTATCTGGAAACCGGCATCGGCGAGGAAACGAGCCGGGAGCTCGCCGGCATCGGTTACACGATTCTGCAGCCCGGGGATGGCGATGCTTTCGGCGTCGGCGGATACCAGGGAATCCGGATCGATCCGGATACGGGCGTTCTTCAGGGCGGCTCGGATCCGCGCAAAGATGGCTGCGCCATCGGTTTCTAAACGAGCGGGCCTCCACCCTTTGCACGATGAACCTTCTGTTTCGGCTTTTTTCCGCGGTACAGATGGGCAAAAGCCGTGGCGCATGAAACGACCCGAGGCAGTTCGCGCGGACGAGCCTTCAAACCTGCATTTGTGCAGGTATTATCGATCGAAATCGCTAATCGAGAGGGAATTCCTGCTATTGCGCAGGTATTCCAAGCTTTTTTTGCCTAAACATACGCATGGGCCTGAAATAAATGTATATTCGCAGGAATTTTACGAGGTGGATAAATAGTAAAGAAAAAAGATGTACAAACGCATGTTTTTCAACAAATTTCGAGGCGGAAGACCCGCTCCCGCCCGGATATTAATTCTGCTACAAATCGCGTAAATACGCGATTTTTTTGTTTTTCGGACTCTGCTTTTATCCTTTGCCTTAAAAAACGCTTTTGCAATTCAACCCCCACAACGATTACATTAATAACACACTCCCAGATAAGGATAGGTGACCCGACATGACCCGGATTATGGTGGTGGACGACGATCCGCACATTCGCGAATTGGTCAATTTGTACTTGTCCGACGAAGGCTTCGACATCGTCGAGACGGCGAACGGCGAAGAAGCTTGGACATATATCTCCGAACAATCGGTTGACATGGTCATTCTCGATATTATGATGCCGAAGCTGGACGGCTTCGAATTGTGCCGGCGGATCCGCGCCATGGGCGACATGCCGATTCTGATCGTTACGGCGAGGAGCGAAGCGGATCAGAAGATCAAAGGCTTCCAGCTCGGAACGGACGATTACTTGACCAAGCCGTTCGACCCGATGGAAATGGTGTTCCGGGTGAAGGCATTGCTGAAGCGGTACCGCATCGCAACCGACCAGCAAATCCAGTTGGGCGATTTGACACTCGACCGGATCGGCTACCAAATCGTCGACAAACAGAACGGAGCGATGGCGACGCTTCCGCTAAAGGAGTTCGAGCTGATCTACAAATTGGCGAGCTACCCCGGCCAGCTGTTCACGCGCAGCCAGCTTATCGACCAGATTTGGGGGATGGATTACGAAGGCGACGAACGAACGGTCGACGTCCATATCAAGCGCCTGCGTGAGCGGTTCGCGGCATACGAAGCAGCCTTTCGCATCGTGACGCTGCGCGGTCTCGGCTACCGGTTGGAGGTATACCATGATTAAGTCCCTCTACGTGCGAACCGTACTCGTTTTTATCGGCGCTGTTATCCTGAGCCTTGCGGTCAGCTTCGCAATCTCCGACCAGCTGTACTCCAGGCAATTGGACGGACTGGTCGAAGAACAGATGATCCGCAACGGGAGGCATATCATTTCGTCGCTGCAGCAAACTTCTCCCGAGAACAGGGACGCTTTTTTAAACGGCTTCTCTCTTCTATATCGAATCGAAATCTATAATTCACGCAAACAGCCGGTCTATAATAATAATCCCCAGGGTCCCCTCGGCTTCTTCGGCGAAGCGCAGATCGGAAGCGTGCTAAGCGGCGGGATCTATCATGGGAAAGCCTCTCATATCGGACGCGGGCCCTATTTGCTGATCGGCCTTCCGATGCAGCTGCAGGATCAAAACTATGCCTTGTTCTTTAGTCCGAGGTTCGAGAGCATTGAGACTCTTTCCGACAAATTCCGCCAGTCTCTCTTGACGGTTTTGGCGATCGCGCTCGCAGTCGGCAGCCTGCTTATTCTCATATTCGCCCGCTACATCATTCAGCCGCTGCGGAAGTTGAACGCCGCGACCCGCAGGCTCGCCGCCGGCGACTTCAGCGTCGCGCTCCGCTCCAAACGGAAGGACGAGGTCGGCCAGCTGACGAACAGCTTTAATTACATGGCCGGCGAGCTGGGAATGTTGGACCGGATGCGCACAGACTTCGTCAACAACGTCTCCCACGAAATTCAATCGCCGCTCACGTCGATTTCCGGTTTTACAAAGGCGCTCAAGCATAAGCGGATGGACGAAGCCCAGCGCCTTCGTTACTTGACGATCATTGAGGAGGAAAGCGAGCGTCTGTCCCGGATGGGACAAAATCTGCTGCGCCTCTCCTCGCTCCAGTCCGGTCACCAGCCCTTTCATCAGAAGCCCGTCCGTCTTGACGAGCAGCTGCGAAATGTCGTGATCGCCTGCGAACCGCAGTGGAAATCGAAGAAGCTTGACATCGAACTTTCGCTGGCGGAGTCGGTGCTGGACGCGGATGAAGATTTGCTCAGCCAAGTATGGACGAACCTCCTTCACAACGCGATCAAGTTCACGCCGGAATCCGGACGAATCCATATCTCGCTCGCCGAAAGCGAAGACAACGTGACCGTAAAGGTGGCGGACAACGGCATCGGAATAGACGAAGCGGATCGCGGCCATATCTTCGACCCTTTCTACAAAGCGGACAAATCGCGGACTGCCGCCGTCAAAGGCAACGGTCTCGGCCTGTCGCTCGCGAAGCGGATCGTCCAGCTTCATCACGGCGAAATAACGGTAGAGAGCCAGCCGGGACATGGAACGACATTTACCGTGAGTCTCCCGAAGGCCGGAGGTCATTCC
This sequence comes from Paenibacillus beijingensis, assembly GCF_000961095.1. Taxonomy (NCBI): domain Bacteria; kingdom Bacillati; phylum Bacillota; class Bacilli; order Caryophanales; family Paenibacillaceae; genus Paenibacillus; species Paenibacillus beijingensis. The sequence goes on along the minus strand of NZ_CP011058.1, from coordinate 2,608,004 downwards.
GTCTCCAATTGATAAACTCCGTTCATATTGGGTTCAAATTCGCTTTATATACTCCTCTTAGGAGACGAGAGGAGAGAGAGTATGAATTATTTAAGCCGAATAAGTTTGAAAAATGGCGTTGCCGTCGTGATCCTTAGCATTCTGGTGACGGTACTCGGAATGTATTCGACGACCCGCATCAAGCAGCAGACGTTCCCGGACGTCAGCTTTCCGGCCATATTCGTTCAGGCCGTCTACCCGGGCGCTTCGACCGAAGAGATCGAATCCGACATCACGAAGCCGATCGAGGACAGTTTGATCGGGCTTAAAGGTTACGATTCGCTAACCAGCACCTCTTCGGAGAATGCGGCCAGCATTTTCGTGCAATATCCGTTCGGCAAAGACATGGATAAGATGACCGCCGACGTGGAAGGCGCACTGGCCAAAGTGAACCTGCCCGAAAAGGCAACGGTGAACGTGCAGCGCCTGTCTGCGGGGTCCCAACCGATCTATGAAGCGGCCATTTTCTCCACGAAGAACGATGCGGCCGGGCTGCAAAAGCAGCTTGAAGAAGAAGTCGTGCCAAAGCTTCAGCAGATCGAAGGCGTAAGCTCGGTCGAGCTGAGCGGCACCAAATCGGAGCATCTGAACATCGTCGTAGACAAAGACAAAGCCAATCGATACGGAATCTCGCTGAGCACAATCCAAAGCGCCATCCAAGCCAAAAACTACGCGCTGCCGCTCGGTTCCGTCAGTCAGGACGATGCGACGATTCCGATCCGCCTGGTCGGCAGAACGGACGCCGTTCAGCAGATCAAAGATCTGAAGCTGCAGGCTGGCGGCGGATTAGGTGCAGGTGCAGGCGCTTCTAGTGCGGGACCGGGCGCTCCAAGCGCCGGTCCGGACGCCGGCAATCCCGGCGCGGACTCGGCCATCAAATTATCGGATATCGCCACAGTGACGACCGTCTCTGAGCAGAACGAGATTTCGCGCTTTAACGGCAAGGAAAGCTACGTCGTGCAAGTCGTGAAAAATCAGGACGCCAATACGGCCGACGTCGCGAACGAAGTCAAAGACTTGCTCTCTTCTTATCAGAACACCGTCGGCATGGATATCCATGTCATTGCGGACCAAGGGGAAGAAATTGAAGAATCGGTATCCGGACTGATCCGGGAAGGGTTGTACGGGGCGTTGTTCTGTGTCCTCATCATCTTCCTTTTTCTGCGGAATGTAAGGGCCACCCTGATCTCCATTCTATCGCTGCCGATCTCGATCTTCGCGACGATCGCCTTGCTTGACCAAATGGGCTACACCCTGAACATCATGACGCTCGGCGGCATCGCGGTGTCGATCGGCAGAATCGTCGACGACAGCATCGTCGTGATCGAGAATATATACCGGTGGCGTCAGGAAAAAGGCAGCGAGCTGAGCGGCAAGGAGCTGGCATACCGCGCCACCAAGGAAGTGATCAGCGCCGTCGGCTCGTCGACGATTGCGATGGTCGTCGTGTTCCTTCCGCTGGCCTTCGTGTCGGGCATTATCGGCGAATTTTTCCGGCCTTTTGCCGTCGCTGTCGTCATCGCCATTATGACGTCGCTGTTTGTGTCCATGATGCTGATTCCGGTTCTGGGCGCCAAGTTTTTCAACAAGGTGAAGCCGCATCCGAAGGAAGGCGCGCTTGTCCGCGGCTACGGGAAGCTGATTCGCGGCGCCCTGAAACGCAGGGCACTCGTGCTGACCGGCGCGATCGTGCTGCTGATCGGCTCCCTGGCCACGATTCCGCTGCTTGGCGTTTCGTTCTTGCCGGCAGGCTCCGCCCCGTCGCTTCAGATCAGCTTGAGCCTGCCTGCGAAGAACGGCTTGGAGCAGACGAGCGCGGCAAGCGCCAAGGTGGAGCAGTATCTTCAAAGCTTGGGCGGCGTGGACAATTATCAAGTGACCATCGGGGGCGGCGCGGGCGATCCGTTCAGCTCCGGTTCTTCAAACAACAAAGCGGCCTTTATCGTCAATTTGCAGAAAGGAACCGAGACCGAACCGCTGATCGAGCAAGCGACCAAAGACATTACGGCCGCCGTAACCGCGGTTGCTCCAGATACGACGGTCGATATCAAAGAAGCCGCTGCCGAGGGGCCGCCGACCGGCAACAACGTCGACGTCAGCCTCTATGCTACCGACCGGGACGCGCTGGCCAAGGCAGCCGGCCAAGTCGAGAATTTGTTGAATCAGAACGACGGGCTGAAGGACGTTACGAACAACTTGAAGGACGTCACGCCCAAATGGGAAGTGACGATCAACCAGGCCGGACAAGACGCGGGCGTGTCGTACTTCCAGATCATGCAGGCGGTTGGCGAGCAATTGAAGCCCGTCGATGCCGGAACCTACACGCTGGACAGCAAATCCTGGGATCTCAGGCTGTCGTACGCGCAGCAGATCACTTCCCAGGCTCAGCTGGAGAACATCCTGATTCCGACAAGCGCAGGTATGAAGCCGCTTAAGGATATCGCCGACGTGAGCGTCACAACCGCGCCGGTGTCCGTGAACCACGACAACGGGAAGATGTATGCCAAAGTAAGCGGCACCGTCAAAGGCTCGGACACGGCTGCCGTAACGGCTGCCGTCCAGAAAGACGTTGAAAGCTTGACGCTGCCAAGCGGCGTTGAAGTTCAATTCGGCGGCGGACTCGAGATGATTAACAGCGGCTTCCAGAACATCTTGATCGCCATGGCCGCGGCAATCGGTCTCGTCTTCCTCGTCATGAGCGTCACGTTCGGCGGATTGCGCACGCCGCTTATCATTTTGTCGTCGCTGCTGTTCGTTCCGGTCGGCTCGCTCGGCGGTTTGCTCATTACCGGCCAGACGCTGTCGATGAGCTCCATGATCGGGATGCTGATGCTGGTCGGCATCGTCGTGACGAACGCCGTCGTGCTGCTCGACCGGGTGGAACGCAACGCGAAGTCCGGCATGGCGCTGACGGAAGCGATCGTCGAAGCGTGCAAGACGCGTCTGAGACCGATTCTGATGACGGCGGCTGCGACGATATTGGCGCTCCTGCCGCTCGCCCTCTCACAGTCGACGACCAGCCTTATCTCGGGCGGTCTGGCCATTACAGTCATCGGCGGACTTACGACGTCGACCTTGCTGACGCTTGTCGTCATCCCCGTCTTCTACCTGATGACAGGCAAGAAGCGCAAGTTCGAATCCGACTCGTTATTAGACGGTGACGTGGCAGCTTGATCCTAGAACAAGGACCGTCAGGGGGAACTCCCTGAAGGTCCTTATTCGTTTTAATCCGGTATTGCCAAATACTTTTTTATATAATTTGGATTATATATAAATGTCTGATAAATTGGCGATGAAATGCTCCTGGATGAAAAAAAACTGCTGTCACCCGACAAGAACATAGATCTTTAAAAGATAAGAACTTATATCGAGTTTTCCCCAAAAGGTAAAGACTTTGCTGAGGTTACCGACGAGGAACTGGCTCATGCCCTCCACCTCATCAACCACCGACCAAGAAAATGTCTTGGTTGGAAGTCGGAATACTCTCTTCTTCATTTATTTGTTTCCAAACACTTTGATTGTCTTCATATCTTACTGCAAAAAAGAAACCACCAATTTGGCGGAAAGATATACGAGAACAAGGGAAAGAAACTACTTATACACCTTCTGTAATCCGCTTGGAACGACAGGAAACCTGTTTAAACAGCTCCTCTTCATCGATAGTGAGAAGCTGTCTGCCGCGCATTAGGGTTTTACCATTCACGATTGTCGTATCCACATCTCCACCATTCACGCTGTATGCCATGAGTGATTCGATATGGTGAATCGGCTGCAAATGAGGCTTTCTAATATCGATTAGAATAATATCAGCCTTTTTACCAATCTCGAGAGTGCCTACTTCATCATGAATGTTCAACAATTTGGCACTTTCTCGGGTAGCCATGAGAAGGGCCTGTGATGCCGGCAATCGCGTCGGATCACCGTGATCTAACTTTTGCAGCCAGGTCGCGGCTTTGATTTCTTCAAACATATCAACAGTCGTCGCACTTCCTGCTCCATCGGTACCTAATCCAACCGTAATACCTTGCTCTATCATGTCTAAGACTGGAGCAATGCCACATCCGAGCTTTAAGTTACTGACAGGATTATGGGAGACCCCTCCTTTCATCCCCTTTAGTAACCCTATATCATGACTGTTCAAATGCACACTGTGGGCTAACAAGGCGTGCGTACGCTCAAAGAGACCGATGTTATATAAAAACTCAGCCGGTGTTTGATTGTATTTCTCTCTTATTTTAATCACTTCTTCTTTCGTCTCGGCCAAATGAGTGTGTATAGGCATTTTCAGTTTTTCTGCTAGTGCGATCACTTCCTTAAAAGGCTCCTTTGGGCATGTGTAAGGCGAATGCGGCCCCAACATGGTCGTGATTCGCCCTTCAGCCTTTCCAGTCCAACGGTTGATCAGATCAAGGGCTTCGCCCATCCTCTTGCCTCCATCATCCGCAAGAAAAACCAATCCACGGGTTAAGGAGGCGCGCATTCCGACCTCCTCAGCAGCAAAGGCAACTTCATTCATATGGATATACATATCGGCAAACGTCGTCGTACCGGATCGGATCATTTCAGCCATGGAAAGCTTGGCGCCCCAATAAATATCTTCTGGGGTCATTCTTGCTTCTGCAGGAAGCATCTTCTTGTCCAACCAGTCCATGAGCTTGAGATCATCTGAAAAACCTCTTAGCAAACTCATCGGTGTATGTTGATGAGCATTAATTAGCCCTGGCATAGCCACCATGCCCGTTGCCTTTATTACCTCGTCAGCATCAGCAATTACTTCCGCTTGAATATTTGTAATGCGCTCTTCATCAATCAAAATATCCCCTACAAACGGGGCCTCATCATTCATTGTTAAGATGGTGACGTCCCTTATCAGTGTTTTCATAATGCCTCCTATATCCCACCTGAGATACCATTAGCATAAACGCTTCCGTTACGTGAAGGTCAAGCCAACACATCTTTCTTTGAAATGGCTCTTTTTTCGTTTATTGTTGATTTTCGACCAAAAGAAAACCGCCCACTGAGAAAAGGCGGTTAATCTAATTACTAAGCTCCACCTTCCCTGTAGTCGGGAATGGGATTAAATCATTGACATTGAGCCTGGACAAGAACTTGACACCCAGGCGGTGGCAATCGGAAAATGTTATTGTCCTCCGAAAAACGTTTGATCTTGTTCAACCTTCCGAGCTATATTCCTCGTTCAGCGCCTTTTTTGTCCGGCGTTGTTTGTAAACCTTCCAACCGACATAAGCAGCCGTAATAATCACAAAGCCGATAAGTACAAACGACTGGTATTCAACGATGGTATCCATAACCGCTTCGGTATCTCCGGGATAGAATCGACCGATGCTCAAGAATATAAAAGTGGAAGGAGCGATGCCCAGCATGGTCAGTGATGTGTATTGGCGAAGATTCATTTTGGACATGCCTGCTACAAATGGAACCACATTTCCTAAATGAAGAGGACTGGATATCGCGACACTCCAAATCCCGTATTTACTGAAAGCGTCCGTAGCTTTTTCCAAACTCTTTCTTCGCGCCGGACTCAGCCTGTTCACGACGGAATTACCTAATTTATAGCCTAAATAATAAGGAACATAACTGCCTACGGCATAAACAAAACTTCCAAGCAAAGATACCCAGGCAATTTCAAACCACGTTAAGTTCATCACAAACCCTACGGTTACAATGAAAAAGGTGCCTATAAAGGGAAAGGCGCTGCCTTCAATAAATAAAGAGGCAAGCACGCCCCATATTCCCCATTCATTCAGGAGCATTAGTAACCCTTCCGTCATCTGTTCGCCTGCCTTCCTCCTTGCCGATCGTTAGTAAACCGCCTTGCGCAGGAACAAAAAAGTCCCCATGTACAAATTTTCCCATAAACTTGCAAAAATGCAATAACGAAGGGGCGTGAATCCAGAAATTATTTCTATACAATAAATATATGCGAGAATATGCCTCCGTGCAAAATTTCGGCGGTCTGTACGCTTTCATTCGATTGCGCGCAAAAAAAACACTTCAAAGGGGCTGCAACCAGTGGACATTACGGGATTCCCATCCCAATGCCCTAACCGGTTCCAAGCAGCGCCCCTGAAGCGCACCAAAGCCATTTAGCATTCAATAGCCGGTTTTTTGATGAAGCAGATCATCCATTCCTCTTCAATACGGGCAGTTGCCGCTTCACCAGCCGAAGTCGAGCGTTTTCCCGGTTTCGGCGACCGTTTTGATGTTGCTCAAAATCATCCACCAATGGCCGCTCGCATTTTCAAGCGAAGGGTGATTTTCCGTCCACTGGTCATTGACCAGCGTCAGCTTCGTACATCCGCCGACTACCTCAAGCGTAAAGGTCACTCTCGACTCCAGCTCTTCGTGGTTCGGGTGATAAGACGGTCCCGGATGCTCGATGAAACTGAACACTTCATGCGGCTTATACGCCGCAATGGTGCCGTACACATGGACGGTCTGATCGCCATCGGCGCCCGGACCGACGTAGGCCATCGATTCCCCTTCTTTAAAGGTGGAATCGATGACGCAGCCGAAAAACGTTTTGCGGGTTCCTTCCGGGGAAACAAATGCATTCCATACCTGCTCCGGCGTCGCGCCGATATAAAATTCGTATTTCAGTTCCACTTCGATCCGCTCCTTTGTCAAATCAATAAATCCGGTTTGCAGCGCTGTTTCACTGTTGTCAGAACGATTATACCTTTACCGCTCCGAAAATGGATTGTAAAAACGCGACAACGCGGCCGCCCGTATGCACAATCCATACGACTCATTCCGGACGGACACGGCAGGTAAACGCCCCTTCCGTATGGAATAACTGGAAAGCCGGAAAATCTCGTTTCCTGCGCGAATTCCATTCGTTCGATACGAACAACAGGAGTGAGACTGATGAGCCTGCAATCCCATACGCGCAGCATGGGCGTGTTGAATTTAAAAGAAGGCGAAACAAAATTTCAGCTTGCCCGTTACGCTCCGTCGGAGGATCTTGCCGGATTCGTCAAGCACTTCTGGCTCGTGAGCTGGGATTTGAGCGGACAGCCTCCCTATGTGCAGGATGTCGTGCCGAATCCTTGCGTCAATCTGATTTTTGAAAGCGGCAAAACAGCCGTATACGGCGTCGCCAAAAGCAAACAGTCCCAAACGATTCAAGGAAAAGGGCGGGTGTTCGGCGTCAAGTTCAAGCCCGGCGGATTTTATCCGTTTGTCAAATGGCCCGTCTCCAGACTAACGGGCAGTCCCGTCGGCATCGCCGGCATCTTCGGCGCGGAAGGCGGCAGGCTGGAGCATTCGATTTTATCCCAGGATGATCCGGGGACGATGGTTGAACTCGCGGACGCCTTTCTTCGCCGGCATCTCCCGGCCCCGGATGAAACGGTCGTGCTGATCAACCGGATGATCGACCTCATCAGCGATGAGGATGAATTGACGAAAGTGGAACAGCTGGTTGACCGGTTCGGCATGAACAAACGAAAGCTGCAGCGGCTGTTCAATCAATACGTCGGCGTCAGTCCGAAATGGGTCATCAAATTGTACCGGATCCAAAATGCGGCCGAAGCGATCGACGGCGGACGGCAGATCGGGTTTGCGAAACTGTCGGCGGAGCTCGGCTACTACGACCAGTCGCATTTTATCCGCGATTTTAAATCGATCGTCGGCAAAACGCCGGACGAATATATGAAGCTTCATTAAGAAGAAACGCTTTTCACGATGTTAACGCACGCCCCTTAAAGCTGCCGCCCGGACAGCCCCTCGCGGGAAAACCGACGGAAACTTTGAGGGGCGTCTTTTTCGTCACCGCAAAATGACATTTGTTCAGAACTAAAAATGACATTTACTTGTGCCCCTCCGGATTGATACTATGTTAAACATATAGTAAACCAAGTTACTTTATCGGATATCAACTAGACGACTAGAGAGCTGATAAATATATGTTTCATTACTTACCAGTCAACCATTCGAGGGGTGTATGTACGATGAAAAAGAGATCGCTCTTGCTGCTGCCTGCCGTCATGCTGACCATTTCCACGCTGCTGAGCGCCTGCACACAAAATGCCAAAAGCGGCGAAGCATCGGAAATCGAAATCAAATTTCCAAGCATATGGGTAGCGAAAGACTCCAAAGCGGCCACAGTCGCGCAAGTTATTAACGACTTTAACGAACAAAACAAAGGCAAAATCAAAGTCGTCGTGGAGGAAATCCCGGATTACGGCGCATATAAAGATAAAATCCGGACCAGCATTTCGACCGGCTCAACGCCGGATCTATTTTCTTTCGACAACTCGGCCGATGCGCAGCTGTATTACAAATCGGGAAATTTGGCCGACCTGACGCCTTATTTGGATGAGCAATGGAAAAGCACGTTTATCGATCACGCCTTTGACGGGGCGTCGTACGACGGCAAAGTGTACTCGATTCCATTCGAATTCGGCGTCACGCCGGTGCTGTATAATACGAAGCTGTTCAAGCAAGCGGGTCTAAACGACTTCCCGAAAACGTACACCGAGCTGTTTGCCGCTTTCGACAAACTGAAAGCCGCAGGTATCGCGCCCGCAACGCAGCTGACTGGAGGCAGCGGCTGGACGTCCATGCTCTGGTACTCGCAGCTGCTGTCCGCAATCGGCGGCCCGGATGTATACAAGCGCGGATTTGACGATCCGGCATTCGTGCAGGCCGCGGAAGTGTTAAAGAAGCTGTTCGACTACACGACCGATGATGCGGTCGGACTGACGGATCCTGCCGGCCACTTCTTAAATCAGAAGACGGCGGTACTCCTTAACGGACCTTGGTTCATCGGCCGGATCAAGAAAGAAGGCGTCGCCAACTTGTACGACTCCATCGAAGTCGCGCCTGCCCCGGTTTATGAAGGCGGCAAAGGAGCGGCCGGGCAGTATATCGGCTTTGTACAGGCAAGCCTTGCCGTGGGCAAACAAAAGGATAAACGGAAAGAAGAAGCGATCGTCAAGTTTCTGAAATATTTGACCTCGCCGGACAATGTGAAAAAAATATCGCTCGATTCCGGATCGCTGTTCGTCATCAAGTATGATGTTGCGGCAGGCGATAAGGTCGACCGGCTGCAAACCGAGATGAAGCAAGGCATGGAAGCGGCGCCGTACATCATTCCACATTTCCAGGCGAGCGTAAGCTCGGCGGTTGCCACCGAGTTTCCGCAAGCGTTAAGCGGCCTGGTGCTCGGAAAGTATACGCCGCAGCAATTCGTCGAGCAGCTGAAACAGGCCGACGCCAAATAACACAGTGAAATGACAGTCAAGGTGCCGGCGCAAACCACATCTTGACTGCCTTTGTTTCGCGATCATTTCGTAAAGGAGACACACGATATGCAGCGCACAACCGGGTTCCGTACAGGCAGCCTCCTTTTTCTGCTTCCGGCTTTACTGCTGTTTGCCGCTTATTTCATCTATCCGGTCGGTTATGTCGTCACCATCAGCTTGATGAAATGGGACGGCCTCAGCCGTCCGGAATTTGTCGGCCTCCGCAACTTCATGGGCTTATTTCAGGACGATGTATTCCGTACTTCCATACGCAACAATTTGATCTGGGCATTTGCGGAAGGATTCATACAAGTGCCGCTCGCCATCCTGGTCGCGCTGCTTTTATCGCGGAAACCTAAGGGCTGGAAGCTGCTGCGCACCATTTATTTTTTTCCACACGTCATTTCGGGCATCGCGCTCGCGATGATGTGGAGCGCCGTTTACAACAATGAATACGGGCTGCTCAACGGCTTTCTGCAATGGATCGGATTGCCGCAATGGCAGCACAACTGGCTGGGAGGACTTGGCACCGCCTTTCCATCTGTGCTTGCTTACGGGCTGCTCTATATCGGTTATTTCATGGTTATTATTTTGGCGGAAATATCGTCCATCCCGAAGTCCTATTACGAGGCCGCCAGCATAGACGGGGCGACGCGCATGCAGCAGGATTGGCACATTACGCTGCCTTTAATCAGAGGGGCCGTTGCCACCTGCGTTACGCTGGCGATGGTTTACGGGCTGCGGCAGTTCGAGCAGGTTTTTTTGCTGACGGGCGGCGGCCCGGCCAACAGCAGCTCGGTGCTCGTCCTCTATTTGTATAAAGAGCTGCAAAATTTCCATTATGGAACGGCCAACGCTCTGGGCACGGTACTGATTGCAGTGGGCGTCGCCGTCATCGTGACGGTTCGCAAATTATTTGGTGCCGCAAAATACGACATGTAATTCGGGAGACGGTTATGAAAATTTATGAGCTGCTTAAAAAGATTTTGTTCTGGGCGATTTTGACCGTTTTTTTCGTCTATACGTTATTCCCGATGCTGTGGCTGCTAATAGCTTCGTTGAAAACGAACGTCGAGCTGCTGGGAGATCCGTTCTCCTTTCCGGCGGCGCTTCAATTCGGCAATTATGCAAGCGCGTTTCAGGTCGCTCATTTAGGCCGGCTGTTTGCCAATTCCATGCTGATCAGCTTGACGGCGACCGCATTGAACGCGCTGATTGCAGCGATGGCCGGTTATGTGCTTTCCAGATATCAATTTACATTCAGATCGGCGATTTTCAACACGATCACCGCAGGTATTCTGGTGCCGATCAATGCGCTGATGGTTCCCTATTACACGCTCATCAGCAAGCTCGGTCTGTACGATACGCAGCTGGCGCTCATTCTGACCTATACGGCGATATCGATTCCACTTTCCGTCTTTATTATTAAAGGCTTCATGGATTCGATTCCGAACGAGCTGGAGGAAGCGGCGCTGCTGGACGGAAGCAACTTTTATCAAAAGTTTGTGTACATGATCCTGCCGATTTCCCGTACAGGCATTGTAACGGCGGCAACGTTTCAATTTCTGACCTGCTGGAACGAGTTTGTGTATGCGATGCTGCTGACCTCCTCCGAACAAGCCCGGACGATGCAGATGGGCATCCGTTATTTTGCGAGCCAGTTTACAACCGATTACACCTCGATGTTTGCGGCGATCGTCATCAGCATCGTTCCGAGCGTTGCGATGTACAGCCTGTTCCAGAACCAGATTATTTCCGGACTCACGCAAGGCTCGGTGAAAGGCTGAGCGGACCGGATACGCCGCACCGGATACGCCGAAACGGCTGCACGATCGTACTCGCGTCTCGTCTCTTGGCTGGCTGCCCCCGAACATGTAGGCCATCCGAGTTCTCTTGTTCACTCTCCCATTAGCTCAGGAAAGGCCATTCGAGTTCTTTTGTTCACTCTCCCATTAGCTCAGGAACCAAGCAGAACCGGCTGTCGCCGGTCCTTAATGGCGAACAATAGTTTCGCGTCGACAGATAAGAAAGGCTGGACGTGAAACTTTTAATTTTCCTCAGAACTTTCTTCAGCCTGCTTAGGTGAACGGTCCGAGAGTGAACGCAAAGGCGAATGTTCCTAAAGACACCCTCCCCTTCCGGGAATGGTCCTGGTGAATGGTCCGAAGTGAAGTGTTCGAGATAATTTTCCTGAGCCGATGGGAGAATGGACAAAAGACGCTGAAAAGTGACCTTTACCCTGCATCCCTCCGCCATATTTCTCACAGCTGAATTGGGGAAGTACGTTAGGATCTCCATTATCCATGACTGCGAAATTGCGAACCACATTAAGGAGGCGTTGCTCGCAGCGCCTCCTTGTTGCGTTTCAATATCGGGAAGTTTATCGCGCCGCGAATTGCTTTTGTTTTTGCGCCCATTTTTCATGAAACAGAGGGAGCGCTTTACGGCCGAATATTTCGGCTTCTTCCAAATGCGGGTAGCCGGACAAAATAAAGGTCGAGACCCCCAGTTCGGCATATTCGATGAGCCGGTCGGATACCTGCTCCGCCGTACCGACGATCAAGATCGCCCCGCCCGAACGGACGGTCGACAATCCGGTCCATAAATTCGGACCCGCCACAAACCGGTCCTTCTGCGATTTCTCGCGCAGCTCGTTCTGACGGCGCTGATTCGTCGCATCGGTTTGGGCAAACGATTGCTGCGCCTGCCGGGTTGCCTCCGGCGACACTTGGCTGATCAGCTCCCAAGCCGCAGCCCAAGCTTCTTCCTCCGTATCGCGGACGAGCACTTGTGCGCGCAAACCGTAACGGAGGGTGCGTTCTTCCCCGGTTTCCACAGCGTATTCGTTGCGGATTGCCTCCACTTCTTCAATCTGTTCCCGGATCCAGTCGTGAGGCTCGCCCCACATCAGAAACGTGTCGGCATATTGAACGGCAATTTGTTTGGCCATCTTCGAGCTGCCTCCCAGGAAGAACGGAGGATGAGGCTGCTGCACCGTTTTCGGCGCACTCACCGGCCGGTTGAATTGATAATATTTCCCCGTGAACGGCTCGCCCGCCGCCGTATCGTTCGCTTTCCCTTCGGCAAATTCCGAAGCTGCCAGGCCGTCCGAATTGGTCCACGCCCGCTTCATCACTTCCAGGTATTCCTCCGCGCGCTCATATCTCTCATCATGGGAATGCGCAAGCGGATCGCCAAGCTCTTCCAAATCCTGCACCGAGCTGCCGGTCACGACATTAATCATCGCCCGTCCGTTCGACAGCACATCAAGCGCTGCCCCCATCCGAGCGGCCAGCACCGGCGCGATCAGGCCCGGTCGCACCGCAACGAGCGGACGCAGCGTTGTTGTATGGCTCATCACAGCCGAGCCGACAACCCACGCGTCCACGCAAGCTCCTCCCGTCGGGATGAGAACGAATCCGAATCCGGCTTTTTCAGCCGTCTGCGCAACATCAACTAAATAATCGAGCGTCGGCTTGCGCTCCGGCGCTACTCCCACATATTTTCCGTCTCCTGCCGTCGGCAAAAACCATCCAAACCGGACATCATTGTTGGTCGTCATATTTAGACTTTCCCTTCTTCCAATAACCAACCGAATTGGTTGGGTTATTTTTGATTAAAGCATAGCAATTAACCCGGAATTGGTACATGTCATTCGAGGTGGGTTTTATTTGTCATTATGAGTGCTTCGATTTTCAATGCCTTTGTTGTCCTTTTGTCTTTCCTCCTTTAAAATAGGCATATCATATTGATTATTTTTCAATAATAACGATTGCAATGTTTATGAAAAAGAGGTGTGCACGAATGGACCAAACGATGCGCGAAGATCATCATGAATATTTGGATATTCATTATTTCACACCTACGGACTATGAAAAAGCCGGGCCTGCTTGGCCGATCAGACTCGGGCACAATATCGCCAAACCGAATTATCATATCGGCCCGCGCACAACGGCCTATTATTATTTAATGTTTGTGCTCGAGGGAGAAGGCACATTCATTCAGAATGGACAAACGTTTAAACTCGGCCAAAACGATATGTTCTGCCTGTTTCCGCAGGTCACTCATGAGTACTTCACGGCCCAGGACCGGCCGCTTCGAAAAATTTTCGTCGCGTTTGACGGCAAAAAAGCGCTCGATTTGCTGGAAGCTGTCGGCTTGACCTCTCGTTCGCCGCATCGCAGCGGCATTCTTTCTGCCGAAGCGATCCAGCTCATGTGGGGATTTTTCAATTACGTCGTTCACACCGGGGGCAACGATAACGATTTCGGCCGTTTGGCACGCTTTCTTCTTATTTTCGACCATCTCTCAAAGATTAGCGTCCCAAGCGGAGGAACCGGGAGCGACAGCTTATCGTGGCTGCAAAAAGGGGTGGATTACATGGAGATCCACTACGCGGAAGGTATTACCGTTGGGAGCGTCGCGAAATATGTCGGAATCGACCGCACTCATTTTACGAAACAGTTTCGCCGGGTTTACGGTCTTACGCCGGTGCAGTATATTCAGCAGCTCAAGACGAACGAAGCCAAGCTGCTGCTCGAGCAGACGACGTACTCGCTGACGGAAATCGCTCATTCCGTCGGCTACCCGGACTTGTTTTCATTCTCCAAAGCCTTCAAGAAAAATGCCGGAATTCCTCCCAAGCAATACCGGCTGCAAAGGCTGCTAAATTGAAAATCAAACCTGCGACAGTGCAGGCGAAGTCTACTCCTTCGCCCCCGTATTCGCGATTCCCTGTACATAATAGCGCTGCAGCGGAAGCAGGACGAGCACGGGAATGATGACCGAAAGGATCGCGGCGGCAAACATTTCGTTCCAATAGGTGGCATATTCGGTTACAAAATCGCTTAAAGCCACTTGAATGACCTTGTATTCTTTGGATCGCGTCGCGATCAGCGGCCACATGAACGATTCCCACTGCTGGATAAAGATGAGCAGGCTGGCGCTTACGGTTACAGGTTTGCACAGCGGCATCACAATATTCGCAAACACGCGGACCCAAGATGCCCCGTCCATGCGGGCCGATTCAACCAGAGACTTCGGAAGTTCGAGGAAAAATTGCCGGAACAGAAACACAACGAGTCCGTTCGCAATTCCCGGAACGATGATGCCGGCATACGTGTCGATCCATCCCAAGCTGTTGACAAGGCTGTACAAAGGAATGGCGATCACTTCGAACGGGATCATAAAGGTAAGCAGCACCAGCACGAACAGCGCGGTTTTGCCCCGGAATTCAAAAAAGACAAATGCGAATGCGGCCATCGATCCGACCGCAAGCCCGGCGATCACATTCACAAACGAGACAAAAAACGTATTAAAGAAGATTCTCCCAAACCCCCGTTCCGTAAACAGCGACACATAAGCATCCCATGTCACGCGAGTCGGCAGAAACGTTTTCCACGTAATAGGCGACATATATTTAAAAATTTCATCCAAAGGACGAAAGGATGATACAAGCGCAAAGGAAAGCGGAAGCAACACGATGAGCGCTAAAAAGGCATGCGTACTGTAGAGCAGCCAATGAGATCGGACAAACCGGTTCACACTTAAGCCCCCTTTCTAGTGGGATGTTTTCAGCCATCTGAATTGAAGCGCCACAATGACCAGCGTAATGAGCAGGATGATCATCACAATCGCCGATGACCTGCCGATATCGGAGTACTGGAACGCGTTGTTGTAGCTTTCGAGCATCAGTACATTCGTGCTGTGTTCCGGTCCGCCCTTCGTCAAAATATACATCGGGGCAAAAAGCAGCAGATTGGCGATCGTTACCGAGACGACAACAAAAGTGAGCGTACGCTTCATCATCGGGTAAGTGACGTGGACAAACTGTTTCCAGCGGCCTGCCCCGTCAAGGGACGATGCTTCATAGAGCGATACAGGCACTTCCTGCAGCCCGGCGAGCAGAAACAGCGCCCAGTAACCGACGCCTTTCCATGAGGCGATTGCAATGATGGACCCGAGCGCCTGCGTGCTGCCGGACAGAAACGGCTGCGGACTTAGCCCAAGCCCGATCAGGATTGAGTTGACGAGACCCTGCTCGGGGCTGAGCATAATATTCCACAGCATGCAGGCGGTAGGAACGGAGACGGCTACCGGTACGAAATGAATGCTGCGAAACCAGGCAATGCGTTTTATTTTGGCATTCAGCAGAAGAGCCAAAGCAAAGGCCAGCACGATCTGCAGCGGAGTAATGATGACATTAAACCATAGCGTAACGTTGAGCGAACCCCAGAAGACAGGGTCTGTAAACAAAGATACGTAATTTTGTAATCCTGCAAAAACTTTTTCGCCGCTTAAGAAGCGTACCGTGTACAAGCTTTGCGCAAATCCGCTCAAGATCGGGTACAGTTTAAACAGAAACAGGCCGGCAAGAGCAGGGAGCAAAAACAGCACGATCACGCCTATGTTTTTTTCCGTTCTCATACGTCCACCTTTTCAAAT
Source organism: Paenibacillus beijingensis (assembly GCF_000961095.1). NCBI lineage: Bacteria > Bacillati > Bacillota > Bacilli > Caryophanales > Paenibacillaceae > Paenibacillus > Paenibacillus beijingensis. The sequence goes on along the minus strand of NZ_CP011058.1, from coordinate 2,592,252 downwards.
AGTCGGGTTTCGTTTCCAAAGATGCAAAAGGGGAGAATGCCGATCTCCCCTTCATCCAAGCGTTATTACTGCTTATATTTTTTCAGCTGGTTATCGATAATGTTGACGGCATCATCCAGCGCTTTCTTCGGATCCGTACCGTTCTTCATATCTTCGAAAGCTTTGTTCATATTCGACTCCCATTCCAGGTAGCCCGGCGTTTGCGGACGCGGAACGGCCGTTTCGCGCGATTCGCGGGCGGCAATCCGGATGACATTGTCCGGGAACTGTCCATACTTCGGGTTGCTTCCAATCTCATCGAGCAGATCGACCTGCGGAGGCAGCGTGCCGCCTTCCACGAACATGATCTTGGCACCTTCTCCCACCGTCAGAAACTGAATAAACTCGGCTGCCGCTTCTTTGTTCGCGGAGTACTTGGAGATCCCGACATTCCACGCCCCTGTCGGGGTGACGATTTTCTGACCTGCGAAATACGGGTGCAGCGTGACGCCAAAGTTGAGTCCGGCTGCTTTCAGCTTGGGCAGATTGTGGTTGGCCCCGACGAACATGGCCACTTTGCCCGATGTGAAGTAGTCGATGGACTCTTCTTTTTTGATTTTCGGGCTGACCTTGTCCTTGTTGAACAGATCCGCATAGAACTGGAATGCCTTGACCGCTTCCGGCGAATTCGTATATCCGCTGGAAACCATGCCGTCTTCGCTGATCATTTTGGCTCCCAAGCCTTCCGATAGAGCGAGCAGCTGATAAGCGCGTCCCACTTGATCAAAGGAGAATCCGAACAGATCGTTTTGCCCGTCGCCGTTCGTATCCTGGGTCAGTTTCTTGGCAAGATCCCTTACTTCTTCCCAAGTCATCCGCTTGTCTTCGTCCGGGAACGGAACCCCCGCTTTCTGGAACAGATCTTTATTGTAGTACATCACCTGGCTGGAATTGTTCATCGGCGCAGCCATCAATTGATTCTGATACGACGCCGCATCTACGGCCGACTGCACCCATGTTTGCTTTGCACCTTCCGGAAGCAGCTTGTCCAGCGGCTCCAGGTAACCCTTCACCGCATAATTCATGACCAGCGGCGAATCGACGAACAACAGATCCATGTCTTTCGATTTGGAGCCCATCTTGATTTCGATCGTTTCCATCATTTGAGCGAACGGGTTCAGCTCCAGCTTCACTTTGACGTCCGGATGCCCGGCTTCAAACGCCTCGATCACTTTTTTAAGCGGTTTTTCGTAATTGGAATAAGACACAAACGAGATTTCAGTTACGCCGGAAGCGGATGCGGACGCATCCTTCTGTTCCGATGCCGCCGTTTCGGCAGGCGCGCTGCCGCTTTGTCCGCACCCGGCAGCAAGACTGGCCGCGAGCAGCAAAGATACAGCCGTCCATGACAAACGTTTTACCTGTTTCTTCGATTTCATGTAACATCCACCTCGTGTAGGATTTTAACTTTATGAACAAGCAGTAAACAATCGGCTGTGCAGCATCCGGAAATAACGTTCGGTATCGACCTCGAGCGCGACTTCCACATTTCCATTGTCGCTAAGCTCGGCAATCGTTTGCCCGGAATCTTCCCGGTGATCGTAATGTACGCTCACGTTCATTCTTCTCGTTCGGATGAACGAACGGTCGATGACCGCTGCGACGGCAAGCGGATCGCACATATAGGAAAAGTCTCGGTCCATATAGTCCATAAAGGATTGCATCATATCGGTCAGTTCCAGGGCGAGTGGGGTTCCGCAGGCTGCCATCTTATCCTTCTCTTCCCGGGAAAATACCGCTTGTCTCGTCACGTCCAGCCCTACCATTACAATCGGCGCTCCGCTGGCAAATACAACCGAGGCCGCTTCCGGGTCGCACTGGATGTTAAATTCCAGCGCCGAAAGGTGGAGGCCGTTCGAAGCCAGACGCGTGACGCCTCCCATCACGACAATCTCTTTCACCCGCTCGGAAAGGCGCGGTTCCCGGATCAATGCCGCGGCAATATTCGTCTGCGGGCCGATCGTTACAAGCGTAATTTCTCCAGGATTCCGCATGACCGTCTCGACAATGAAATCGACCGCATGCTTGTCCCATTCCTTCTCCTCGTCGTCCGGACTCCATCCTTTGCGCTCGAGTCCCGCTCTAAACATAGGGCGGTTACGAAGCAAAGGCTGCTCAATGCCCGGGTAGACCGGGATGCCTTCCACGCCGCATAACCGCATGATTTTGTCCGCGATTACGGCGCGTGCTTGCACTTGTCCGTAAACGGTCGTCACGCCTTCAAGACGAATTTCTGGCGATTTCACAGCCAGAGCGAGCGCAACCGCATCGTCCGCGTTCGTTCCGATGTCGGTATCCAAAATGATTCTCGGCAACAATTTCACTACTTTCTCTATATGCTTGCTCTCGTCCATACTGCTGCGTGCATGTCTTAGATCTCCTCGATCATGCTCTCCAAATTCTGGAGCACCATATGCTTGCGGTTATAAGTGACGATGCCCTTAGACTTCCACTTGCTTAACAGCTCGGAGACTGTCTGACGGCTGCAGCCGATCATATTCGATATTTCTTCGTGATTGAGTACCATGTCTACAATCCGTTTTCCGTCCGCGGATGGAACGCTTAATTGCTGAAGCAGCCACGCCAATCTCCATGGAGCCGGCTTGGAAACAAGCAGCTCAAGCGTGCTCTGATGGTGAAGCAGCCGGCTGGTCAGCATGACCATAATCTCCCGGTTCACGTCCGGGTCGGCCGCAATTTTTTCCCGAATGACGGAGGCATTTAGCACCCAGATTTGACTGTCCTGCAAACATTGGGCATAGCAAGGATGATTTTGCTGCAAAATAATTTCCGCCAGCCCAAAAGCGTCTCCGGTTTTTCTGACGAAAAAAGTGACATCCCGTCCTTCCGTTGTAACTTGGCAGATTTTAATGATGCCTTTCTCGATGAAGTAGCCCGCAAAGGGAGGCGTTCCTTTTGTAAAAATGAACGTGTTCTTCGGAAATTCCCGCAGCGTTCCGTAGTTGCGGAACAGCTCATAGACCGGGTTGCGGTTAAATCCTTGACCGTTCGCAGCCGAAGGGGCAGCGGCGGTTTGCAGGCTAAGCATCGCACCGTCCCCCTTCACCGCGGATCTTTGCATGCTGACGGCATGGCATCATCGATGAATACAAGCTCAGTATAGATGCAAAATGTTCGCGTTTCTGTCGGGTAACCGACATTTCAATCGAAAATCGTTTCATAATCGCTTTCCTCCGCCCGTTCTGGTTTCATAAAGGCAGTATATTAACGGAGTGTTAGGCTCATATCATCATCACATTAAAAATTGTAAAGCCCAATTCATGCCAAAAAAGCAGCCGTTCAGATAAACTGCAACAGCTGCTTTCTGTGTTCATACCGAAACGCCAAAAAGGCGCCTCATGTAAGGCGCCTTTTCCTTGTACCCTATTATTCTCTGTTCCGTATTATTTCTCGTAAATGACGACGGACTTGCTCTCCTGCTCCCATTTCACGACGGCCTTCAACGATTCGCTCACAAAGCGGACAGGCACAACGGTGCTGCCGTTTACAATCGTTGCCGGTACGTCAAGCTTCACTTGAGTTCCGCCCACGAATGCAATCTTGCTGTTAATATAAAGCTTCACGGTAATCCCGCCGCGGCTGACGATGACGAGCTTCTGTTTCGCATTATAGCTTACGTTCGCTTTTAACGATTCGGAAATCGCGCGGAACGGAACGAGCGTGCTGCCGTTTTTGATGAAAGGAGCAACTGTAACCTTCGGCTCTTCGCCGTTCACATACAGCTTTACGCCTTTTTTGCCGATTTTGTTGTACAATTTGCCGAGCTTTTTATAAGAATCAAGATTTCTGACATTCGCCTTAATGGCTGCTTTCTGAATATATACCGCTTCGGTTACGCTCCCCTTGCGATCGAGCAGATCGGCAACCACCGTCAAGGCAGCGTCCTTCTCTTTGATCGCCTCAAGCTCGGCCTTCTGCTGAGCGGTAAGCTGCGCGTTGTATTTGGTTAAAAGAAGGTCCGCAATAACGGCGCCTGCAGGCTTGTCCTTCACATTTTCGATCGCAACGAGAAGCCCTTTGTACCCGTCGTGGCCGTATGTGTCATAGGTAACCGAAGTCGCCGTTTTTTCTTTTTCGGCTTTCACCTTGATTTGAACGTTTACTTTCCCGTTCTCCTGCTTGCTTTGGGCGTCCGCGTTCTGCCCGTTTCCTGCACTGCCTTCCGATTTTGCAAATGCCGATCCCGCCATAAGGCTCGTTGCCAATACGCAGGATACGAAAACCATCCAACTTTTTCTCATTTTGCTATATCCCTCCTCTAATGATGTGCACCAAATAGTTCGGGTGTCGATGCCGTTTTATGAGGGTCACCGGGGCGAACAGCGAAAAAGAATGAAATTTTAATTTTTGCGGAAAGCTATCCCGGAAAGCGATCCATAATTTCGCAGTAAAGGAGATCCCGACATGCAGCAAGTTCAAACCCCGCAGCCGCAAAATGCGGTGATGCCGGTTCCACCGCAAGTGATTACCGTGAAAGACTCGAACTATTTAAAGGATCAATTGTCGTGGGAGCTATTGGCGATGAAAAAATGCCGCCATTTTGCACAGGAATGCACGGACCCCGAAATTGTGCAAATGATCGACAAGGCCGGTCAAATGCATCAGCGGCATTATATGCTGCTGCTGAAACATTTGCAGAACAACAACACCGAGGAAATGAAGAAGGTTCCCCAACCTCAACAGTAAAGGAGAATCGCGATGAGTCCGAATCCAACTTCGCAAACGATTCAAAACCCGAAACCGGCCAATGAGCCGCAGGTGAAAGGTCCGGAAATGAATGACCGCGACCGCGTCAACGACATTCTGGCACTGGAAAAATATTTAACCGACAGCTTCAACATCTCCGCCCGGGAGGCAAGCCATTCGTACCTTCATCAAGACATTATGACGATCTTGAATGAAACGCATCAATGCCAGTATGAGCTGTTCGAGCTGATGTTCCGCAAAGGGCACTACAAATTAGAAGCCGAGCAGCAGCAAACGCTGGACCAAGCGTACCAGCAGTTTAACGGCTATTCCACCCAATTCCCTTATCAAACCCAAACATTGCAATAGCGGGATTCCGATCCCCTCCATAACGAAGCGCAGGGTCCTCTCCCCTGCGCTTTGTTTATTTTTATGAAGTGTCGTTTCACTGATCCGATCGTCAAGGCGCACCTGCATCTGGGCATGCGCATACAATGGAACAAAGTTCAAATCGCAAACGGAGGTTCACATATGAGCTTGCAGAACACGGAGTCCGCGCAGCAAACCTTGTATAAAGCCGATCCAAATATAACGCATACGTTGAAGTCGGTTCGGGAGAACATGCACCAGATTTGCCACCATTATAAAAATCGCCATGTTCGGGTCGAAACGATGGACGGCGACGTCTTCGAGGGGACCGTCCTACATTGCGAACGAGGCGTTCTGTATTTGAAACTTCCGGGCGGGGTGCCCGGACGCGGCTTCATCGCCGGCCAGCAGTACTACAACGACGTCATTTTGCCCCTCGTCCTGTTTGAATTGCTTGTGATCGCGTTGTTATCGTAAGGAGATTATGTAGCGATGGAACTCATCTATCAAGCCGGTGCTTCCGCTCCAAAAAACGTGTTTCTGCTCGACTTCAAGCGAGGCGACGTTAACGGGGACGGAATACCGGATAGCGTCTATTTGACCGGCCATAAGCCCGATGGAGCGGGAGGCGTCTTTGCCGACAACATCACGCTTGTCATCCGGGATGGGCGGTCGAACATGGAGGCGGCCGTTCCGCTTCCGGACAATGCCGGCTACGACGCGCGGCTCTTTCTCGGGGACTTTCAGGAGGATCGCATTGCGGATATATTGGTCAGCATCGAATCCGGCGGCAGCGGAGGCTACGGCATCTTTTATATCTATTCGTTCCGCAATAACATTCTCCGGCAGCTGTTCGATTACCAAAGCTACAACAGCCAGATTACGTTCAAGGTCAATTATGAAAACATGTATAAAGTCGGCGTCGGAAGCCCGCCGCTTGACGTCCTGTTTACGATTGACATCAGCGGCAGAAGCTCCAATTACTTGTCGCAGTTTTACGATGAGAACGGCAGGCTCAAAAGCCCCGTTCAAGGCGAAGTACTTGCTTTGGGCGCTTTAATGCCGGTCGTCACGGATACCAAAAGTGCCGGATACGATTTACTCGCACTGCAGCGCATTATCGGAACGACGAATGCCGACACATTAGGCTATGTCGAGAACCTGCTGTCATGGGACGGCGCACAATTTTCGTCCTCCAGATTGTCCGTATCCATTATCGGTACCAAACTTATATCCCTGTTTTAAGCGCAGCATCTATGCTCTTTCCCTAATAAATTCAAGGAGTGGAAAATCATATGGCTTTTATGCCGCCTCTAGGACCGCAAGGAATGCAGCAGCCGCCGGCTTCTCCCCCTCCGCAATTCGCCCCTCCCAAGCCTGCCGTGTCGGCGTTTGCCGTTGATCCGGGAGCCATCGCCGGCTGTTTGTTCCGAAACACGTTTGTTTGGCTGCGCAACGGCAACACGTTCTGGTTTTACCCCACATTTGTAGGGCGCACTTCGGTGGCCGGGTTTAGATGGACCGGCAGATTCTGGGTGTATTCCGGAATCGATTTAAGACAAATCGAGACGTTCACCTGTTTCTAAACAAGTTGTCCGCTTAAACGACAGGAGGACCTCCAGTTTCGCTGACAAAGCGGAGTCGGAGGTCCTTCCTTGCTAAACCTGCGAATGCGCGGGTATTATCGATCGAAATCGCACCCTTGCGCCGCATAGGTATTACTTTATATGATTAATTGCCCGTTTGATGGTGGATCGCATGAAGCTTTCTTAACCCTTCATCCCAGCCGCTGACAATTTGTTCGGCGCTGACCGTCGCCGGCTCCCCGGCTCCCATCGAACTCATATCAAGCCACACTTCTTCCGTCAAACAACTTTTGACGGCTTCCCAGTCCCGCTCATCCGTCGAAATAAACAGTTTATTAACTGTTCGAATAATGGCATCCTGCTGCGTCACGTTCACTCCTCCTTCACTCGAATGGCTCATCGTAATTTCAGAGATATTTTACCATAATAGTGACATTCTCTCATCATGTAAATGACGAGCCTTCGCGTGGAATGCCAGAGGGTTGACTATGCGCTGAAAGTTTTACACCTCGTGACCTTTGTGCCGGCTGACGGTATGAGCTCATGGAATGATTTTGCGCCGGCGGAAATCGTCGAACAGGGCAAAAAACATCGCTTCGGTGTCCATATATTCATGGAAGCCAAAGCGGCGCGCTTTCGAGCCGTCGGCGAACATGTCGTAGTCCCAGGAGAATACGAAATCTCCGAAGCCCCATGACGATACATCCTTGTATGGGTGCGGCCCCAGATCATACTTCTTGATGATGGCGTTCCAAAGCGGCTCTTTATCGGCCATGACGATATGAAGCGACATCGGCAGCGGAGGGGCCACCTCCAGTTCAAAATAGCGGGCGATCTTCGGCCACATTTCGCTCCAGCGGAACAGATCCCCGTTATTTATATTGAATGCCTGGTTGGCGCATTTCGGATCGGTTGCCGCCCAGACGGTCGCCCGCGCCAGCAGCCCCGAATCGGTCATTTCCAGCAGCTTATCATACGCGCCGGGCTTGCCCGGGAAGCGCAGAGGCAGCCCGAGTTCCTTCGAAATCGAGGCGTAGACCGCAATTGCCATAGCCAAGTTCATCGGGTTGCCAAGCGCGAACCCGCCCACAACAGCCGGACGGATTGCCGACCAGGTCCAAGCTTTTCCCTTCTGCCGCCCCTCAAGGAACGTTTGCTGGTCGAACATGAATTCAGGCGGCATGAAGTAGGCGTCGGTCTCGCGCGCCGGTGTCTTGAACGGGCCCAGATGCCCGCCGTAAACTTTGTAGCCCTGCATCAGGCTGACGTGCTGCAAGTTTGCCGCAGCCGCTTCGATCGTCTCGACGGCATTGACGAGCATGGCGAGGTTGGGCGGTACAAGCTCGGCCCACGTCGGCCGATCCTGGTACGCGGCGTAGAAGATATGCGTCACTTCGGAAAGGCCGCCAAGCTTCTCATGGCAGTCGTCCTTATCCAGCAAGTCGACTGCAACGTGCCGGACCAGGCCCTCCGATCGTCCGCCGCGCCGGGACAAGCCGATGACTTCCCAGTCGTCCTGCGTCACGAGATAGTCGATCAGATTGCGGCCGATAACCCCTTGTGCCCCGGCGACCAGTGCCACTTTACGGGTTGTTGTCGCGTCGTGATTCATCGATAGACAGCTCCTTTTGCTGTTATTCGGGATGAGGCTTGGTGTTTAATTTTATTGTTCTAGTTTTTTCGTACAATCGTATAATAACACATCTGCGTGATGATTCAAGACTTATTTTGTTGTACTAATGATTTAGTTTTTTGAATCCGGTTTTTTATTATGCTAAATTATGAATATGAGAAAACCATATCAACCTTCCACAAATGATATAAAACTGCCATCCGTCCTTCATGCCTTAAGCGATCCCCGGCGATTGCAAATCGTTCAGCGTTTAAATGAAAATGTTGAACAGAACTGTATGATTTATCATGAGCTCGGCATGCCGAAGTCTACGTTGACCCATCATTTAAAAGTTCTGCGAGAGGCAGGTGTCACGAAGTTAAGAATCGATGGGACCCAACACTTTTACTCTCTGCGGTTGGATGAGCTGGAGAGCCTTTTTCCGGGAGTCGTTACATCCATATTAAACGTGAAGCCGGAGCTTATCGAGTAGAAGCTTTCTTGCCTGGGAAACGATGAATAACGGAACCTTTTTCCACGAATACTACTTTTCGGCCCGCACAACAACATGCAGGAGGAGGTTTCCATTTGCTGAATTCACTCGAAATCAACTACGATTGCTCGAATGCCGGCGAAGATCTGCATCAGTTAAAGCAAGAGCTGGAGCAGTTAAAGACAATAAACCGCAATGACCGCTCTATCGAAATGACAGAGACGATCAACCGGCTCGAAAACCAGATTCAGTTCATTCAAACGAAATGCGACATTCGTTGACTTTAACCCCAGCATCGGCGTAAACATCGCGATGGCTTAGCGCAGGGACCCCCCTGCGCTTTGTTTATTTTGAACTGAAGCCCCGCTTGTACACGTTCTTATCTTCCACCGCGAACCTTTTGGCCCATCAACAGGGGCGGCAACCGTTTCCGCCTGCGATGAATAATAGCACCATTTTCCACAAATACTATTTTACGGTCCTCTTGTTAGGCATTCGTCGTCCTGCCAGGGCGGCAATCGAATAACTTCGGACAGTATATTCATCAAACGGGCGGGTGATCAAATGGACCTTTTCAAGCAGCGGAAACAGACTTCCAAACGTTCTTCATCTTCTGCGCAAAGCCAAGGCGGCGGCGGTTCGCCGAAACACCCGCTTCTGACAAGCCTGCGGGATAATTTGCAACGGATTAAAGATGCTCTTGGCAGCAGCGAGGATCTCATTATTCGTCAGTTTCGGATTGGAAAAGAAGGAAAAATCCAAGCGGCCATCTGTTATATGGACGGATTGACGGATACGAAGTCGATTCAAAACTTCATCATGGGATCTTTGATGCAGGAAATGCGCCTGACGGACCTGGAGCAGATTACGGACACCGACCCTGATGTTTTGCAGCTCATCAAGGACTATGCCCTTTCGGTCGGAGATCTTAAAGAGGCAGCCGACTTTGAAACGTTGTTCAATTCCCTGTTGTCGGGGAATGCCATTCTGCTGCTGGAAGGACATATGCAAAGTCTTGTGATTGGCATAAGCGAATGGGAAGACCGCGCGGTGGCGGAGCCTTCTTCGCAAACGGTGATTCGCGGACCAAGGGACGGGTTTACGGAAACGCTGCGCACGAATACTTCATTGCTCCGCCGCAAAATCAAAGACCCCAATCTATGGCTGGAAAGCCGGAAAATAGGACGGGTCACCAAAACCGATGTCGCGATGATGTATATCAAGGGAATCGCAAGCGACAAAATCGTGCAGGAAGTGCGCTCCCGTCTCGACCGGATCGATATCGACGGGATCTTGGAAAGCGGCTATATCGAGGAGCTCATTCAGGATGAAACGCGGACGCCTTTCCCTACCCTATACAATACCGAACGTCCGGATGTGGTTGCGGCCGGGCTTCTGGAGGGCCGTGTTGCGATATTGGTGGACGGCACCCCGTTTGTGCTGCTCGCTCCCGTAATATTCGCCCAATTTTACCAGTCTCCAGAAGATTATTACCAACGTGCGGATGCCGGAACGCTCATTCGTTTTCTGCGTTATTTAAGCTTGTTCATCGCTTTGCTCGGCCCTTCTCTATATATCGCGATTACCACCTTCCACCAGGAAATGCTGCCCACTCCACTGTTGATCAGTCTGGCGGCGCAGCGGGAAGGGGTGCCTTTTCCCGCTTTTATTGAAGCGCTCATGATGGAGGTGACCTTTGAAATTTTACGTGAAGCGGGCGTCCGCATGCCTCGGGCCGTAGGCCAAGCGATTTCGATCGTCGGAGCCTTGGTCATCGGGCAAGCGGCGGTGGAAGCCGGCATCGTATCGGCGGCGATGGTTATTGTCGTGTCGATCACGGCGATTTCCAGTTTCGTATTCCCTTCCTTCAATATGGCGATCTCGATCCGGATGCTGCGCTTTTTCCTGATGGGACTTGCCGCTTCCTTCGGATTGTTCGGCATTACCGTCGGCTTAATTGCGCTCGTTCTGCATCTGTGCAGCTTGCGTTCCTTTGGCGTGCCCTATATGAGCCCGTTTGCGCCGTTTATTGCTGCCGACCAGAAGGACGCGGTGTTCAGGTTCCCGCAGTGGGCGCTATTTGCCCGCCCCCGCCTGATCAGCCAGAAAAACGTGATCCGCGAGCAAAACTCTCCAACCCCGAAGCCGGACAACTGAACCGGCAAAACGAGATCTCTGGAAAGGAGGTTCACCTTATGAAGCGAAAATTCTTCTTGTCCGGACTCGCCGCTCTCCTGCTCCTCCTGACCACCGGCTGCTGGAACCGCCGGGAATTGAACGATCTTGCGATCGAAGTCGCCATCGGGATCGACAAAGCGGGCAAACGATACCGGGTAACGTCCCAAGTGGTCGACCCGTCCGAAGTGGCCGCACAGAAAGGCGGGGGTGCCCGTGCTCCGGTCATTATGTATCAAGCGACGGCAGACAGCCCGTTTGAAGCAAGACGGAAAATGACGACGTTAAGCCCGAGAAAAATTTATGCCGGTCATGTTCGGACGTTAATCGTCGGCGAAGAGCTGGCAAGGAGCGGTATCGGTAAAATTTTGGACTACATGTCGCGGGATCATGAACATCGGCCGGATTTTTATATCCTTGTGGCGAAGGGGACAACCGCCGAAAATATACTGAAGGTGTTGACGCCGCTGGAAAAAATTCCGGCGAATAAATTGTACAGTTCGCTGCAAACGTCGGAGAAAGCGTGGGCGCCCACATCCAGCGTCACGCTCGATCAGCTCATAACCGAAATTGTGAGCAAAGGAAAAGACCCCGTATTGACGGGACTTCAAGTGATCGGGAATCCGAATAAGGGCTCAGACACGGAAAATGTCGAAAAGGTTGATCGTCCTGCCCGCCTGCAGTTATCAAATCTCGGCGTGTTCCGGGGCGATAAACTGCTCGGCTGGTTAAACGAGACGGAAAGCAAAGGATACAACTACATCACCGGCAATGTAAAGAGCACGGTGGGACATCTTCCTTGCCGAGGCGGAGGAATCATCGTGTTCGAGGTGATCCGGACGAAATCAAAAATGAAAGGACATGTGCGTAACGGAGAGCCCCGGGTCGATGTTCACCTGGATCTGGAGGCCAATGTCGGAGAAGTCGAATGTAAAATTGATCTGATGAACCCGGGCACGTTTGCCGATTTGGAAAAAAGGTCGAACAAAAGAGTAAAATCGATGATGGAGAAGGCCATTAAGACCGCACAGCACAAATACCGGTCCGATATTTTCGGATTTGGCGAAGCGATTCATCGCGCCGACCCGAAATATTGGAAGCAAGTTGAGGACCGTTGGGATCAGAAATTTACGGATCTTCCTGTGAACGTGACCGTAAATGTCAAAATACGGCGTGTCGGCTCGGTGGGCGAACCGTTCCTGAATAAACAAGAGGAGTAAATCCGGATGTGGTTTGCCGCAGCAATTACGCTCTTTGCCGTTATGATCGCAATCGCCGAGGTTCCCCTTCTTGTCAAAAACGGACTGAAAAAGGAGTTGTGGGTTTTCTTGATTACGCTCCTCCTGGGGACGGGTTTAAGCATCGCAGAGGGACTGCGGCTGCAGATTCCCAACCCCCTTGATGCAGCCGCCTTTGTATTGAAGCCGTTTAGCAAATTACTATCCGGTATATTGAAGTAGAAAGGAATGACAAAGATGCTGGAAGGCGGGAAAATCGGAGCGCGGCAATTCGGGATACTCATCGTTTATTATACGATCGGCACGACGATTTTAATTATCCCGTCGGGCATGGCTGCCGTATCCAAGCAAGATGCCTGGATTGCGGCGTTCATCGCAACCGGAATCGGATTGTCGACCGTATGGCTGTACAACGCCGTTGGAAATCTTTTTCCCCGGATGACCTTAATTGGCATGAACGAACAATTATTTGGGAAATGGTTGGGAAAAACCGTATCCCTTCTGTTTGTCGCCTGGTCTTTGACCGCCGCTGCGCAAGTGTTATACTATATCGGTGATTTTATGACGACGCACATCATGCCGGAGACGCCCATCCAATCGCTCAATATCATGTTTATGATCATTGTCGTCATGGGCGTGCGGCTCGGACTGGAACCGCTTGCACGCACCGCCGAACTTTTTTTCCCATGGTTCCTCCTGCTGTTTATCGTTTTTATCCTGGCCATTTCCCCGCAGTTCAAGTTTGAAAATATTCAGCCCCTGTTCGAGACGGGCGTGAAGCCCATTATCCGCTCCACCTTATTTTTTTTAAGTTTTACTTCCATGACACTGATCGTCTGTTTAATGCTTTTTCCCGCCTATGTCAGCAAACCGAGGCAAGCCCGCAAAGCGTTTTATGTCGGAAACTTTGTCGGTTTATTGATGATGTTCATCGTCATTGCGACGAATATTTTGGTGCTTGGCGCGGACCAGACGGCGGGCACGATCTATCCGAGCTATCAGTTGGCCAAAAAAATATCCCTCGCCACGTTCATCCAGCGGGTCGAGGCCATTATGGCCTTCTTGTGGTTCATTACGATTTATTTCAAGATTACGATGTATTTTTACGCTGCCGTATTGGGTCTTGCGCAAACGTTGAAGCTAAAGGATTATCGGGCGCTGACGCTGCCGCTCGGGATGATTGCGGTTGTTCTGTCCCTCGTGGTCTATCCGAATACGGCCTATTTGAAAAAATGGAATATGGAAATATGGCTTCCGGATATTTTGATTGTCGGGCTTCTATATCCCTTACTCTTGTTGGGATTGGGCAAATTGCGAAACCACGGTAAAGGATGATCATGAAGAATGGAACAGGCCAAGATAAGCTCCTTCCAATTGTTTTGCTTAATCCTGCTTTTTGAATTGGGCACGGCAATCATCGCACCTATCGGTTTGGATGCGCATCAGGATGCCTGGATCGCCGTCTTGATCGGCATGCTCATAGGACTGCCGATTTACTGGATGTATGTCTTTCTATACAACCGCTATCCCGGGCTGCTGCTCACCGGTTATGCCCGGACGATTTTCGGACCGTTGTTCGGGTGGATCGCTGCATTTGCATATATTCTATTTTTTATTTATGGAGCTGCGAGAGATTTAAGGGATGGCCTTGAGCTGCTGATGCTTTCCATGGATCTGACTCCGATGTTCCTGCTGGGCGCTATGCTGATGGTTATTGTTGTTTATGCGCTGTTTACGGGGGTTGAAACGTTTAGCCGCTTGGGAGAGATATATACGTTTTTCCTTGTTTTTGCCGGGTTGGCTGCCTTCTTTTTTCTGCTTTTCTCGAATGTATTAAATACCGAACGCATCTTGCCGGTGCTGGAAAAAGGCTTGATGCCGGTATTCACGGCCGTTTATGGGCAAACGGTCATGTTTCCTTTCGGCGAAATGATCTGTTTTACGATGATACTTCCTTATCTGAACGACCCGAAATCGGGTTTTAAAGTTGGAACCTCGGCGATTCTCATCAGCGGAATCATTATCGCCCTCGTCGTTTTTCTTGAAATCGCCACGCTTGGCATTTACACGCTCGAACGCTCCACGTTCCCTTTGCTGGCCATGATCCAGCGTATTCGCGTCGGGGAATTTATCCAGCGCCTGGACGCTTTGGCCGTAACCGGATTAATTATCAACGATTTCATTAAAGTCACCGTTTTTTCGTACGCCGCCTTGATCGGAGCTGCGGATTTATTCAAGCAGCCGAAGAACAGACTTGTTATTCCAATCAGCGTGATGACACTCGTCCTTTCCTTGCTTATCGCACGAAATGTCGAGCAGCATTTCCAGCAAGGACGAATTGCCTTAAAAAATATATTTCCTGTGTTTGCGCTGGTCATCCCTCTCTTGCTGGTCATTACGGAGCTGATCCGCAGCCGTTTGAGCGCGCAAAAAAATGGCTGAGGCGAAGTTTCGTTATCTTGCTTTTATACTCGATCATGCGTACAGACGCCCGCTTCCGGAGTTATACTAGTTGTGGAGGTGAGCGGACATGGACAAGATGAACGATCCGAGTTCGGAACATCTGACCGAGGAAAAGTGGCAGGCCATCATGAACAATGACGCGGCGTACGACGGCCAATTTTTTTATGCGGTAAAAACGACGGGCATTTTTTGCCGGCCCTCTTGTAAATCCAGACCTCCGAAAAAAGAAAACACCCGCTTATTTGATACCGCCGGGCAAGCGTTGGCCGCAGGCTATCGCCCGTGCAAACGGTGCAGGCCTACCGGCCGGCGCCTGCCGGATGACGAATGGATCGGTTTGGTCACCGAATACATTGACCGGAACTATATAGAATCGTTAACGCTGGAATATCTCGCGGCCGTATGCCATGGCAGTCCCTATCACCTGCACCGGACATTCAAGAAAGTGCGCGGCATGACGCCGGCCCTCTATATCCAGCAACAACGGATCGATCGGGCGAAGGAGCGGCTGACGGCTTCGAATGAAGCGGTTGCCGAGGTTGGACGGAGCGTCGGCCTTCCGAACACGCCGTATTTTGTTACCCTGTTCAAAAAGAAAACCGGCCATACGCCGTCAGACTACCGCCAGGCTCACCGCCGGCATAAGATGGAGGATTCAGAGAATGGGAAGCAACACGAATCGGTCGATCTACTGGACGCTGCTCGAGCATGCGGATTGGAACATCCATCTCGCGGCTTCATCTGAAGGGCTTTGCTATATAGGCTCTCAAAATCGACCGTTTGAGGAATTGGCCGGCTGGACAAACGCCCGGTTTCCGGCCTGCACATTGATACGGGACGATGAGAAGCTGAAGCGGTATGCGGCCGAGCTGAGAGAATATTTGCAGGGTGCGCGCCAACGTTTTACCATTCCGTTCGATGTTCAAGGAACGCCTTTTCAGCGGGCGGTGTGGCATGCGCTTTGCGGCATCCCGTATGGTCAAACGAGGTCTTATTCGGATATTGCAGGCGAAATCGGCAGACCGGCCGCGGTGCGCGCGGTCGGCGCCGCGATTGGCGCGAATCCCATTCTCATCACCATTCCATGCCATCGCGTCATCGGCAAAAACGGAGCGCTGACGGGCTACCGCGGCGGCATCGGGATGAAAACGAAACTGCTGCAGCTGGAGCGGGACGGCGCTTCCGTTGACCCGTCCCGTCCGGCTGCGGGAGCGCGCAGCTAATAAAAGGCGCCGCTCCCGCACGGCGCCAGCACGGCTGCCGGGACAACGTATCGTATCGTCCCGGCCTTATTTTTCACGACGCAGCTTCCGCTTCATGCCGCGAATCAGCGCTTTCGTGTCCGGATCGACGCGGTATGACTCGGTAATTTTTTGTAATGCTTTGTTGAAGGTGAAATCGTCCAGCGAATTGCTTTCCAGGAAGCTCATCGTAGGCCCGGGCAGCTTCGCATAACATTCGGCTACCGCCCATGCAATCGCCATTTTGACATAGTAGCCGTCGTGTTTGATGCTGTCCAGCCGCTGCAAAACGGCGGCGATGTACGTCTCTTCGACGAAAAAATTAAGAAGCATGACGACGCCAAAACGGATTTCGTACTCTTTGTCCGAGGACAAGTAAATCTGCAGAAAATCCCATACCTTTGCTTGATTTTTCTTCGCAAACTTCAGCCCGAGACAAAAACTGTCGCACACCGACCAATTATCGATTTTCGGGACAAAAGCGGCTATGTAACGCAGCATTTCGTCCGCATCCGCTTTTGCGCAGCCGATGACCATACCTTGCAGCATCACTTCCTCGAAATAGTCGCTTTCCGCCGCTTCAAGGTAAGCTCGCCAATCGCCCTTTGCAATCGTTTTGGCCAGCTTGCGCAGCTCCGGCAGCCGAACGCCAAGCACATTGTTAATGTTCGGAATGAGTCCGGAGGAAAACTTCCGGTATTCCGATTCAGCCAACTCGGTTAACTGTTCTTTAATCGTTTTTTCCAATCCGATTGCTCCTTGCTGTTTGATGACTGCGAAATACCACCTTTAGCGGCAGATCTAAGCTCCCCGTTCAAGCAATGCCTTGATTTTCTTCAGATCCTTCTTGTTCGCTCTTTGCATTATGAATGACATCAACGGAGCAAAGATCATTGAAAACCCGGTCGGATTCCCTTTGTTTCGCAGCGTCATCCGGGTGGCATTGCCTTCCGCTGTCTCCCAGGTGTACGTTGTTTCCATCGGGAACGGACCGTCGGCGGTCCGCATGACGAGCAGCTTGCCCGGTTCATATTCCGCGATTTGATAGACGTATGCAAGCTGCTTTCCGAGAAATTGCGCTTTAAAGGCGATTTTAGAACCGACCGCGAGCGGCTTCGGCGTTTGCCACAGTGCCGATTGGATATTGATATACCATTCAGGAGCATTGTCCGGGTTGGCCGCATAATCGGAAACTTTGTCCCGGGGACAGTTAATGATAATTTCGGTTAGAACGTTGACCATTGCTCTCGCTCCTTTTTCACGATTTCCAGGTCAGCATATAACAGAACTTGACGTTGCGCAATCATTATTTAAGTTGACACTTAATTAAGTGTATGCTAAATTAAGTGCATGATCGATAAAGCCATTCACGCATTAGCAGAACCCCGGCGCAGAGATATTTTATATCTCGTCCGCGATGGGGAACTGACGTCCAGCGCCATCGCATCGCAGTTCGACATTTCGGCGCCTGCAGTATCGCAGCATCTCAAAGTTCTGGAAGAGGCCGGGCTCGTCGTCGTCAGGCGGGCGGGCACGAAACGATTTTACGGCATTAGGAGGGAAGGGTTCGCCGAATTGAAGCAGTATATCGAGAGCTTCTGGGATGACAGCTTAATGCGCCTGAAAGAAGCCGCGGAAGAGGAAGAAAGGAGAAAACATGCAGCCAATAAGCAGAAGTGACACGGTTACGAAACAAATTTTTATCGAATGCCGGCCGGAGACGTTATTTTCATTTTTTACCGACCCTGACAAGCTCGTTCGTTGGATGGGACGCCATGTCCTGCTCGATCCGACCATCGGCGGCAAATACCGCATCGACGTTAATGGAAGCGACATCGCGATGGGCGAATATAAGGAGATTGTCCCGAACGAGAAAATCGTCATGACGTGGGGCTGGGAAAAGTCGAAGCTTGTCCCTCCCGGATCGAGCACCGTTGAGTTCAAGCTGACGCCCAAAGACAACGGTACTCTCCTGATTTTGACGCATTACGATTTGCCGGCCTCGGAAATCGCCTCCCATCAGCACGGCTGGACGCATTATATGGATCGCCTGCAGCTGCTGGCGCAAGGTACGGATCCCGGCGTCGATCCATGGTCCGAACAAGCGATGCACGAATAATTAAAATTCGAAATTAAAGGAGAATGAAATCAATGACGACTCTTTCCTGCAACTGCGGCTTTTCCGTAACGGACGAAAACAAGTATAAGGTCGAAGCTGAAATGTGGCATCATGCCATTCACGAACACGGGGAGATGCTGAAAAGCATGTCCGTCGAAATGCTGGAGCAATGGCTGGTGAACAAGGACGAGCAATTGAAGGCGCGCGCGTAATTGATACGGGCTGTGTGTGCCGGGACGATATTAAAACCATTTGAATAAAGCAATCAGAGCCAGATGGGCAGGGTAAAAACTCCTCCATAACCAATTTGGGACGCTTCTGCGTTCCAAAACGCGATATACCTTAGGGCCATACACAATTGCTAATGTCGCAAAGATGCTGAATATTTGGATTTCCCACCCCGGCTTTAGCAGCATAACCAGCAGGTTTAACATAAGGTGAGCAAAGACGATATAGTGATTT
Organism: Paenibacillus beijingensis; assembly: GCF_000961095.1. Taxonomy (NCBI): domain Bacteria; kingdom Bacillati; phylum Bacillota; class Bacilli; order Caryophanales; family Paenibacillaceae; genus Paenibacillus; species Paenibacillus beijingensis. The sequence goes on along the minus strand of NZ_CP011058.1, from coordinate 2,573,748 downwards.
TGCATGTACCTGTAAATGAGAACAAGGGCAAGTCCATAGAAGCCGTAGTCAAAGTTCAAAAATTCCATAATGGCCGCGATGATGACGGCAACCGGCACGGAAACAACCCGCTTTTGATGATCAGTAACGTACAAAACAACAAGACATAGATATAAGGTGCCGACGACATTAAGTTTTGCTGCTGAATTTAAAGCCAGCATGTAGGGGATTTGTGAAATGAGCGTTAATAGTAAAAGCCTGTTCATGTAATTCTTTATGCTCTTGGTATGTTGATATCCTAGAACAATATAATACGCGTAAATCGGGAAGGCTAACCTTCCTGCTATTCTCCACCAGGGATCGTTCTTAAAAAAAACCAGACCTATATGGTCAATAAGCATAGTGAGCATAGCGATAACCTGCACCCGCTTTTCCGCCTCCTCCGATGTTTTCTTACATGCGCCTCACGCATACCGGAATGGTTTCTCCTCCGATCGCTTTTTTCCCTTTACCGGCTGCTGACCGAGGTGAAAAAATGTGCATGCTGTGCTACAATACTGAAATTGTAGCTTGAAATTGCACCGGCAATCAACTTAGGGAGGATTATTGAATCGCTATGCTCATCATTGGTATCGCAGGCGGCACCGGCTCAGGCAAAACGACGGTGGCCCGCTCCGTCATTGACCGTCTTGGTTCCGCCAAAGTGACGTTCATTTCCCAAGATAACTATTATAAGGACCATCCGCATCTCAGTCTGGCCGAACGCGAATCGATCAATTACGATCATCCGCTCGCCTTTGACAATGAGCTGCTCATCCAGCACCTTCACCTTCTAAAAGAAGGCCAAACCGCACAGGCTCCGGTTTATGACTTCACCGTTCATGCCCGCTCCAAGGTCGATACGGTAGAGCTGAGGCCGAACAATATTGTCATTATCGAAGGCCTCCATGTGCTGTCCGACGAAAACTTAAGGGGGCTGCTCGACATCAAAGTTTTCGTCGATACCGACCCCGATGTGCGCATCCTTCGCCGGGTGCTCCGGGATATCGAGGAGCGCGGCCGGGACATTCAATCGATCCACGACCAATATTTGAATACGGTTAAGCCGATGCATGAAGCGTTTATCGAACCGTCCAAAAAATACGCCGACCTGATCATCCCCGAAGGCGGCCATAATGAGGTCGGCATCCAGCTGCTGTCCATCTTGACGGAGAAATATTTGACGGGCGACCGGAAGTGGTCCGGCGAAGCATAAAAACCCCCGGTACCGATCAAACTACTTGCTAGCGCTCCAGTATGCGCATAACATGACCAGGAGGCGACAAAGCAATGGCAAAACCGGATAATCGGGCGGATAATGTCGAGCATTTGCAGCAAAATATTCAAAATACGATTGAAAACCTAAATGAAAGCAAAGCATACTTAAACGAATTTTCCTCTGAAATCGGCAGCGAGGAGCGCAGCCAAATCGAAGCAAAAAACGAGCGGCGCAAAGAAAGCATTCAAGGCTTCCGGGAGGAAGTCAAGGACGAAGCGAAGCATTCCCTGCAGTAGAGAAAGAGAATAGAGGTTGTTCCGGCGACGGAACAACCTCTTTTTTATTAAATAAATCCGCCGTTCACGCGCAGCGTTTGACCGGTTACCCATTGCGCTTGGTCGCTCACCAGAAACTCGACGACACTCGCGATATCTTCAGGCTCGCCGATTCGGCCGAACGCATTCATTTTTTTGATGGCTTCAATCTGCTGCTCTGTCTTCCCTGCATGAAAGAGTTCGGTATTAACGGGGCCCGGAGCAACGGCGTTGATCGTAATTTGTTTGGAGCCGAACTCTTTCGCAAGCTGACGGGTGAATTGTTCAACCGCCCCTTTTGTACCGGCATAGACGCTGTAGGCGGGAAACATATGCCCCGCTACGGACGTGGAGAAGTTCACGATTCTCCCTCCGTTCTCCATATATTTCATCGCTTGCTGGCAGGCAAAGAACGTCCCTTTCACATTTACGGCAAACTGCTTGTCAAAGTCGGCTTCCGTCACTTCCGCCAGCGGTTTGGTGATCATAACTCCCGCATTGTTGATCAGAAAATCCACCTTGCCGAATGCAGCGAGCGTTTCGGCGAATAATGTCTCCACTTCGTTTACTTGACTCAGATCGGCGCGCAGCGCTGACGCTTCGCCGCCCTTTTGAATAATGCCCTCCACGGCTTCCGCCGCTTTTGGCGGATTGCCGGCATGATTGACGACCACTTTAGCGCCCAAACCGGCCAGCCGTTCCGCAATGACACGGCCAATTCCTCTCGACGATCCGGTAATAATCGCTACTTTTCCTGTTAAGCTGCTCATTTGAAAGTTCCTTCTTTCTGTTTAGTGTGAAAAACCTTTTTCGATCAGGTTCCATTCATTCGAAAACTCGTAATCGATCAGCGGGCTCTTCCATTCAGAAGCGTGGGCCGGATGGTGGAATCGTGCCGTGACTGATATTCAATGAGAACATCATAACATAGCGCATAACGAATGATAATAATTAATATTTGTTACTTGAAACTTGTTTCAACAAAAAAAAGCCATGCAAAGTGACTTTTGCTCGGCTTTTGACCTTCCTATTATCGAGATGAAAATTAAACCAGCTGTTTCATTGCATTCAACGCGGCATCATAATCCGGGTGATCGCTCATTTCCCTTAAGTATTCGACGTACCTGATCGTATTTTTTTCATCGAGTACGAAAATCGCGCGCATATCCAACTGCAGCTCTTTGATCAGCACGCCGTACGCCTCGCCGAACGAGCGCGATTTGTAATCGGTCAGCGTAACCACTTTGTCAATGCCGGCAACGGTGCAGAAGCGGCTCTGCGCGAACGGAAGATCGACGGAAATGGTCAAGATGGCGACATTCTCCCCAAGCTTTGACGCTTCCACGTTAAAGCGGCGCGTTTGGGCGTCGCATACGTCCGTATCCAATGAAGGAACAACGGAAATCAGCTTCACTTTTCCTTCGAAATCGGAGAGACTTACTTCCGCAAACAAATCTTTGTTGATGGTGAAATCCGGGGCTTGATCACCCACCTTCAATTCCGGCCCGATCAGCGTAATCGGGTTTCCTCCGACGGTTGCAACTCCTGTGCGTTCTTGTGTCATGTGAAACTCCTCCTATATAAGTTAATATGGTGTGGCAGCAGATAATAAATTGCAGATGGCGGTCTAGTTTTATAAAATTTAATTGTGAACAATGTATTGGAGTAAAAAAAACCGATTACAGCGATTCGGCACCCGGAGGACATCCTCCGGCTCATGCTTTGCGTAAAATCAAGAGTCCTGGCGAGCGGATGACGGACGGCTCCGTTATTTTCCGCTCAATTGGGCTACTTTGTCGGACAATACTTTGATCGTCTCGTTTAATGACTTTACTTCTTCGACAGACATCCCGCTCGATGCGAGAAGCGATAAAGGAATGCATGCCGCTTCTTCCTTAAGGGACGCGCCGGCTTCCTCCAGCCTGACCGTAACGACTCTCTCGTCCTCCTTCGAGCGCTCTCTGCGAATCAGCTTGCCGGCTTCCATCCGCTTCAGCAGCGGAGTCAATGTCCCCGAATCCAGATCGAGAGCGTCTCCGAGTTCTTTCACCGTGCTCTCGTTTTTTTCCCACAAGACGAGCAGCACAAGATACTGCGGATAAGTAATTCCCATCTTTTCCAACAATGGCCGATACATTCGCGAAATGGCCCGGGAGCAAGCGTATAGAGAAAAACAAAGATGATCCTGCAGACGAACCATTTTCTCCACCTTCATCCCTCCCTTGCCATCGTTCCATTTAAGTTTCTATAAATTAAATTGTTCACAATTAAGTTATACACCACTGACCGAAAAGCTGTCAACTGTATTTTAGTTTTTCCTCAATCCGTCATAAGTATGGACGGCGGCCGCTTGCCTGACAGCCCTTCCGACGATCAGATAAACAGCATCAGCTTGCCGTCAACAATTGAATGCAGATGGTCTTCCTGTGAGAATGTCAGTGCATTCCTTAATACTCGATACGGAATAAATTGCCCTTAGCAAACGGTTTAGGAACCGCCATCCCGCGATTCGGGATCCGCCTCTTATATCAGGTTGATTAAGATATGCCCGCTTCATAACCTGACTGCGAACAGATAAAGGGGCAGCAGCACCATCATCACTGCCGTAAACATATAGTTTCGCGCCGCCAGCTTAAAGACGTCTTTTTGCGTTAACCCCGCCAGCAAATTGTTGACCGCCGACACCGGAGACACCGGGTTGGAGAGACCCCAGCTGCCCAGCAGCAATACGGCGAGAAACATCGGGGTGATGCCTAGCGACGCCGGATCGATGCCCGTTGCGAGAATCGTGACCGGCACGATCGGATGCAGGCCGATCAGCGACGTTGCTGAAATTACAATAACGGTCAGCAAGGAAAAAATAAGCGGCACGGGCAGCGGCTGCATCTGCAGGAGCCGCGGAATCCACTCGCTAAATGAGGTCTGGCCGATGGAGCCGCTAAAAAAACCGGCCGTCAGAAACAGCGTAATCTCTTTTTTCAACGAAGGAAGCGTGCGCGTCAAATGAACCTTGACGCCTTGACGATACGCCGTTAAAGCACCGGCTCCAACACACCACAATAACGGATATAAAATCGCGGCAAAACAGACAATCAGCACCATCGGCAGTCCGATTACCCGCTCCAGCAGCAAAATCAGTACAATCGCAGACGCCAGATACGCGATAAGCGGCACCAGTGCCCTCGGAGAATCGGCATGCGGAGCGGACACTGCGCTTGCTTCCGGCTGCGCGCGGAAATCGGCAGACTCAGCAGCCGCACGTACCGACCTTTGCTCCGCAGCCTGCGGCTGCGCGGGCGCTCCGCCCCGCAGGCTGCGCCACTCGGACGCCATGCCGACGACGATGCTGACAAAGGACAAGCCAAGCACATAAGGCAGCAGCTGCACCCACGGGAGATCAAGAGCCGTGCTGACGAGAGTCATGGCAGCAAAATATGGAGACCAGAAAATGGCGCCCGCAAAGCCGCGGTTCAGCGCGTTTTCAAGCAGCCTTTGCGCTCCCGGCTGCGGGTTGGCAGCCGCCAGATGATAGACGACCAGTACCGAGCCTACATTAATGAATACCGCCATCATTTGGGTCAGAACCTGGGTTCCGAGATAATACCGGGTGCGGCTCATCCGATTGGACTGGTAAAATCGTTTCAACGCGTTCACATATTTCGGGGAACGGACCGGTATGCCGAATAACGGCGCAAAAACGAACAGCGTAATAAGTGTGACATTCATGCCCGCTGCGTGAAACCATGCGGCTGCGCTTGCTTGCCGGGCCGCCAGCAGCGCTGCTCCGCCCGCCACAAACAGGGAGGTGAGCACAAGCGTCGTCCCTTTTACCTGCGGCAGCAAAATAGCGATTGCGATAAATACCATGACGCCAAGAAGACCGGCGAGGGTTTTCGAACCGCTCAGCTGGAGTACAAGGTAGACTGCAGCTAAGGACAGAATTAGAACGGAGTCTATTGCTTTTGTTGCCAATTTCATCGTGCAGCCTCTTTACCGGACGGAGTCATTTTAACGACCATTCCGCTTTTTGGATTGTGGAATGTGCCTTCAGAATAAGCGATCCGGCCATTGACCAGAACGGTGTGTACACCCTTGCTGTAGCGGTGCGGCTGCTCAAAGGTCGCAGCATCCTTGACATGCTCCGGATGGAACAGCACCACATCGGCCGCAAAGCCGTCGCGCAGCAGCCCCCGGTCGTGCAGACTCAGCTTGGAAGCCGGCAATCCAGTCATTTTATGCACCGCCTGTTCAAGCGTCATCACAGGCCGCTGCCGGCAGTAACGGTCGAACACCCGCGTAAAGCTTCCATAACTGCGCGGATGAGGCTTGGAACGGCTTAGCACGCCATCGGCCGCGATTGCGAAACCGTCCGAAGCGACAATTGAAAGCTCGCTCGACGCCGCAGCCTCAATATCTTCCTCACTCATCACAAACAGCACCATACCGACTCCGCCCTCTTCAGCAAGCAGCAGCTGCAGCATCGCTTCGACAGGCGGTTGCCCGCACAATTCCGCATACTGCTTCAGGCTTAACCCTTCGGCGCGACGGCTCGCTTCGGTCTGGACCGATGCGATCCGGATCCGGTCCCAGCCGGCATTGAGGGCCGGACTGATCCATGTCGGGGTGCCATTCTCGATTTCCGCAATCATCCGCTCTTTCATGACCGGATCGAGGATCCGTTTCCGGCTGGCTTCCCAGCCTCCGGCCTGAACCCAAGGCGGCAGCATGTAAGTCATGCCGGTTGAACTGGCATGGTACGGGTAGAAGTCATAGTGTACGTCAATGCCCTCTTCCCTTGCCGCCCGGATCCGTTTCACCGCCTGCGCCACCATGCCCCAGTTGCGCGTGCCGGTTACTTTCAAATGGGAAATCTCCAGTGAAACACGCGCCTCTCGCGCGACATACAGCGCTTCTTCCACGGAGTCAAGCAGACCGGTCGATTCATTGCGCATATGGGTCGTGTACACGCCTCCGTAGCGGGCGACCACCTTGCACAGCTCAATCAGCTCCCCGGACTGCGCGAATATGCCCGGCGAATAAATAAGACCGGACGAGAGCCCCAACGCACCCGCTTCCATCGCTTCGGCAACAAATTGTTTCATCGCATCCATTTCTTCAGGCGCAGGCTGCCGGTTTTCATATCCCATCACGGATGCTCTTACAGTTCCGTGACCGATAAAGCAACCGACATTCATGGAAATGCCGCGTTTGTCGAACTCCGCCAAATAGTCGGCGTAGTTGTTCCATGTCCAAGGGATTAGGTCGGCATACAGGAACGAGGCGCCTTCGCGAATTTCATCTTTATGTGTTCCGCAGCAATCAACGGCCGACATGCCGCAGTTGCCGACAATTTCGGTGGTAACGCCCTGCGAAATTTTGCTCGCTCCCCGCGAATCGATTAATAGCGTTAAATCCGAGTGGGTATGAATATCGATAAAACCCGGCGCTACGATAAGACCTTCTGCGTCTATGATTGCATCTGAATCGATATCTTCATCGCGTGCCGCGCCCTCGCCGGTCATGATGAGCTTTCCGTCCGAGACGGCTACGCCGCCTTGTCTGCGCTCGGCGCCGCTGCCGTCCACGATCAAGCCGTTTTTAATCCATAGATCCGCTTTCAATTCAAGGCCTCCCCGGTTTCATACAGATGGCATTCCGTGTAATGATTCATTTCGATCTGCTGCCTCCGCGGTGCCTCCTGGCGGCACCGTTCCGTTACATGGGGACAACGGCTTTGAAAAGCGCAGCCAACCGGCAGATTGAGCGGTGACGGTGTCTCGCCGCTTCTGGCGTGGCGGCGCCGCTCCTTGCCCGGAACCGGAATAGCGGCCAGCAGCTCTCTCGTATAAGGATGAAGCGGCCGTTCAAACAGAAGCTCTGTCGGCGCTTCCTCGACAATTCGGCCCATATACATCACGCCGATCCGATCCGTCATATGACGAACGACGCCCAGATCATGGGAAATGAATAAATACGTCAGGCGCTCCCGTTCCTGCAGCTCCTCGAGCAGATTAATGATTTGCGATTGGATGGACACGTCCAGCGCGGATACAGGCTCGTCGCAGATTATAATCTTCGGCTGCACGGCGAGCGCGCGGGCGATGCCGATCCGCTGCCTTTGTCCGCCCGAAAACTCGTGCGGAAAGCGGTAATACTGCTCCGGATGAAGTCCAACCTTCTCCAGCAGCTCCAGCGCTTTGAGCGTCCGCTCATGCTTATTTCCGATACCGTGAATAACGAGCGGCTCTTCAATCATCGTCCCGACTCGCTTACGCGGGTTGAGTGAAGAATACGGGTCCTGAAAAATCATTTGCATTTCCTTGCGCAGCGCCATCATGCTTTTGCGGTCGAGCTTGCACAAATCGGAGCCATTATAAATTAGTTGGCCTTCCGACGGCTCAATCAGCCGCAGAATGGCGCGGCCGGTCGTGCTTTTGCCGCAGCCCGACTCGCCGACAAGCCCGTAGGTTTCACCCTCATACAGCGCAAAACTTACGTCATTGATCGCTTTCACCTGCCGCTTCGGCGCTCCAAGCCCGCCCTTCACAGGAAAGTGTTTTTTTAATCCCTTCACTTCCAGAATCGGCTGTTCAGAGCGCAGTCCCCGATTGAGCGCCATGTTCCGTTCCCCCTTCCCACCTGATGCTCCGGTAATGCCAGCAGCGAACTAGATGCCCGTCCTCGACACTTTCCAGCTTTGGCGCGCACTCCAAACATTTGTGATCAGCATGCGGACAGCGGCCGGCAAAGCGGCAGCCTGCCGGGACATGATGCAGCGATGGCACCACGCCGGGAATTGAGCTTAAGCGGCCGCTCCTCGGGCTGTCCGCCTTCGGCATCGATTGCAGCAAGCCCTGCGTATAGGGATGCAGCGGATTGCGGAACAACGTGGACACATCTGTATCTTCGATGATTTGCCCGAGATACATCACAACGACCCGTGTGCATATTTCGGTGACGACACCCAAATCGTGGGTAATGAGCATAATGCTCATGCCATACCGCTCCTGCAAACTGCTGATCAGATCCAGTATTTGCGATTGAATCGTTACATCCAGAGCGGTCGTCGGCTCGTCCGCAATGAGCAGGCCAGGCTCGCAAGCAAGCGCCATGGCAATCATCACCCGCTGCCTCATGCCGCCGGACAACTGATGCGGAAATTCATGCACCCGCTTGGCCGGATCGGGTATCCCCACATCAGCGAGCAACAGCACCGCTTTTTCATAAGCGTGCTTCCTGCCGCATTTTGTATGCCGCCGGACCGCCTCCGCGATCTGGCTGCCGATCGAATAAACGGGATTAAGCGAGCTTAGCGTATCCTGAAAAATCATGGCGATCTCGTTGCCGCGGATTTGCCGCATCCGTTTCTTGGACAAGGACAGCAAATTTTCGTTTTTATAAAAAACGCCGCCCTCATGGCTGACTGCCTTGTTTTCGTCGTACAGCCGCATAATCGATCGGGAAGTCACACTTTTGCCGCAGCCCGACTCGCCGACAACACCCAATATTTCCCCTTTGCGTATCGTAAACTGCACTCCGTCCACGGCAGTAACGGTACCTCTGACCGTATCAAAGCGGGTTTTCAGTTCCTCCACGCGCAGCAAGACATCCGATCCGTTCCCATCTGCACGGCTTTCGATCGCATATTCGTTCTCCGCTTTGCTCAAATCTATCGTCTCCCCTCCTCATTTCATAACGGTTTATTTCTTGCTATGGGGGTCCAGCAGATCCCGCAATCCATCGCCGGAAAGATTCAGTCCAAGAACTGTCAGCATCAACAGTATTCCGGGAAACAGCACCATCCACCAGCCGTTGTAAATGTAGGTTTTGCCGTCAAACAAAATGTTGCCCCAGCTTGCCGCAGGCGCCGGAATACCCGCTCCGAGAAAACTGAGCGCCGCTTCCGAGATAATGGCGTCAGCAAAAATGAACGTGCCTTGAATAATAAGCGGTGTCAGACAGTTAGGCGCGATATTGCCGAGCAAAATGCGGATATGTCCCGCCCCAAGCGAACCGAGCGCTTCCACAAATGTCTGCTCCTTTACGACCAGAGCGGTTGATCGCACGGCACGGGCCACGTTCGGGGTATATACAATAGACAATGCAATAATCACATTTTGAATTTTCGGGCCGAGCGCCGCCATGATGGCAATTGCGAGCAAAATGGCCGGAAACGCCATCAAACCGTCGCATAAGCGCATGAGCAGATAGTCCATACGCCGGAAATAAGCGGCTGCCAGACCGATCAGCATGCCTGCCGCACCCGCAATGACAGCCACACTCAGACCTACGAGCAGCGACAGGCGCGCCCCGTAAGCGGCACGCGCAAAAATGTCGCGTCCGAAATTGTCGGTTCCGAACAGATGCTTGCCCGACGGTGGACTTAGCCTGTTCACGACATCAACCGTGAGCGGGTTGTATGCGGTAAGGACAGGAGCCAGCAACGCAAGCAGCGCCACCAGGACGACGAGCATCAGCCCGGCCACTGCCAGCTTATGGTGAAGAACAGCCCGAACCAGCAGCGCCCGCCGTTCCCGCCGATGACGTCCCCGCGCTTCATGCAGAGACTCGGCACTGCTTCCGGATCTTTTATCGGACAGTACGGTACTCACCTGTGCATTCCTCCTCTACTCCTTATTAACGGTTCAAACGAACCCGGGGATCCAGAAGGCCGTACAGCAAATCGATAACCAGATTAATAAACACGTAAAGCGTGGCAATGACCAGTACGACCCCCTGAATGACCTCGTAATCCCGGCGTTCCACCGAATTGACAATCAGCTGTCCGATGCCTGGAATGTTAAATACCGATTCGGTTACGGTAGCCCCTCCAATAAGCAGCGCAAGCGACTGCCCGGTTACGGTCAAGATTGGAATCGAGGCGTTGCGGAGCGCATGTTTGAACACAATCGTCGTTTCATGCAGTCCTTTGGCGCGGGCAATCTCGATAAAACTCTGGTTCAAAACCTCCAGCATGGACGCCCGTGTCATGCGGGCGATAAGCGCGGCCTGCATAAACCCGAGGGAAAGAGACGGAAGCAGCAAATATTTGAGATGGGCTCCCAGACCCTCAGTAAGCGGCTGGTATCCGGAAGCAGGGAGCCAATGAAGGCGCACTGCGAACAGTAAAATTAAAAACAGTCCAATCAGGAAACTGGGCGTTGAAATACCGAGTAAAGAGACGCCCATCACGGCCTGGTCCGTAAGCTCTCCTTTTTTTCTGGCGGCCCATATGCCGAGCGGAATCGCAATGATAATAGCAATGAATTGCGCCATAATGGTCAGGGACACCGTTGGACCCGCGTGCTCCATGATCGCTTCGCTCACCGGCATTTTCATGAAAATCGATGTGCCGAGATCGCCGGTCAGCACTCCCCCGATCCATTCTGCAAACCGGACAATCACAGGCTCATCGAGTCCAAGGTGACTCCGCAAGTTGGCAATATCCTGCTGCGAGGCCTCCGGTCCGAGCATTATTGCCGCCGGGTCGCCGGGGGTAAGATGAATCATAAAAAATACGACAATGGCGACGATACCCAGAATAGGAATCAAAGACAGCAACCGCTTGCCCGTATAAGCCAGCATCCCGCTTCCTCCTTAAGGTTTTGCCGAAGGCAAAACCACTTCGTAAGCATACACTTTTAGTTTTGCCGAAGGCAAAACCACTTCAATAGCTTTAAGCCTGTAAAAACACATAACGCGCCTCACATTTACTCTTGGCGGCACATATAACGATATACTTCCCTGCCGATTGCAGCGATGCACGCCAGCGCCTCCGAAGGGGTGCCGCCATTCCTGGATAATACGGTGACGGCTACCGCACGGCCTTTGGCATATAAAATGCCGGCGTCGTGCTGGATGCCGTCGACCCAGCCTGTCTTGTTGGCAAGTTCCCATTCCGGCAGTATGCCGACAGGACCAGCACCGGCAGCCGGCAATTGCTGCGGCAAACCGTTTCGGTACTGCTGGTTTTTCATGATGTCGATCATCTGTTGGCACGCATGGCGGGATATAAAGCTGCCTTCACCGAGTCTTGTCAGCATGATGGCCGCATCGTCGGCCGTTATCGTGTTGCGGCCTTCGGGCTGCGCCATCATCAAGCCTACTTTGTGGTAAAAGCGGGTGTTTGTCATGCCAAGCTCGGCAACCGTTGCCTGAATACGGTTTGTGCCAAGCGCATCAATGAGCATGTTGGTCGCGGTATTATCGCTTTGAATAATCATGAGCGTAATGAGATCGTTCACCGTCAGCGCAACTCCCGGCGTCAAATGCCGCATAATGCCTGAGCCGCCGGCCATATCATCCAGGCGGCATTCAATCCGGCTGCCAAGGGCCAACTCCCCGTCGTAAACCGCCGCAAAAGCGGCGGCCATAATCGGGACCTTAATAATACTCGCGGAGTTAAACGGCTCGCTGCCATTTAGGGTCATCTTCTCGCCTGAATGCAAATCTGTGACAGTCACACCCCACATTCCTCCGGCTTGCCCTGTCAGCTGTTCAATATTGCTGCGCAGCTCAAGCATCTACCTTCCCTCTTTTCAGGACCGCTATTTCTTCGGCGAAAGCCTGCTGCAGCCGGATCGTATGCTGACCAGGCTGTCCCTTACCGACGGGCTGACCGTTTATGCTGATGACCGGACATACTTCAAGAACGGTGTTGGTCATAATCACTTCGTCCATCTCCATCAGCTCTTGCTCCGTAAACGCCTCATCCACCCACTGTATACCGACTTTCTCCGCCAATACCTTCAAGGCCTGACGTGTAATGCCGTTTAATATGAACGGGCTGACCGGATGGGTGTAAATAACCCCATTTCGAATGCCGAACACGTTCGACGCGCTCGCTTCGGTCACATGCCCGTCCCGGATGAAGATGGCCTCCACCGCTCCGGCTTCCTTCGCCTTTTGCTTGGCAAGCACGTTCGGCAGCAGATTGAGCGATTTAATATCGACCCGCAGCCAACGGTTGTCCTGCACCGTAATCGCCCCGATTCCGGTTGCAAGCTGGCTAAGCGGCCGCGCAACCTCCTCCGTGTAAGCGGTCAGCAGCGGCTCCGTTTCTTCCGGAAATGCATGTGCGCGCCTGGATACTCCTCTTGTAATTTGAAGATAGATTTTACCGTCACCGATTTTGCTCAGTGCCGTAAGCTCCTTCAGCCGCCGGGCAAGCGCATCCATTGACAGCGGCAGCGTTAAATTGATTTGGCGGGCACTGATGTCAAGGCGTGCGAGATGGGCATCCAGATGAAAAAGCTCACCGTCATAAAAGCGGATAACCTCATAGATGCCGTCACCAAACTGGTATCCTCTGTCTTCCAACGAAATCGTAATATCTGCCTTTGGCATAATCTTGTCGTTTCTTAATGCATATTCCATGCTCTAGCCACCTGTCTGTACAAGGAATAGATTCATTACGCGGTCTTTTTCACGTTCCAGAAAACGGGACCTTCAAAATAACGGAAGCCTTCCACTTTGGATCCGGATGCCATAAGTGCGTATTTATCGCCAAGCTTGATCACAGGCACACTCGTCCAAAATTCCTTCTGTACCTCATCAAACCATTTTTTAGATTGCTCCTGCGAGCTTGAGCTGCGGATTTGATCGAGCAGTTTGTCGATTATCGGGTTATTGGTCCATCCTGCCCAGCCGTTACGGGAGTCAAGATACAATATTTGCGTCGGGTCGGTCTTCGATGAGAACGTTGTCGGGAAGAAATCCCATGCATCCGGATTCGGCTGCTTCGAAAGCACAGTACCCCAATCATACGTTTGCAGATCGACGTTCATTCCGATCTCCTCGAGCTGCGCTTTAATGACAACACACGTATTGTACAGATCCTCGTAATCACGGCTTGTAATCAGACGAACCGGTTCTCCATTATAACTAGCTTCCTTTAACAGCTGTATCGCTTTTTCCTTGTTTTTCTGGTTGTAATTTTCAAGGCCGGCTTCACTGTACCAGTTGGACTGCTCTTTCATCATAATACCGCCGTCGATCCGGTAAAATTCGGGATCCCCGTACGCGCCTTTCATAATCGCGTCCATGTCCAGCGCCGCAGCCACCGCCTGCCGGGCTTTCACATTGCTGAATATCCCTTTTTTGTTGTTCAGTATGAGCGGGTTGTAGCCCGTAAAGCTGGTATACGTTTTAATATCCGGGTCTGCTTTAAGCTGTGCCAGGTTGTCGGGCGGAAGTTCCATGGCAACGTCGTACTGGCCGCTTTGCAGCCCTGCCAATCGGGTAGAGGAGTCCGTCACGAAGTCAAAATATAGATCAGTGGTCAGTGCTTCCTTATGACCGGCCAAGCCGCTCGGTTCACCATCTAACGGCTTGTATCCGTCGAATTTGGTAAGATGAATGAATTGATCCTGTTTCCATTCGTCGAATTTGTAAGGACCGGTGCCTATGTATTCCTTGACGCCGGAATCCGTTGCCGTATCTGCCACCTCTTTGGGCATAATAGCGGCGAACTGGTTCGTATTGGTCATCACTTGAAGCGCAACACCTGAAGGCTTGTCAAGCTTCATCTCCACCGTGTAATCATCCACCTTCGTAAACTTCGAGTCTCCGAAGGTCGCTTTGCCGACCGTTGTCAGCTTCATCCAACGGTTCATTGAGGCCGCCACGTCGTCTGCCTTCATTTCTTTGCCGTTGTGGAACAAAACACCTTTGCGCAGCTTAAATGTGAACGTTTTCGCATCGGCGCTAACCACGTACGATTCCGCCAGCATCGGCTTGATCTGGTAATGCTCGTCTGCGACCATCAGCGTCTCATAAATGTTGCGGGAAACATGCGTTGTAACCCATGCCGTCGTCATTTGCGTATCAAGGGTTGTCGGTTGTGCATTCAGGGCGATTTTCAAATCCTGTGCTGCAGGCGCCTCCTGCGCTGACCCCTCCGCTTGCGTAGCGGCGCCTTGTCCGCCGGTTTCCTTACCGGAACAGCCGGCCAAAATCATCGTAACAAGCAGCAGAAGCGATAAGGCAGCTTTCATTTTTTTTGAGTCCATCTTTGTCCTCCTCAGATAAGAAACAAATTTAAATGAAAATTCAGAAAATAATGGGGCGGAGCATCCGAAATCAAAACCTTAATTTTCCTAGTAGCCTTTAACCGGGTCCACCGCATGGAGCAGCTCATCCCCTTTACAAAACCTTTCCAGATTTTCGATAAAATGATCGAACACGCGCCCCCAGTGTTTTGGCGAAGCAAATGCGTTGTGCGGACTGATCAGCACGCGGTCCTCGTCCCATAACGGATGACCTGGCGGCAAAGGCTCAGCGCCAAACACATCCAGAACAGCCCCGCCTATGCTCCTGTTGCGGAGGGCGCAGAGCAGAGCATCCTCATCGACTGTCCTCCCCCTCCCCACGTTAATAAACAGTGAATCGTCCTTCATGCATTCGAAGCGGCGGCGGTTCATATAATTTGCCGTTTCCGGCGATAGAGGCAAACAGTTCACGACGCAGTCGGCTTCCGCAAGGAGCGATTCCACCTCATCAGGGAGAAAAAAACGGTCGACCGCATGCGGTTTGGAGCCGTGTTCTCTGCGGCTGCTGGCGAGCACGTTCATGCCGAACGCTTTGGCGCGAACCGCTACTTCACGCCCGATGCTCCCATAGCCGAGAATGCCCATGGTGCTGCCGCTCGTTTCCTTCACATCAAGTGTCTGCCATACTTTTCGCCGCTGCTGCGCAGCAAACGTGAACAAACCTCTGTTCCAGGCCAGCAGCGCCCCCATGACGTATTCGGCAATCGGGACAGCATTCAGCCCCTTTACATTTGTAACAATAATGCCGCTTTGTGCAAGCGATAGCACATCAAGCTTTTCCACTCCTACCGTAACGGAATGAATCCACTTCAGTCTGTGCGCCCGGTATCGGAACGCAACCGGGTCGATCAAACCTCGGGTTACGACAATATCCAGCCCTTCCGGCCGAACCAGCATCTGCGGCTCTCTTCCGCCGGCTTTCCATGGCTCCACATGCACTTCATTTGCAAGCGTCCGGATGCGGCGCAAGGCGGATTCGTCAATGTCGCAGCGTATTAACAGATTTGGTTTTGCGCCCGCTTTTATCACGTCCGTGCAATCCTTCCCGCTTCCCCCTCCAACTGCTCCGAGGCTTTGATGTAAGCGGCAATGGAATTTTGCATATGCTTCCGGACATAGCTTTCAATCACCGCCTCCCCTCTATTGTCGCGCAACAGCTCAAGCAGCTTCTCGTGCTCCCCGACACTTTCGGAAATACGCATTGGATAAAACATAACGTGCAGCTCGCGGATCGTGCTGAGTTTTTCCGTCTGATCACGAATCGCATTCAAAATAATGTCGTTGTCGCAGCGGCTGTTAAACAGATCGTGAAACGCACGGTCAATTTTGCCCGCATTCATTACCTGATCCTTCTCGACGCAGTCTTTAAGCTCGGCGTTCAGCTTCGCAAGTTTCGTTATTTCCCTGCTGGTCAGCCGCGGTCCGCTGAGCGAAGAGGCGTACGCATCCATGATCGCCAGTGCATGCATCCGGTCTAGACATTCCTTGTACTGCATGGAGATGACGACAACTCCGCAATACGGCTTATTGTGCAGAAATCCGTCAGCCTCCAGTTTGCGGATCGCCTCGCGGATCGGGCTGGGACTTAAAGACAGTTCCTGAACGAGCTGATCGACTACGATACGGTACCCCGGGGAATAAGCGCCTGAAATGATTTTTTCGTGTATAAATTCGTAGGCAATCTGCTGCTTGCTGACGGTTTTGGTACTCACCTGCATCCCCCTTAATCGCACAAATTTTATAAAATATTTTATAAAATACTTTATAATATATTTATACCAAAGTTGATTGAATTGCACAATACGTAATCATTCATGTCATAGACCTAATTTGAACCTGTCATTTTGTGTTTTGACACAAAGGATTTTAAGGAAAGGCATGTTTATATGGGTTTCCGCTGATAATACATTACATTTAGCTGACATTAGATTGTTTGCAGTGCGACCGCATCGAAACCATCGGGATTGAGCACGATTCCCGTCGAGTCAGGTATCGCTTGACGGTTGGTTCAGCTTTTTGTGTGATAATGTCACAGTAATACGTTCATCACAAATGGTATACTATAGCTGCTGAAAGATCCGCATTTTGCAAGGAAGGATGACACGAATGAGTTCTACCGTGCTTGAGCAAGTCCCCCGCATTGTTGAGCGCTTTCCGAGCTTGTCCGGTATTACCGAGCAGGACTGGAGCCATGAAGGCATAACGGTTATGGAATTGCAGCCGGGCCATGTCTTTGAGGAGGGCAAGTTTCTGGACCATGCCGTTCTCGTTTTGGAAGGAACGGTAAGGATGTACAGAATCAGCGGCAGCGGAAGAGAGATCACCCTGTACCGGCTTAACGGCGGGGAGTGCTGTCCGCTCATGATGTCCAGCATCCTCGGCGAGACCGAATATGAAGCTTCCGCATGGATCGAGAAGCGGTGCGCCGTGCTTGTCATTCCGGTTTACGTATTCAGAGACTGGATGGACCGCTACAAAAGCTTCCGCCAGTACATATTCCAAACGTTCGCCAAAAGGCTGATCATTATGTCCAACCTGCTGGACAGTATCAACTTCAAATCAATTCGCGCCCGGGTAGCGGAATATCTTGTCCGGTTAACCGAGGACGGAAACGATACCTTGGCCATTACCCACGATACGCTGTCGATCGAGCTCGGAACCGCACGGGAAGTGATCAGCCGAACGCTGAAATCGCTTGAAAATGAAGGGCTGCTCCAACTATCCAGAGGCCGGATCTCCAATATACAGCGTCGTGGTCTGGAAAAATATATGGAACTTTAAGCCGCTAACCGCACCTCCTTCCCCATAACTTCCATCTCTGCCCCAAGCCGCCTATGGCTTGGCTTTTTTTTTCGCTCCATTCTATTTTTTTGCTGCTGTGTGACTAAGTTACGGTTGCTGCGACTTGCCTCTGTTAATATCGTACTCAGGAATTCAATCTGCCAAACAAACCAATATGGAGGGATTTAAGTTATGAAAAATGTCGGAGGAGCCGATCGTGCGGTTCGCATTGTGCTCGGTTTAGCGCTGTTGTCGTTACTTTACTTTTTACCGGGATACTGGAAGTTATTAGGGCTCGCCATCTCGCTTTCGGTCCTTATTCCAGGGCTGACTCAGCGATGCGCCATTAATAAGCTGCTTGGACGAAATACTTGCAAAATTCGTTAATCACGCAAAACAGGAGAATTCAATCATGAAATTGCTGAAAAACAAAATCGCCATCCCCTTTCTAGTCGCCGTATTGACTTTAATCGGCCTGCAGCTCGGCAGTATGGCCGCAACCGCACAAGCAGCGGCAGCCCAAACTGTGCTTCTTCCGGTCCGTCAAACTTTGGTCACCCAGTACCATATCGATTCCAGCCGCATCACTGTTAATGCGCACAACGGCTTTATACAAATCGACGGCAGGGATATGTTCAAGCCGAAATCGGTCAAAGCCGGCACCGCCTATGATACAGCCGAAACGCTTGCAGCCGCCGCCAAGACAGGCACCGAGCAGAAGCTGACCTTCGTGCTAATTCATGGCGCGTGGGCTGACGCCAGCTTCTGGGACAAAACGGCCGCCGAGCTGCGCAAAGCCGGGCATACCGTGTATGCGCCTGAATATGCCGGACATGGCGACCAATACGATCCGAAAGTGACGCATGAGCAAATTACGAAATCGGTTGTCGATTTCATTACAGGTAAAAACCTGAAAGATATCGTGCTCGTCGGACACAGCTTTGGCGGTACCGTCATCCAGAAAGTATCCGAACAAATTCCTGACCGCATCAAACGTCTCGTCTTCTTTAACGCCTTCGTATCGCTTGACGGCCAAAGCCTTGTGGATCAGACTCCGCCGGAAGTTCAAGATTTGTTCCAACAATTGAAAGACGCTTCGGGCAACAACACGCTTACGATGCCTTTCCCACTATTCCGCGACACGATCGTCAATACAGCAAGCCTGGACCTCGCGAAGCGAATTTATGAGAGCGCCAAGCCCGAACCGGCAGAGCCGCTGTTCGAGAAGCTGGATCTCAAGAAATTTTACAGCCTGAATATTCCGAAAAGCTATTTGTATTTAACTTCGGATACCGCGCTCCCGCAAGGTCCCTACGGTTGGCACCCGGCTCAATCGAGCCATCTTGGCCTGTTCCGTCTCATTACCGGCGAAGGCGATCACATGACTACCGCTTACACCGAACCGAAGATGCTGGCCGAAAAAATTGTTGCAGCCGGCAGAGACTAAGCTTTTAGCAGACATTATTTAACAAGACAATGGTGACCCGCAAGAAGGATGCTTTGAAAAAAGCGGCCTTCTTGCGGGTCATTTCAGCATCACGAGCAATAATAGAACCTTTCCTTAGCATCAGTATGTTGTGCGCACACATTGGACACGTCGATTCGCGCACTTTTTTTACAAAGTCATGTTGGTCTGTCTGGCCACAGCCCGATAATGAGCACGCGTTTTCCGAACAGCTTCCGCAAAGTAAACCTTGCCGGAATGGAGACCAGTCCCTCGATCGAGCAAATGCAGATTCAATATGAGGCTAAATATGCCGACCCCGGCTCCCAGTAAGCTCTCGGTTGCAATAAACCGTCTAACGCCGGACAACGACGCCAAATTACAATCTCCTTTAGTTAATCCGTTTGCGCGGTTCCAAATTTTTTTCATACTATTTTTTTAAATCGTTCATTTCTCTCCTAAAGAATAGAGATTCATAAGACTAATACCCTAAGTAAACCTTTTTTATTTGTTGCGATTATATGACTAGTAATATAGCAGATTTCTAAATGTTATATTTTTTTACATATTATTCATTGACAACATATAAGAGAGTCGATATACTCCGTGATGTCACAATTCATGACATTCATAACTTCATAGATTTGAAAGGGGAATTAATTATGGTACTTAAACGAAAAATTTCAGTCGCACTGCTTTCCACATCTCTATCTGCAGCCCTATTGTTCGCTCCTGCCGCCGTATTGCCTTATTCGGTCGCTCATGCCGAAACAGCAGCCCCAACACAAGAAGTCGTCAAAAAACTTCCAAACATTAAGATTTTGGCTACCGGAGGCACGATCGCTTCTTCTGCCGCTTCCAACACGGAAGTGACCAACTATCAGGTAACCCAAGGGATCGACCTGCTGCTCAACGCCGTTCCGGAGATGAAGCAAATCGCCAATGTGAGCGGCGAACAAATCGCGAATGTCGGCAGTTCCAACATCAACAATGAGATTCTGCTGAAAGTGGCCAAGCGGATCAATACACTGCTTGCATCTGACGATGTGGATGGGATCGTTGTGACGCACGGTACGGATACTTTGGAAGAAACCGCTTATTTTCTCAACCTCGTCGTGAAGAGCGAGAAGCCGGTTGTCATCGTCGGTGCCATGAGACCGTCTTCTGCGATGAGCGCGGACGGCCCCTTTAACTTATACAATGCCGTCCAGCTTGCCGGCACACCCGAGGCGAAAGGCAAAGGCGTCCTCATTCAGTTAAACGATCGAATCGGAGCGGCGCGTTACATTACGAAGACGAATACAACGGCGACCGATACGTTCAAATCCCCTGAACAAGGTTATCTGGGCACGATCGCCGGGAATCGCGTTTATTTCTACAATGAACCGGCGCGCAAGCATACGACCCAGACCGTCTTCAACATCGATAATCTCGACAGCCTTCCGCAGGTGGACATTCTATACGAATATCAGAATAACGGAAGAATTTTTTATGACGCCGCCGTTCAGGCAGGGGCAAAAGGTATTGTCGTAGCCGGTTCCGGCAACGGCACACTTTCTGCACTTTCGAAGGCCGGGGCTGCCGATGCGGCTCAGATTCCTACCAATATGGATAAAAACCAATACAAGTATTTGCGGAAATTGGTGGAAGCCGGCGGCGGTGCAGGCAGCTGGGCGAAAAAGCAGCTGGAGAAGGTGACGTTCAAGCAGGGCGTCGTCATCGTGAGATCAACCCGCACGGGCAGCGGCACCGTCACTCCTAATCCCGGCGAGAACGATAAAGGGTTCGTCTCAAGCGATTCCCTGAATCCGCAAAAAGCACGCATCCTGCTTATGCTGGCGTTGACCAAAACGAACGACGCGAAAGAAATTCAATCCTTTTTCAACGAATACTAAGAAGCTCAGCCGGTTGATCCGGTTGCATTGAAAAAGAGGTTGATCCGGTCTTATTGACTCTGGATCAGCCTCTTTTCTTTAATAACGGTCAAGTATCATTTGCGTCTTCAGTTCGTCGGTCGGCAAGAACCATCCCTGCTGCGTCAGAGCGGTTTCCAGCTGCGCGATGCCGGCGGAGGCGTCGGTGCGGCTTGACGTTTTGAACGATGCTTCCACGACATAATCGTAGCCGCTGCCGCTTTCATTGATGATTTTCCATACCTCAATGTAAATCGTTTTGTTCTGCCACGTTCCAATCCAGCGCTTGGCATCGACCGGACCGTAGGCCTTGGAATCATTCAAAAGATCGGTTCCCCAATTGGCCGAGCCCCAATCCTCGAATTTTCCCGGTGCATGGTCGACGGCTTCTTCGATTGCATCGACTTCGGAGAGCAACTCCATACCGTCATATCCTCCATGATGAACCGTTTTCTTATTGCTGAAGCTGAGCGTTTGCTTCGAATAGCC
The DNA here is from genome assembly GCF_000961095.1 of Paenibacillus beijingensis. NCBI lineage: Bacteria > Bacillati > Bacillota > Bacilli > Caryophanales > Paenibacillaceae > Paenibacillus > Paenibacillus beijingensis. The sequence continues at coordinate 2,552,521 of NZ_CP011058.1, read as the reverse complement.
CCAATCGACCTGGGCTTCGTAATCGTCCTCATCCGCATCAAAGCCGTCGAGTGCGGCGGTGGCCAAGGCTGCGTCGATATCGCCGCCGGTGATCGGATAACGCTTCTTATACGTCAATTCGAACTCATCGTCATCGAAATCTTCCATTTTTCGGGCCCGGACGTTCCAACCTTCGTCATCGATATCCAAATCAGCCGTATCGAGATATTCGACGCTCATTTTTGTCTTGGTGCTGGGCATGCCGAAATAGCTGCGGACGCTGCTTGTCAGATTATGATCGGAATCGAGCACGTCATTCGGATCGAGAAAAAGCTTTACTTCATAATCAGGCACGGCAGGCTGCGGCGACGCATTAGCCGCCCCGCTGTTCACGGAAAAGTTCAACGCGGTGAACAGAACGGCACAAGCGGTTATCGCTCTGAGGAATTTCGTGCTCCTTAAACGTTTGTCATGAACCATCGCTAGTTCCTCCTTTGGATCATGGCCTCTGCAGGCCAACTCGTTTGACGGATATCCTGGTATTGCGTTGATGGATGAGTTGAGCAGGAGTAGGCAAGCCGGCCGGTCAATTCAACCAGAGTTAGACGAAGGCCATGCTTAGCGCCGGTATCGATGCCGAGCCGCCCGGGACCGTGCCACAGCTCGCCGGGATGAGCCCCCAGACGGACGGTGGGCGTATGGCCGAACACAACCGTATACGGAATCGCGGGGTTGTCGCTATTCCAAAATTCCTCGCGAATCGTTGTCAAATCCGTTGCAGATTGATGCTCAAGCGACACCCCCGGCCGGAGTCCTGCATGTACGAACAAGTAAGGCTCCTTAATGAAGAAAAGCGGAAGCTGCCGGACAAACTCGATGTCGGCTCGATGATCGGAGGACTTAACGCCTTTGAGCTTGGCCGATTCGAGCAGAGACCGCTCCATATTGCCGGCAATGGCGACTGCTCCTTCCTTTGTCAAAGCGCGAATGAATCGCAATACGTTCCAAGCGGACGGATCGTTATTCATGAAATCGCCGAGAAGGATCAGCAGATCGGTTCCTGGTTGATAGGAAGCCTGATTCAAAAGCAGGCGGGCGCCTTCGATATGCCCGTGGATGTCGGATATAACAAAGATGCGTGACATGGCAATCTACCTTTCGTTGCGGTACGGATATAGAAAAGCATCCTTAATGTTAACAAGCAAGTATCCCTGCATACCCGATTGCAGTTGATCATCGTGCAGGAACGACAGCTTTTGACCATCCTCGGTTTGGGCGAGCACGCGCCAATGCTTGCCTTCGAATACGCTGTGCAGAATACGCATCGGCAAGCGGTTCGGCTCCGCGGCGCCTTCTGCCGGGATGGATTCGGACAATGCCACCGCCGCTGGTGTGAACGCAGACGCTGCCGCTGTCTCCAGCTTCGATTCGCTATCAATCGGCGCGGCCAGCCATAAGGCCGCATCCGGACGAAACAAAAGCTCCAGCGCCAGATGCGAATCCAGTTCCTCCGCTCCCGGCGACACCCCGATGATCGTCGTTTCGCCGATGCGAACCGCCGGCTCTCCGTTCCGGATGGTCCGCTGCCCTTTCAGCCTGTTGCCCGCTCCGAGCAGCATGGCGGCGGAAAGAGTGGCCGGCCGACGGTAGCACAATTGCGGATGATCAATCTGATCGACGGCTCCTGCGCGCATGATCATCAAGCGGTCGGCCATCGCAAACGCCTCATCGGGATCATGGGTAACGTGGAATACGGTCGTGCCGAGCCGGCGAAACAAGAAGGCCATCTCCGCGCGCATCTCGACACGCAGCCGCATATCCAGATTGGAGAGCGGCTCGTCAAGCAGCAGCACATCGGGCTGTGTGGCGAGCGCTCTGGCAATGGCGACGCGCTGCTGCTGGCCGCCGGATAATTGAGCGGGCAGGCGCTCTTCCAGGCCGTGCAGGCGAAGCAATTCGACCAGTTCCGCGATTTTGTCGCGGATTGCGGCTGCGGAGGCCTTTTGCCGGCGCAAGCCATAGGCGATATTGTCATAAATGCTCATATGCGGCCACAGCGCATAATCCTGAAACACCATGTTGATGCGGCGCTTCTCCGGCGGTACGAGCTGCGACCCGCTCGAAACAACGGCTCCCCGCAGCTTGATTTCGCCGCCATCCGGCTGCTGGAGCCCGGCGATCAGCTGCAGCAGGGTCGACTTTCCGCAGCCGGAAGGACCGAGTACGCTAATAATTTCGCCGGAATGGACGGTAAAGCTGATGCTGTGGAGGACGGCGCTCGAACCGAACGATTTTCCTAGCTCCTTTACTTCAAGTATGGGATTCATAGGCAGAGCTCCTTACGCGTTTCTTTTTGGGCCTGAACAGCAGTTCCAGAACGGCCATGATCAGTACGACCAGTCCGCCGCCGGTCAGTGTCGCCGCTGCCGCATAACCGAAGTTCAAGTCCTCGAATGCCTTGTTGATCACAACCGGCAGCGTCATGAAGTTCGGCGGGTACAGAATGGAAGCGATGGCCAGATCAAACACGCTTGCACCGAAGGCGGCGAGGGCAGCGGACAGCAGCGCTCCTTTGACTAACGGAACAAGAATGGTCGTCACGCGCTGCGTAAACGGGGCTCCTTGCATTTGCGCAGCCGACAGCAGCTGCGCCGGAACTTTCGCCATGGCGCCGACAATGATCCGCGTAATAACGGGAATGGCTCCTGCAACGCTGGCCAGAATGAGAATCCACGGCGTTCCGTAGAGCAGAAGGCCGATGTGCTCCAACCAGGACTGATTCCAGATGAAAATATATCCGATTCCGAGGACAATGCCCGGAACGGCGAGCGATACAAGCGAGATGACATCGATCGCCTTGCGCCACTTAAACTGCGAATACGTGAGAACATAAGCGATCAGAAAGCCGACAATCAGCCCCAGGACGGCAGCAGCAGCGGCGATTTCAAGCGAATGAAGCAGCCCGCTGAGAAGCGTCCCGTCGCCTGTAAACAATTCACGGTAATGCCGCAGGGTGAAACCGCCCGCGCCGGAAGCGGTCTCGGAGACCGACATCAGGAAGTTGGAGCCCAGCGGGATTCCGATCACGATCAGCAGCAGCGCGATATTGCCGAGAACGAATACGTAGGTGCCTTTTGCCGGCCTTTTGGCTACTGAACGGGTCGCGCGCGAAGTCAGAAAATCAAACCGTGACTTGCGCATCGCATAAAGCTGTACCGCCATCGCGAGTGCGATCAGCAGGACGAGATAAAAGGATAGCGCTCCGGCCATATCGAACCGGATCGGTGATGTGTACAGAGCCGAATAGACGGAATACGGCAAGGTCGGGAAACGGAATACGGCGGCAATGGAAGCGGGAAGACCGAAATCGCCGACCGTATCCATAAACACCAGCATCGCCCCGGAGCAAAATGCAGGAAGCAGTAGCGGCGCCTGAACGGTGCGCCATACGGTCCAGGGCGTAGCCCCCGACAGCCTTGCCGCTTCGCCCAGTCTGTCCACCTTCCATTCCAAGGCGGTGTAGACCGTCAAATAAGCGAGCGGAAACTTGCTTAGCGTCATAACCGCGATCAGGCCTGCCGGCTGAAAGATGAGCGAATGAAGCCAGGTCCAGCCGAGCCACCGGGCCGCCAATCCGTCCGCGGAAGCGAACATGACCCAGCCCTGTGCGAGAATGAACGACGGGGTAATGATCAGCAGCCAGACGGCCATATCCAGCAGCTTGGCGGTCGGGAACGACCACCGCGCGCGAACTATCGCAATCGCTCCGCCGATAATAGTGGCTATAATAGTTGTGCCGGTGCCAAGCAGTACCGAGTTTTTCAGTGAAGCAAGCCATAACGGCCTGCGGAAGACGTCGAGCAGCAGTGAAATATCGCCCATGACCAGCTTTCCGAAAAAAACGCCGGGAAGCAGCACTTGTATGATGACGGCGGCGAGCGGGAGCAGAATAAGGAGGAACAGGACGGCCAGCACAAGCCAGCCGGTCCTGTTCCCGTAAGTCAACATTCGGAGCATCGGATTATTTCACCGCTTGGTCGGCGAACCATTGCTTGATCTCGCCTTCATGCTCTCCCGCCCAGCCGGCTTCCGCGGCGACAAGCTTGGCGTCTGCAGCGCGGTCCTTCTTGGGCTGCACGTCTTTGGCAGAAGGCTCGAAATAGCTTTCCTCGCCTTGATCGATCAATGCTTGCTGCGTCTTCGGATCAAGCAGAAATTCAACAAATGCTTTTGCGGCGTCGGCATGCTTCGTATTTTTTTGGATCGCCGCTACCCGAACCGATGCCGGCGCCCCTTCTTGCGGCCATACGATCTCGACCGGCTCCCCGCTGTTTTTAAGCGTGTACGCGTTGCTCTCCTGCAGTGCGGCCACTTTGATTTCGCCGCCGGTCAACGCTTTGGCGACGTTCGGATTTTTCGGGTACACATGTACGCCGTTCTTGATCAAGCTTTCAAAATATTGCTTGCCGGCATCCATTCCCTGCGCCCCGAAAAACCAGGACACAAACGGGTAGGCCGGAGCGGCTACTGCCGGATCCGCCATGCCGACGGCTCCCTTAAATTTGGGATCCGCAAGATCCTTCCACGTCTTCGGCGCGCTGTTTGCATCGATCGCTTTCGTATTGTAGATGATGACGGAAGCGGCGTGTGCCCCGGTCGGAAAATAAGCATGGCTAGCCGGGACAAACTGTTTGGCGAAATCCGTGAGATTGTCGATATCTTTCGGCGTCCAGTCTGCCAGCAGCTGGTCCTGTTTGCCCATCTGGTCGATGGTCGGCATCGAATCCATCCACACGACATCCCAGTGCGGGTTGCCTTTCTCCGCCTCGATCCGCGAAGCGAGCTCCGCGCCGTTTCCGGTCACCAATTCAAGCTTGTAGCCCGTCGCTTCCTCAAACATCGGCTTGATGATTTCGTCGAAATCGTTCAAGTAGACGACAAGGGGTTCACCTTGGTTGGCCGGTGCAGCGGCCGGCTGTTCGCTTGCCGAAGCAGTGTTTGTCGGAGCGGTGCTTGCCGCCGAAGGGCTTGTACTTTCAGCGGAAGCCGCATTATTATTCGCAGCTTCTTCCTTGCTGCCGCAGGCAACGGTGGTCAGGACAAGGGCATTCATGACAGCGAACGTCATCCATTTTTTGCTCCCCGGACGATTCAACAGCATTATTTTTCAACCTCCCAATATTTTCAATTCATGTCTTTAGATTAAGTTCCAATTGTCATTTAAAGGTTAACGGAATGATAAGATAAAATTAAATAACCTCTATAAGTATTGATGTAATTATAGATATTATCTATATTGAAGCCAGGGGGGAAATCTCATGAACATTCAGCAATTGCGTGTATTTGTCCAAGCCGTCCGCTGCTCCACGTTGACGGAGGTCGCGGCGCAGCTGCAGTTGAAGCAGCCGACGGTAAGCTTTCATTTGAAGAAGCTGGAAGAGGAGCTTGGCGTCGAATTGTTCCGCAAACAGCTGCGCTACCTGCAGCTGACCGAAGCCGGCAAAGAGCTTCTTCCTTATGCGAGGCGGATTTATGCCTTGATGGACGAGGCCGAGAGGTTGATGAAGGAGCATCGGGAGCAAGGAAGAGGGCTGCTCAAGATTGGCGCGAGCTACACGCCCGCCACCTATTTTATGCCTCCTTATTTGTCGGACTTCCAGGTGCAGTTTCCTCTCGTGACGCCGACATTGACCGTCAAGCAGGCCGGGAGCATACTGACGCTTCTAACGGAATATGAAGTCGACGTCGCTGTCGTTTCGCTGCCGGATACCGTTAAGGACGGACTGCGTCTCGTTCCGCTCGTGCAGGATGAATTGAAGCTGCTGCTGCCTCCCGGGCATCCGCTGTCTGAGAAAGAAAGCCTCACCATTGCCGACTTGAGCAAAGAGCCTTTCCTCGTTCACGAGCACGGCTCCACTTCCCGCGAGCTATCGGAGGATTGGGCGAGGGAGAACGGTCTGGCATGGAACATTCGGATGGAGCTTGGGGCCATCGAGACGATCAAGGAATCGGTGAAGCACGGGATCGGAATCGGGATTCTGCCATTACGCAGTGTGATGAAGGAAATCGAGCGGGGCGAGCTCATCATGCGCGACCTTCCCGGCCGCGTAAACCGAAGGTATATCTGCCTGGCTTACCGGAATGAGGATGTGATGCCGAATCAAGTGCAAAATTTCATCCGTTTCATGAAGAGCCGGTGTTCCGGCGGTATTGAAGCTCACCCTTCGTAATGGATTCATGCGTTTATTGCCTTCAGGCGCTTTAAATCTTGTATAGGTGATAAACCAAACATTCGGGAATATTCACGGCCGAATTGCGACGGACTTTCATAGCCTACCCGGAATGCGACATCCGCGGCATCTGTTGACTCGGATAATAACAGACGCCGTGCTTCCTGCAGTCTCAGTTGTTTTTGGAACTGAATAGGGCTCATGGCGGTTACCTCTTTAAAGTGCCTATGAAGCGAAGGAACGCTCATATTCGCTATTTCCGCAAGCTCCTCAATCCGAAAAGACCTGACATAGTTATTCATGATATGTTCGATAACGTCTCTGATTCGTTTGGCACTGCTTCCTTCGATTGCAATTTGTTCCAGCACAACCCCGTACTGCCCTTGCAGAACCCTGTAGAGAATTTCCTTCGTGAAGATAGGAGCAAGTATCGGGATATCCTTAGGATTGTCCAGCAGACGAGCTAACCTGATAACCGCATCCAACAAAGATAATTCCATCCGGCTGACAAAAATACCTCGCTTAGCATTTTCTTTCGGGCCAACCCGAATTTCAGAATCGCTTAAAATCTCTAAGATTTGACTCGGGGTAAATTCAAGTTTGAGAGACAAATACGGAACTTGGGAAGAGGCTTCCATGACTTGGCCGGTAACCGGCAAGTGGGCGGATGCAACAAGGTAGTCGGCAGGACCGTACCTAAAGCGCTCCTGTCCCAGCAATACCTCCTTCACACCTTGAACGACAATGCAAAAGGAAGGATTGTAAACTCCAAAATTTGATCCGGAAACCTTAGATCGACGAGTGAAAAATAAAGACGGAATAGCAGTCGCATGAACACCGTCCCGGCCTGAATAACACTCAATGAGTTTGGCAAGCTCCTCCTGCTGTCTATATATTCGTTCAGACATAAGATCCTCCTTGTTCCTCCATCCTTGATAGTTCCATCATAATTCATATTTGTTCGCAACGTAAATGGCTGTGAGAGGATTAGGCTATCATTTGAGAAGAATGGGATAACGGTCGCCTGTTCATTTGTTGCATAATAAGGATGCCGAAGCTGATCCTTAACTTTATTATGATCGCAAAAATTATGGGGTCAGTATGCCAAGTTAAAGGAGAGATTACAAATGGATGCACAAGGGAAATATACAGTTATTACCGGAGCAAGCTCCGGTATAGGTTACGCGACAGCAAAGGCTTTCGCCCAACGTAAGAAAAATATCATACTTGTTGCTCGCCGTGAAAATAATCTGAACGAACTGAAAAGAGAAATTTTGCAGGAAGTTCCTGAGCTGGATATTGTGGTAAAAGCAGTCGATGTATCCGTCAGTCAAAACGCCCATCAGCTCTATCGGGAGTTAAATCCGTATCAAATCGATACATGGATTAATAATGCAGGTTTCGGCAGCTATGAAAGTGTGTCCGGTCAAGACTTGGAAAAGATTGAAACCATGCTGCGCCTAAACGTGGAAGCCCTGACTATCTTTTCGTCCTTGTATGTACGTGATTATAGAGACGTGGACGGTACCCAATTAATCAATATATCTTCAGCTGGCGGATACACAATCGTGCCTACGGCCGTTACCTACTGTGCTACCAAGTTTTTTGTCAGTGCATTTACCGAGGGATTGGCCCATGAACTGAAAGCCGCCAATGCAAAATTGCAAGCTAAAGTTTTGGCACCGGCGGCAACCAAATCCGAATTTGGAAAAGTGGCCAACAATACGAGCGAGTATGACTATGACAAAACTTTCGGTACATACCATACAAGCGATGAAATGGCCCATTTTCTCTTGCAGCTTTATGATAGCAACATGACTGTTGGCAGAGTTGACAGAGAAGCGTTTGAATTCAAACTTAGTGAACCGCTTTTTGCTTATGCAGGCAATTCTAAGAATAACCAGAAAGTCCAACTGAACGATTAACACAGCACAATTTTAAAAAATGTGGAGCAGGTCATTGGTGGGAGTCGTCCAAAGCAATTGGACGAAAATCCCGACCGTCGCGACCGCGACGGTCGGGAACCTTAACTGTTATAGCAAAAAGCATCGTCCTCCAGCCATGTGCATCATTGCGGCAGTACCGCATTCGTGACCATTTCCCACTCGTGAATCTCAGCCCTTCGGGCTCCATGGATGAGATAAGGGTCCTTTGAGACCCACTTCTCGGCCGCTTCGAGCGAATCGGCTTTGTAAATGACGAGGCCGCCGGACCCATCCGAAAATCTGCCGCTCGCAAATACGATTCCTTCGTCGCGCAGCCGGGCCAGAAACGCCAGATGTTCGGGCCGGTGCGCAGCGCTTTTCTCGGGATCGACCATCTTCAGAAATACGGCAAAATAACTCATGTTACCGCCGCTCCCTTCCTATATGCTCAAAATCCACAAGCTCATCGCAGTATCCGTTATTCGGCAAAGAGGCGGTGAAGCGCATCCTTCATCTGCTCATCGGACGGGGTCAAGCCCGTCCACAGCTCAATCGCAAGCGCCCCTTGATATACAAGCATGCTTTGTCCGTCGTAAACTGTCGCGCCCAGCTCCTTGGCCTTTTTGTAAAAGGGAGTATGAGCCGGATTCGGGATGATGTCCTGTACGATCATGCCCGGACGGATATCGTCGTAGCAAATATCCGGCATGCCCGGGTCCGGATACAGTCCGACCGGCGTCGCGTTAATCAGAATATCGCATTCGGGAATCCGGACGCCCGGCGTCCATTCGATCACGCTTGCCCGGCATGACGTTTGCTCATTGATCAGCGTTTCCAGCTCTTTCGCTTTCTCGATCGTGCCGTTAATAATCGTAATGGAATCGCATCCCGCGAGAGCGCACTCCACACAGATCGCTCTCGAAGCGCCGCCCGCGCCAAGTACGACCAGTCTTTTGCCCTGCAGGTTAATTCCGTTCTTCTCCATACTGATGACAAAGCCTTTACCGTCCGTGTTCTCTCCAATCATCCTGCCGTCACGGAACAGAACGGTATTGATCGCGCCGATGATGCTTGCGCTCTTGGACAAATCGTCCATATACGGAATCGCCGCCACCTTGTGGGGGATCGTCAGATTCAGACCGTCAAACTGCATCGCCTGCACGCCTTGCAGCGCCACCTTCAGATGTTCCGGACGGACCTCGATTAGCTGGTACCTCCAGTCCAGGCCCAAACTCGCAAAGCCGGCTTCAAACATGACGGGTGACGGATTCTCGTCGATCGGAAATCCCAGCGCCCCCGTTATCCTCAGTCTGAAATTGGTTTTCATCGTACCGCATCCTTTTCTATTCGGATTTTAACAACGAAAGGCTCTTCGCATAAGTACGCACGTCCAGCACCATTTGCTCCGTATAGGAGCGCAGCATGTACGAGTCCATCCCGCACGTAAAAACCTTGATCCCCCGGTCCAGAAAAAAGGCGATCGTTTCCTGGGAGTATCCGATGCAGCATCCGAGCATCTTGTTATGTTTGCCCGCAGCGGCTACAACGCGGTCGACGGCCTCAATAAATTCGGGCGTATCCGTCTCGCCGAGACGCCCAAGCGAACCCGACAGATCCATCGATCCGAACATGAGGCAATCGATGCCTTCGACCTGGCAAATCTCCTCAATGCTGTTTACCGCATCGATATGCTCGATTTGAATAATCCGGAACAGATCGTCGGCTTGGGCGAGGTAGGCCGGCGTCTCCGCAGCGCCGTAGCCGTTGGCGCGGTTGGGGCCGAAACCTCTGATGCCACGCGGCGGATAACGGCTGCTTAGCACGGCTTGCTCGGCTTCTTGGGCGCTGCGGATAAAAGGAAAGATGATTCCGTCCGGTCCCATGTCCAAGATCGGTTTGACGAGGATGGGATCATTCCACGGAATACGGATGAAAGCGGCGGCTTTGCCCGCTCTCGCAGCCACAATATGCCGCAATATTTGCTGCTTGTCATTTGCCGAATGCTCCATGTCGATCCACAAAAAATCACAGCCCGCATAGCCCAGCAGCTCCGAGACCATCATGTCGCCCAGGCTGACGCAGGTGCCCACGACGACCTCTTCCCGTCCAAGCTTTCTTTTCAGATCTTCCATCGGCTGATGCATGATTTGTTCCTCCTTTAAGATTAGCCCTTTACCGCTCCGGCGGTCAAACCGCTGACGACATATTTTTGCAGCAGCAATGAAATGACGATGATCGGCAGCGTGATGACGACTGTGGCCGCCATCAAACCGCCCCACTCAATCTTCGTGTAGGAGATGAAGTTAAAGATCGCCATCGGCAGCGTTCCGGTATTTTTGCCGCTCAACACGAGCGCGTACAGAAAGTTGTTCCAGGCGAAAATGAGCGCCAAAATCGCAGACGTCAGAATGCCCGGCATAGACAATGGCAGCACGATGCGCGCAAACGATCCGATCAACGACGAACCGTCGATGACGGCGGACTGCTCCAGCTCCTTCGGAATCATGGAGAAGTAAGGGATCATGATCCAAATGATGAGCGGCAGCGATGAGAGCGTGTACGCCAGCACAAGCGCCGTATAGGTTCCCGACAATTTCATCTGCGCGAACATGATGTGCCACGGCACCAGGTAGGAAATGGCGGGAATAATCCGGATCACAAGGATGATGGACGCAAAGAAGTTCATCTTCCACCGCGCGATCGCGTAAGCGGTCGGAAGTCCGAATACGCAGGCGACAACCGTTGAGATGACGCTGATCAGGATGCTGTTCATGATGGGCTTAATGAGGCTGTAGGTTGTAAACACGCTGATATAATTTTTAAGCGTCGGGTCGAACAGAAGCATCCTGTCCGGGTTCAGAATATCCGCGTTTTTCTTGAACGAAGCCATAATCATCCAAATAAAAGGGGAGGTGGCGCACAGAATTAGGACGATGATCACCGGAATGACGATGATTCCGGCACGTCTCATTGCTTTGACGGTTCCCATCAATATTCCACCTCCACCCTTTTTTTCACGAATATAAACAGAATGGAAAGGATCAGAACCAGAAGGATGAAGAGAATCAACAGCGCGGACGATTTGCCGAAATAAAAATATTCAAAGGCGTACCGGTAGGCCAATATATTTAAGTTTTCCGAAGCATAACCCGGACCGCCCATCGTCGTTGCATAGACGATATCGAACGTTTTGAGGCAGTCAATGAGCCGCAGCAGCACGGCAACCAAAATCGAGGAGCTTAGCAGCGGCAGCGTCACTTTGGTCAGCGTGCGGAACCATCCGGCCCCGTCCACCAGCGCGGACTCGTGTGGCTCGCTGGGCAAGGAGGTGATCCCTGCCAAAACGATCAGAATGATGAGCGGCGTCCACATCCAGATATCGATCATAATCAGGGAACCGAACACGGAACCGGTTGAGCTGAGCCAGAGCGATTCCGGAATTCGAAGCTTCTCCAGCAAATAGTTGGCGACGCCGATTGTCGGCTCATAGATAAGCTTCCAGACCATTCCAACCGCTACCGGCGTCGCGACCATCGGAAAGATAAATGCGGTTTTGATCAGTGTCGCCCCCCTGTTTATCTTGCTGATCAACAGGGCGATGGCCACCCCCAATACCGTCTCGATGAAGACGGCAACCGCCGTATACCAGACGGTGAAACGGAATGCGGCGGCAAATCGCTCATCCTTGAAGAAAAAGATGTAATTCGACAGGCCGACCCAAGTCTTCGGTACCGTGTTGGACATGCTCCATTCAAAGAAGCTGAGCTGAAGGGTATAGCCAATCGGATATATAATCATGAGCAGAACGAAAATAATGGTCGGTACCGTGAAAATATATTTCAGATGCTTATCGATCCACGCCAGCATAGGGAACCCCTTTCCTCGGCCAAGAAACAACAGCGTCTATTGTTTTTCTTTATCGACCAGCGTCTGAAGCCGCGCATTGGCGTCGTCCGCAATCGGCTGCAGCTCTTTCTTGCCGGCAATCGCCGCCGTTAGCACCTGGGCAACGATGCTTCTTGCCTCGCCCCCGCTAATGAGGTACGGCCTGTCGATCGGATTGCCGGAAGCGCCGCTCGCCTTGATCACTTCGACCATTCCGCTCGGGAATACCGCCTCGGCCTTCGGATTTTTCCATGTCGAATCACGGGCGCTGGAGTTGCCTTGCAATTCCAGTTCAAGATCTACGCCTTTGCTTGTTGCCCACCTGATAAATTCCCAGCTTGCCTCCTTATGCTTCGACCCGCTGCTGATGCCGATCGCCCACGGAATAATGCTGGATGGGGTTGAACCTGCCGGACCTGCGGGGAATGGACCGAAGCCGACTTTGCCTGCCACGACGGAGCTCTCCGGATCTTCCGTTTCGGCATAATGGACGTCTCCATCGATGTACATCGCCGCACGTCCTTGCGTAAAGAGTGCCAGGGAATCCGACCAAATATTGCTGATCGCGCCGGGCGCACTGTACTCCCGTACCAATTTGCCATAGAACTCGAACGCCTTAATCGCTTCGGGCGTATTGATCGCCGCTTTGCCGTCCTTGATGAAGTCGCCCCCGAAGCCCCGCAAGAAAGCCGCGAATTGGGTCACCGCACTGTTGCCTTCGCCCCGAACGGCAAACGCATACCGGTTATTGTCCGGATCATGCAGCTTCTTGGCGTACTCCTCCAGCTCCTCGTACGTTTTCGGCGTGCCGCTTAGACCGGCATCCTTGAACATTTCGGTATTGTAGAAAAACATCGTGCGTTCGCTCATCGTCGGAATGCCGTAAACTTTGCCGTCTTTGCTGGTGATGTCCCGCCCGGCTTGGAAGAAGTCTTCGTAGTGGAAGTCCGGGTCCTGCTGAATATATCCGCTCAAGTCCTCTAGCCAGTTGTTTTTGATGAAAAGCAGCGCTTCCTGCAGCGGCCGATAATAGATCAGATCGAGGTCATGCCCGCCAGTTGAAGCGCTTACAGAAACTTTGTTGGATAATTGCGTATCGACCATTTGCTGCACGTCAACGGTAATGCCCGTAAGCTTTTCAAATTCCGGAATTTTCTCGATCAGAGGGGTCATCCATGGCGTGCCGGAAGTCAGAAAGGTGATCGTTTCTCCCTCATTAGATCGGGACAAAGTAACGCCGCTGCTGCTTACTGCCGTTTGTGAAGCTCCCGGGGATGACGCGCGATTTGCTTCAGACGGTGCATTTTGCCCGCAACCGGCGGCAGCCAGCGGCAAGAGGACGGTTGCGCTCAGGATGGCCTTGGCAGAGGATTTTTTCATCGTAAATCCCATTTTCAAATCACTCCTGTTTCGTATAATAAAAGTAAGCGTTATCATAAATTTCAGGGGGAATTGACTATGGTGACAAGCGAATCGCAGCTCAAAATACTGGATTTCCTGACGAGCATCGATATGGACTCCATCGCACTGGAATCTTGCCGCCGATACGACGCCAAGACGACCAATACGTCAAGGCACAGCCACAACACATTGGAGCTCAGTTATTTCCTGAAAGGCGAGCAAATCATCAGTTTGAACGACAAAACGATTGAGTCCCGGGTATATGATCTGGTTGGCTACCAACCCGGCTGCGAGCATCAGGGCGTATTGACTCCGCAAGAGGTGCTGACCATCAAGCTTGATATCAAGTACCGTTCCCTGGTGCAAGGCTGTTCTTTCCAGCTCAGGGACAAATCAGGGATCATTCGCTGGCTGTTCGAACAAATTGACTACGAGCACAGCAACAAGCGGGTCGGGAGCGACCGCATGATCCGAAACTATGCCGAGAACATTATTCTCCACATTATCCGCCATTATAAAACCGCTTCCAATGTTTCGCTGCAAGAAACGTTCTATGAATTACTGCATTATATCACCCATAACTGCAGCCTGGACATTACGCTCGAGCAAATGGCCTCGATCATGAATGTAAGCAAATCGTATCTTCATAAGGTTTTTCGAACTTACACGGGAAGTACGCCTCTTCATTACTTGAACGAGGCACGGATCAACTACGCCAAAAAACTGCTGACCTCCACCGATGCCAGTATTCAGGATGTGTCGTATGCGGCAGGTTTTAACGATTCCCGGTATTTCTCGAGAGTGTTTAAACAGGTGACGAACCAGTCTCCAAGCACTTGGAAGAAAAATTCACAGCTAATTATCTGACCGTCAATGGACGTTCCGACTTAATAACTCGAACAATTCAATGCTTTCACCGCTTGGACCCGACAGGTAAATATACCTGGCCCCGCCGAGCATTTCCATATTTACAACCGGCTCTTCCGTTCGAAACTGATGTCCTTTGGCGCGTATCGCGGTGACGATTTCAGGCAAGTTCTCCACTTCGATCGCCACATGATCGACGCAGCCGCCGTTTCCCGTCTTATGCAGCGACTTGTCGGAGTGCTCAATCACTTCAAGCGTCATGCCGTTCAGGGCGAGCATGGCTACCTTGACCCATTGATGGTCAGGTTTTTCGATGGTCCTCTCATTCACCACTTGAAAGTCGAAGTTACTCGTGTAAAAATTTATTGTCTCTTCGACATCGCCCGAGTACAGCCCGATATGCGCCAATCCTTTAAAGCTGTGCATGCTGATTCCCCCTTCTTCAGTTGGCTTAAGCGCGCTTCCAATTCCATCATAGCAGTTGTGCACCTAAACGAAACAACTGATAATATTGAGAATGTGGACAATAATGAACTGACCGCCTATCGAGCATGATTTTATTCGTCCGCTTGCAGAAGTTCTCTAAAGATAAAAGCCAGTTTCAGTTGCAACAGATCGCTGGTTTTTCGCAAATCCACGTCCAGCAACTCGCTAATTTTTTCAAGCCTGTAAAGCACTGTATTGCGGTGAACGAACAATTGCTTCGCCGCATCGTTGATATATCCTTCGTTCGCAAAATAAGCCTCAAGTGTATGCAGCATCTCGGTAACGTAGTATTCCTCCTTCTGCAGAAGGGGTTGAAGCAGGTTCGTGCAATACTTTTTCATTGCTTCTCTGGGAATATGCCGGAAGAGTGTATTAAATTCAAGATCCGAGAACATCGTGACTCTATTGTCTATCGACAAACGATCACTGATAGCTATCGCTTCATTACACTCCTCGTATGCTTCCCGTATCGCTTCCAGCCTAAATTTGGGTTTGCTGATCACGCAACGGAAACCGGGATCTTCCGTTAGTTCCAACACTTCCGAGTATATCTTAGTAATCCGGTGAAGGCATTCGGAGACGGAAATGTCCCCTTCCGGGATGGAGAAGAGGGATACCATTCCGGAATCGAGAAACAAGTGATGGGAATCGATTCCCGTCAGATAAGGATGGTACATCAAATCCCGACGGATTTTATGGAGTCCCTTATTGATATCTGTTTCCGGATGGAACTCAAGTATAGGAATGGTCTTGACGCTTAGGTAAGCGGCCGCTTCAATCTTATTGCGGGCCGCTTTGGCCTGTTCAAGAAAGCGCTCCGGCGTCATTTCCCCCTGGAGATAACGCTCCAGTATTAACGTCCAGCGATATCCGGATACGGTTTGGCGTTCATCTTGCAGGCGGTTCATATGGAAGGATAATATTTCGGCGGCTTGATGGAAGAGTCCTACGTCTTCTTGGGCAATGGCTGCATCAGGCGGCATAACAAGAAGAAAACCGCAGCATTCCCCCTCTTGCATTAAAGGGACCGTGTAGCGCAAACCGTTGGGTGTACGGGCTTTCTCGGATTTCGGACTCCAAGGCCATCCTTTCAGGATCGCGGCTTCCGGCCAATCGCTAGTGCAGTAAAGGATTTGTCCCCGCGCCCCGATGACTACGATCGGATGCGCTAAAACTTCCCCGATCTTCTGAAAGTGGTTGGGCGAATCTCCCGGCTGAATGGCAAAGCGAATCAGATTTTTCTGTTTGTTGAGCGTATCGTGCAGTTGCTTTGTGTTTTTCTCGATATCAGCTTTAACTAAAGCGTTCATCTGATCGGAGAACGTAAACTCGAATGGCAATTCAATGACGGGGAAATGAAGGCGGTCGGCTTCTTCGATCACGATAGAGGGGATTTGGGACCAGTAGCGCCCAAGTTTGATCCCAAGACCGGCCGATCCCCGTTCGTTCAGCTTACGCAGCATCAACAGGAAATCGTCGGGTGTGTCTTTGATGGCAAACGCCGTAGTGAACAGCATTTCTCCTGCTTTTACCCAGTTGAAAACATCCGGAGCGTCCATCATATTAACCGATCTGATGACGCGATTCGCGCCTTTGGCGCCCGCAACGAGCTTCGCTTTGGATAAAGGATACAGAAGAAGGGCTTCTTCGACAGTGAGATTCATGAATATCCTCCCTTTCCTCGGGTTGAGTGCCGGTTTGGTTAATACATAATCATCCCGCCGGTTACATTTACGGCCTGCCCCGTCATGTAACGGGCTTCCGTGGAGGCGATAAAATAAGCGACGTCCGCCACATCTTCCGGAAGCCCGAGCCGGCCTAATGGCGTTTTATCCAACCAGCTGTCCGCAGACCTTGGCGAGCCCTTCCCTAATTCGGATTTGATGATTCCCGGGCATAGGCTGTTTACCCGAATGTTATAGGGGCCGAGCTCCATAGCCATGACTTTTGTAAGTTCGATAACGGCTGCTTTACTTGCGCAGTAGGCGGACTGAAGCGTAGCCCCCCATTTTCCTCCCATGGAAGCCATGTTAATGATATTTCCTTCTTTCCTGGCAACCATTTCGCGGGCGAACGGCTGGGTGACCAGATACATACCTTTTACATTGACATTAAAGGTGGAATCGAAATCATCTTCCGTCGTTTCCAGAAAAGAGGCCCATTTAAGGATTCCTGCATTGTTGATCAGAACGTCTACAAAGCCGAAACTGTCCAATATTCGGGGAACAACGCGGTCGACATCCGATTTATTGGAAATGTCACAGGTAAAGTATGCGCCTCCGTTCTCGGAAACCAAGTTTAATGCCTCTGGGCTTGGCACATCAGGTAAATCCAGGATCACAACCCGATCTCCTTCCGATTGAAATCTTTTACCGATTGCGAGCCCAATTCCACGATTGCCGCCGGTAATCAAAACGGTTCGCTTTTTCATTTAATTCCACAACCTTTCTTTTATGTTATGAAGTATAACTCATAATTTACACAAATTCACTTAATAACAACAACACAATTTAATAGCTTTTACAAGTGTTAGAAAGTCTTTCGTATCAGGAAACAAAATTCGAGGATTTTTTGGAATTTAAAACAAAGATACAGTTTTATGTTATAAACTATAACATCATTAATTGACACCTTGAAAGACGCGAAGTTATGATAGGTCACACAAACCTGCGAGGAGGACATGAAATGCACAAATCATTTTTTTTGACCGGCTTGATTCTTCTTACGGTAATTGCAGTTACGGCGTGCGGCTCCAACAATTCAAGTGCTCCATCATCAAGCGCCCCCGCTTCGAGTGCTTCCCCGTCGAATGAACCAACCACCTCTGCATCCAGCTCTGACGACGCGAGCAAGTCATTGACGAAGGTGACGCAGATCGTAGGTTGGTTTCCTCAACCCGAGCATGGCGGACAGTTTGCAGCTTTAATGAAAGGGTTTTATAAAGATGCAGGGCTGGATATGACGATCGAGCCGGGCGGCCCGCAAATCAATCCCGTACAACTGTTGTCCTCGGGTAAAGTGCAATTCGCTATGATGAAGGCGGATGACTTATTGATGGCGAGAGAGGCAGGGGTTCCTGTCGTTGGATTGGCGGGTATTTTTCAAAAAACGCCTCAAGCTCTGATGTACCACAAAGAGGAACCGATCAAAGATTTCTCCGACCTGAACGGGCGCAAAGTGTACACGCAACCCGGTATTGCATACTGGGAATATATTAAAAACCGGTACAAGCTCGACAAAGTTCAAGACATGGTCTATAACGGCCAGATGGCCAACTTCACCGCAGACAAAAAGTCTGTCACGCAGGTCTATGGAACAAACGAGCCCTTTTATGTCATGCAGGAAGGCGTCGAAGTCGGATTGCTATGGATCGCCGATTCCGGCTATGCACCCTACGATAACATCTTGATTACGACCGAGTCATACATAAAAGACCATCCCGATATCGTGAAAGCGTATGTTGAAGCTTCCATTAAAGGTTGGGACTACTATAAAGACCACTATGAAGAAGTAAATCCGTTTATTAAAGAGAAAAATCCGGATCTGAATGCGGAAGCGATGACCTACGCATCCAAGACGATGGAGGATCTCGTATACGGCGGCGATGCGGCTGTGAATGGAACCGGCTACATGTCGAAAGAGCATTGGGAAACGATGATGAAGCAAATGTTGGAGCTCAAGCTTCTCAAGAAGGAGCAGGATGTTACAAAAGCCTTCACAACGGAATTTTTGCCGAAATAACCAACGGTTGACTGCCGTTATAGGAACCAAGCGCGTGATCCATGCGCTTGGTTCTTCATTCATCCGGCTGGAAGGATGGAATGCCTCTCTCCTTATTGGACAACCATTACGGTGCCGAGCCTGTACCGGCCGTCCGGCTGACGGCCCTCCATCGCAAAATCGATGCCGGGTTTCCCTGTTTCGGGGTCCAAAATGGCAACATGCACCCCATAGGTGCCGGGCGCCAGATCCGCCGGAACGGTTAAATAGACAGCCCCGCGGTGCAATCCCGGCAGCCAGGCGCGAATATCGGCGGAGCTGCGGACTGACGCCGCCATACTGCCGTTCTGATCGAACAGGCTCAATTCCAGCGGCCAGCGGAAATAAAACGGTGCTGCGCCCCGGTTGGCCATGACATACCTGACATGCAGCGTCTCGCCGGGCTTCCTTTCTTGCTCATATTCGGCTTTGGTCACGGCAAAGCGGTACCCGATTGCGTTCAAGAAACGATTGATATTTTCTTGATAGGCTCCTCCGGCTTCCGCCCTCCAGGGAGCGGAAGGCCCCATCCAGGACACGTGAGTCAGCTTGGCCTGAAGCAGCGTCCCTTCAATGCGGTCATCCGAAAAAGCGGCCAGACGCTCGCTAAATTCCCCTCCGCTGGGAGACTTTTTCCAAAAATCCGGCATTGCCGGTTCTTTTTCACCGGTCAGCCAGGACGTGTAACCGTTCATGTACCAATCCCGGAATCCGCCGGCAATCGTTTCTTCATTGCCGAAGGCGTCGTTGAACAGACCCATTCCATGCTTCGCAGCGATGGCGGTCGGCCGGCGCATCAACAGGTGTTTGCCGGTGAACTCCTGCAAATATGGAATGACGTACCGGTCGGTAACGCTTCTCTTTGGAAATGCGATCGGGTTCGGTCCGTGATCCATCGTATGCCATTCGCCCCAATGGCCGATGCTTCCGAGCTGGATAAAGGCGACAAACGGGTCGTCCCGATAACGGTCTGCCAGAGCGGCGATCAGCTTGGCATGATATGAAATGAGGAGCGGATTGGTGTAATCCGGACTGAATCCCCGTCCGTACTCGATGGCGTACCATACGCCCTGACGACCGGTCTCCTCATAAAGCCAGTCGGGAATATCCATATGGCTTTCTTCCCGCGGATAATCCAGCACAACTCGCATGACAAGCTTTACACCTTGCTGCCTCCAGTATTCGAACCGGAACTTCCGCTCCAGTTCCTCGAAGTTGTAGACCCCCTTCTGCGGCTCCAGTTCCCTCCAAAACAGATTGGCATGCACAAGCCGGAACGGCTGGCTTGCCCGATTGTTGTCTCTGGCGTCCACGACAAAGCCCATGTAAGGGTTATTCAGTACCTGATCCGTTTCCAACGGGTAACTGCTGATGACCGCCTCCTCCTTCGCCGGCACCGTGCACGAATAACCGCTCAGGATACCCACAGACAGAAGAAGCAGCGCTGTCCGGCACCAAAATTTTCGATTCATGTTGCGCTCCTTTTTTCTATTCGTTATACGGTCCTCGCCCCGTTTTATGTTCCTGCGGCAATCCGCATCGATAATGCTTTATCCGATTGTAAATAGAGGCTGATAGAGAAGCAATAGTAAATAAAATGATTAACCTCTTTAATTACATCTTTTTCTATTTTATACTTTTAAGAAATGTTTATAACTGCTAGAATATTCTAGCCTGAAAGTACATCAGACCGTTTAAGGGAGATTGATGGATGAAAATATTAATTACCGGCGGGTATGGATTTATCGGCTCTTTCGTGGCGGAACGGTTTCATAAAGAGGGGGACCAGGTATTCATCCTCGATAATTTGTCCTCCGGCAGCAAAAGCAACGTTCCATTCAAGCATCGGGGATATATATTGAACGTAGAGGATCGAAACTGCGACGAAATTTTCCGGGCCCACCGTTTTGATGTCGTCGTCCATTTAGCCGCGCAAGTAAGTGTGGCCACCTCCATGATTCAGCCGGAGCTGGATGCCAAATCCAATGTGCTCGGCCTCGCCAATATGCTCACTTTGGCCCGTAAATACGGCATAAAGAAGTTTATTTTCGCTTCATCCGCGGCGGTATACGGCGCTCCAGATGAGGTTCCCATACGTGAGGATGCAGCCCTTAATCCCATCTCCCCTTACGGAATCAACAAGATGGTTGGAGAAATCTACTGTGAAAAATGGAAGGACCTGTTCGGCCTGGACACCTTATGCTTTCGGTTCTCCAACGTCTACGGGCCAAAGCAGGGCAATGGCGGCGAAGGCGGGGTCGTATCCATCTTCATTGAGCGCGTATTGGCTCAGAAAGAAATTCACGTTTACGGCGACGGGGGGCAAACGCGGGATTTCATCTATGTGGAAGATGTAGCCGATGCGATCTACCGCGCCTCCTATTCTTCGTTGAGCGGCGTTTTCAACTTGTCCACCTGTACCGAAAACCGGGTTACCGATTTGATCAAGCATCTGCAGCAGCTTCATGGCGCGATCGACGTTTCCTACAGCCAGCCCCGTGAAGGTGATATATACCGTTCCGCGCTCGACAACCGCCGGATTTTCCAAAGTCTCGATTGGGTGCCCAAATATTCACTGCAGGAGGGCCTCCGCAAAACCTATGACTGGTTCAAGCAGAACCATAGGGCGGATCACGCGAAGCCGGGAGAACAAGCCAAGACGCGTGTTGATCTAAAGAACCGGCTTGCGAAGCTTGCAAAGCTTGCAAAGCCGCTCCTGCCTTCCTTGGAGAATTTGTTTTGTTTTGCGGTGCTTCTCTGGATCACATTGAAGCTGCAGCCTGTCTCATCCTATTCGTTTGACTATAGTTTGCTGTATATTCTGCTGATCGGCCTTCTGCACGGAAGCCGCCAATCGATGCCGGCGACGGTACTCGCCTTCGGGCTTTATATATACCGGGAACTGGAATCCGGACGGGACTTGATCGCGCTGACCTACAGCTCCGAATTTTTCTTTCAGCTTGCCGTCTATCTGTCTGCCGGACTCGTGGTCGGATATTCCATCGACCATCGTACCCGGAAGCTGCGGAGCCAAGAGGAGAAGCTGCTGGAAGCAGAGGAGAAGTACAGCTTTCTGCATCATATCTTTGATGAAACACGCCTCATCAAGGATGAGCTGCAGCAGCAAATTTTGACGAACGGCCACAGCTTCGGCAAGCTGCATGCGGTGACGAAAGAGCTCGAGACGCTGGAGCCCGAACAGATTTTTACCGCTGCAGTCGGCGTACTGGAATCCATTATGAATACGGACAGCGTCACCATCCATACGGTCAACAAGCAGGGGAACTTTCTGCGGCTGGCAGCACACTCGAGCGGCATGACTGACGTGGCGAAGTCCGTCAAAGTGCAGGATTATCCCTATCTGAACGAGCTGCTGGTCAGCCACCAGCTATTTGTCAACAAAGACCTTAAGGCCGATCTCCCGCTGCTGGCGGCACCCGTCATCAGCGCCGGGCAGACGGTTGCCCTCGTCTCTGTCCATACGATCGAGTTCGAGCGGTTCACTCTTTACTATCAAAATCTGTTCAAAGTCGCCGTCGATCTCATTTCATCCGCGTTGACGCGCGCCCATTCGTATATTGAAGCGGTCGGCACCATCCGCTACGTGGATGGGATGCAGGGCAAAGTTCTCCGGCACGAGGTGTTTGCCGAAATCGTGATAAATAAGCAGAAGGCCAGCTCGCGCTACGGCCTCGACTTTATTTTGCTGACGTCGCTTGCAGACGGTTCCAGTACCGACGAACTCGCCGACCGGATCGTTGCGTCGCTGCGCGAAACCGATTATATGGGGATGGGCCGAAACGGTGAACTGCTGGTGCTGCTCAGCAACACAAACAAGGAAGAAGCGCAATTTGTGCTGGAACGCTTCCAGAAACAGAACATTTACATGAAAGTCGTCGAAGAAGGTCCCGAGTATGTTTGAAGCCCTTTATATCGCTTATCTGCTCGTCTGCGCCCTGATGATCGGTCTGCGCTTCCGGCGCAGTCCCCGGGAAGCCTGGGTTCGCTTCTCGTTTGCAGCCGCCTTCCCGGTCGTCGGCCTTACGCTGCCGCTCTTCCGGAGGCGTCCGCAACGGGATACGGACACCGCCCAGCGCGAACTTCAGCTCAATGAATTGTTGACTGCCGCTTCTCTTGACGTTCCTTCAGCAGCGTCCATACAGCTGCATACTCCGGAAACGGAACGGGAACTGAACGTTGTTTCGATTGAAGAGGCGCTTGCAATCAACGACCTGCCTTCGAGAAGACAGGCCGTGATCGATATGCTTAAAACCCAGTCGCTGGATCACCTGGAAATGCTCCGTCTTGCCGTGAGCAATGAAGATACCGAAACCTCTCATTACGCGGCAAGCGCCATTATGGAAATCAAGCGCAAGCTGAACCTGACCATTCAGGCACTTGCGGTTCAGTACGAAGAAAACCGCACCGACCGTGAAGTGCTTGCCTCCTATGCCGAGGTGCTGAGGGACTATATTCGCAGCGGCTTTCTGGACAGACAGACCTATCTTCAGCTTCGGCAAACCTATTCGGAGGTGCTCGGACACTGGATCGACGCCGATCCGCAAGCGGAGACCGCTTATATCGAGAAGCTGGACGCGGATTTGGAAATCGGGGACTATGCTTCGGCCGAACAGACGGCCGGTCGATATATGGAACGTTTTCCTGAGAAGGAAGAAGCTTATCTTGTCATGATCAAGCTCTACTATGTCCTCCGATTGCCCCATAAGCTTGAAGCGGCATTGGAACAGCTCAAGCGTTCACCGATCCGGTTGTCCAATAAGTCGATCACCATTGTCCGGTATTGGTCGAAAGGAGGGTAAAAAAGGATATGGCTCGAGAAAAAATACGGCTGAACCCGAGCATCTATATGATTATTGGCGGCATTGCCGTCATTGCGGTCGTCCTGCTGCTCACACAATCCAGCTTCTTCCAAAAATTCGGCAACCAAAATGATAACCGGGATCTGGCTCAGCGCATGCGGGCTGCCGCTTCGGCAGGCATTCCCCAGCCGGGCGGGTCTCCTTTTTGTCTGGTTTACAACGGTTCGGATGCTTTCAGCTCCAAGGTGAACGGGCAGGCATCCCGGGTGCTCGGTTATATGAAAAAACCGGTCCAAATGACCGACATCCGTAAGGCGGGTGCAGATTACCGGGGCTGCCAGGCGGTTATTATTTCCTTAGAGTCTCTGCGCCTTATCGGAGATATCAATCGGCTCGCATCCTATGTGGAGCAAGGAGGTTCGGTTCTTCTCACGATTGTGCCGGAGCCGGATGATGCCTACTACCTTCTGTCGCGCAAACTGGGTATTCTGGATACAGGCAACTGGGTGTCGAAAACTGGTATTCGGCTTTATGATAACGTAATTATCGGACAATCCGGCCTCCATATCGATGATGATTTCATAACCAATACCGTGCTGCAAGTCGAGCTGGATTCCGACAGCCATATCCATGCCGCCACTTCGGACGGAACACCGCTGCTCTGGAGCCGCCGCTATGGAAGCGGCAGCTTCACGGTGTTCAACGGGACGATGCTGCAGGAGAAAATCAACCGCGGCCTGCTGGCCGGTGCCATTTCCATGCTGCAGCCGGATTTTATCTATCCGGTGTTCAACGCCAAGGTGATGTATATCGATGATTTTCCCGCCCCTTTGCCGGCGAAGACCGAACTGGACATCTCTCCTCGTTATAAAGGAGATCTGCCCGAATTTTACCGGAATGTCTGGTGGAAGGATATGCTGCGGGCCGCGAGCCGATACAACGTCAAGTACAGCGGAGTGATCATCGAGTCCTACAATCACAATGTAGCTGCACCCTTCAGTTCGCCCGAGGATTCGGATCGCGAGGGGCTGATTGCATTTGGACGCGAACTGCTCAAGCAAGGCGGAGAACTCGGTCTGCACGGCTACAATCACCAGTCGCTTACGATGGATGAAACGACGGCAAGAAACTACGGATACAAAGCATGGTCTTCGCCGGAAAATATGTCACTGTCGATTGACGAGGCTCTCCGTTTTGCGAAAGCTTCCTTTCCGAATTACACGTTATCGACCTATGTCCCGCCCTCGAATGTATTGGGGCCGGAAGGACGACAGGCTCTTAAGCGAAGCTGGCCGGAGGTCGCCGTCGTCGCCTCGCTGTACGGCGAGGATGCCAGCGGCTTCTCTTATGTGCAGGAGTTCGAATTGGCGAAGGACGGGGTATTGGAAATGCCGAGGATTACATCCGGGTATATGAATGAGCCCTACGGGACTTGGTTCGCGGCCTCGGCGCTTACGTTGCACGGCTACTTTTCCCATTTTGTCCATCCCGACGATCTCATCGACGAGGACCGGAACCACGACATGAAATGGGAGTCGTTATATGAGCACTTTTCGGATATGCTGAAAGAGCTGCAGATGACGTATCCGTGGCTCGAAGCCAAGACTTCCGCCCAGGCAGCCGTGGCTGTAGAGAACGTATTGACGAGCGGCATTCAATTGCAGCATAACGGCAATTCCATTGAAGGGACGGTGTCCGGGAACGGGGGCAATCTGTCGTTTTTCCTGCGCACGACCAAAAAAATCGCCCGTCTCTCCGACTGCGAGGTGCGCAAAATTGATGACGGCGTCTACCTTGTACGTGCATCGGAGCCAACGTTTACCATTGAACTGAAAGAGGCTTAACCATGAGAATTTGTCTGATTGCCGAAGGTTCTTATCCGTACGTCACCGGCGGGGTATCGAGCTGGATCCACTCGCTTACCCAAAATTTGCCGGAGCATGAGTTTATTATGTTTGCCATCGGCGCGGAGGAAAAGCAGCGCGGCAAGTTTAAATACAAGCTGCCTTCCAACCTGACGGAGGTGCACGAAATTTTTTTGGACGGTTACCTGCATGAGCAGCGCAGCAAACGGCACCGGTTTCGGCCGAACGCCCGTGAGCAGGAATCGCTCCGTTCGCTGATCAGCGGAGACGGACCGGTGGATTGGCCCGGGATTTTTGACCTTTTGCGCTTGAACAAGCAGCTTTCCGCCGCCGATATTATGATGAGCGAGCATTTTTTCGACCTTGTGGTCGAACTGTGCGAGCAGCGGTACACACGGGTTCCTTTTACCGAAATGTTCTGGACCGTCCGCTCCATGATGCTGCCGCTCTTTCTTACGATCCGCAGCGCCATTCCGGAGGCCGACCTGTACCATAGCGTTTCGACCGGCTATGCCGGCGTCATCGGAGCGCTAGCCAAACATCTGTACAACAAGCCGTTTCTGCTCACCGAACACGGCATTTACTCCCGGGAACGGGAGGAGGAAATCATTAAGGCCGATTGGGTGCTCGGTTATTTCAAGGATCTGTGGATCGAGTATTTCTACCATTTATCTGAAGCGGCTTATACGATGAGCGATCAAGTGATTTCGCTGTTCGAGCGCAATCGCGCCATCCAGGTTGAAATCGGCTGCGACGCGAATAAAATACGGATTATTCCGAACGGGGTGAAAATGGCGGACGAAACGCCTTCGCCCGCGGAGCGGGAGGATGCGCAGGTGCGGATCGGCGCCATTGTGCGGCTTGTGCCCATCAAGGACATCAAGACGATGATCAACAGCTTTGCGCTCGTCAAACGCCAAATCCCAGCGGCCGAGTTATATATTATGGGACCATCCGAGGAAGACGAGACGTATTCCGAGGAATGCAGGCAGCTCGTCCGGAACCTTGGCGTCCGCGATA
Source organism: Paenibacillus beijingensis (assembly GCF_000961095.1). Lineage (NCBI taxonomy): Bacteria > Bacillati > Bacillota > Bacilli > Caryophanales > Paenibacillaceae > Paenibacillus > Paenibacillus beijingensis. The sequence continues at coordinate 2,526,284 of NZ_CP011058.1, read as the reverse complement.
TTCACTTCACGGGCCAGGTCAATGTTCAGGAGTACCTTCCGCGGATGGATATCATTTTGTTGTCCAGCATCAGCGAAGGGATGCCTTTTGCCGTACTGGAGGCGATGGCGGCCGGCAAGCCCTGCGTCACGACCGACGTCGGCAGCTGCCGGGAATTGCTGTACGGCGTGAGCGATCACTTCGGTCAAGCCGGAGTGGTCGTCCCGGTGATGCACTATGACCAGATGGCCGCAGCCGTCATCTCGCTCTGCAAAAGCCGCGCGCTGCGGGAAGAAATGGGACGAAACGGCTATAAGCGGGTGCGGGCCCGGTATACGCATGAGCAATTTATCCGTGACTACCGCGGGTTGTACCAACAGTATGAGGAGGCGGCAGCATGGCGGGAATCGGCTTCGAATTAAGAAAGTTATACCGCTCCGACAGTTTGTTCGGGCAGCTCCGGGCTTACGGCTACTCATCGATGACCGTCGTCGGTCCGATGGTTCTTTGCATGATTATGGTGATCGCCATCAACTTTCTGCTGACCCGCGCCGGAGGAAGCTATGCGGACAAAGAGCTGTTCCTGGTGACGGTCGTCTACGCTTTCATTTTTTCCGTCCTTATAACCGGCGGCCTGTCGATGACGCTGAGCCGCTTTATGGCGGATATGCTCTTTAAAAAACAGCCTGAGCATTTGCTGTCTTCCTATTACGGCTCGTCCGCCCTTTGCCTGCCGCTCGGCCTGCTGGTTGCTTGGCTGTTCCTGCACGGGGTGCAGGCACCCGCCGGCTATAAGATGGCCGCTCTGCTGCTGTTCAGCGAGCTGATTGTCCTCTGGCTGCAGGCCGTGCTCCTGACCGTGCTGAAGGACTACAAGCGCATTACGCGCAGCTTTCTCATCGGAGCGCTGGCAGGCATCGCCTGTGCCTGGCTGCTGGCCGAGTTTACGCCCTGGAAGACAGCGGCCGGCATGCTTGCTGCCATGGATATCGGCTTTTTTCCGGTCATTCTGCTGACAAGCATCCATCTCGAGAAGAATCTGCCGCCTCGCGACTGCCGCCTTTATTTCAGCTTTCTGGCTTATGTCCGCCGGTACCCTTCCTTGATGATGATTGGCACCTTTTTCTACGCCGGCGTCTATGTGCACAGCTTTGTATACTGGCTGGGACCGATGAATGAAGCGATCGCCGGCGGTTACCGGATCTCTCCCTTTTACGATACGCCGGTGTTCTATGCTTATCTTACGGTGCTGCCGACGCTGGTTACGTTTGTCGTGGTGGTGGAGACGACATTTTATGAGAAATTTAAACAGTATTACACCTTGATCCTGACCGGAGGCACCATTGCGGACCTTGCTTCCGCCCGCAAGGAAATGCAGCAAACGCTTATGCGGGAGATTGCCTTCATTATGGAGGTGCAGTTAATTTTCTCGGTTATTTCCGTAGCCCTTGGCTTTCAGCTGCTGCCGATGATCGGATTCTCCACCGGGCAGCTGCAAATCTATATGGTGCTCGTACTCAGCTATTATCTGTTTATCATCGCTTTTGTCATTATGCTTCTACTTCTTTACTTCGACGACCGGAAAGGTGTTCTTATGATCAGCAGTTCATTTGTTATATTAAACGCCGCCCTAAGCGCATGGACGATGCATGCGGAGGCTCATGGCTTCGGCATGCTCGCCGCCTCGATGGCCGCGCTTTGCGCCTCGCTCGCAAGAATCGTCTGGTATGCCGAGCGGATCGATTACCATACTTTCTGTGCGCAGCCTATTTCAACACTGCCACGGCCTTCCGCCCTCTCGCGCCGCAAGCTGCCCAAATCGCCAATGACCATGCTGCTGTTGCTGGCATTGGCCGTGCTTCTCGGCGCTTGTACCAACGACTCTGCGACGAATGAAACCTTGGAAGCGACAGAAGCGGAAAAGCCGCCGCAAACCGCCGTTACGCCGGACAAGCTGGTGGAGGACAAGCGGCTTTATGAGAGCGATCAGGACAACTCGATCACCGCTTTCTATGTGACGGTTCTCCCCGATGAAAGCGGCGGGCCGAATCCGTTCGACTGGTATCGGCTTAACAGTATGGAAGGCGGGGAATATGAAGGAACGCTGAAGGCGGTCGTGCAGGAGGGCTCGCCGGATGGCAGCGGCCCTGCCGCGGATGGTTACGGCTACAGCGCAAAGGAAGCCAATGCCACCATCGGTCTGCGCGGGAACTCCACCCGCTACTCAGCGCAACGGTCCTATAAAATCAAGCTCGATGACCAGGGCGGTCTTTGGCGCGGCCAGCGAACGCTTAACTTGAACAAGCATTCTCCCGATCCTTCGCGTGTGCGCAATAAACTGAGCTTCGACCTGTTCGAAACGATCCCGGATATGGCCGGTTTGCGCACCCAGTTTATCCGTCTGTTCGTCAAGGATTTGAGCGACAGCCGGGGTTCCGCCGGCACAGGCTTTCAGGACTACGGGCTGTTCACTCATGTCGAGCAGCCGAACAAACGGTTTCTTCGCACCCATCGGCTTGACCCGTACGGCTATCTGTACAAGGCCGAAATGTTCGAGTTTCTGCGTTATCCGGACGAGCTGAAGGCACATGACGATCCTGCCTACAATAAGGCCAAGTTCGAAACGAGGCTGTCCATCGAAGGTTATGGAGAGCATCAGAAGCTGCTCGGGATGCTGGATGATGTCAATAATCTCTCGATCCCGATTAACCAGGTGATGGAGAAGCATTTTGATCTGGACAACTATTTGACTTGGGTCGCTTCCAACATACTGATGGACAATATGGATACGAGTTCGCATAACTTCCTTATCTATTCGCCTTTAAACTCCAATAAGTGGTACTTTCTGCCGTGGGATTATGACGGAGGATGGGAACTCGAGAGATTGAAGGGAAGATTAAGCCCTTATGCAACCGGGATCAGCTATTATTGGGGGGTCAAGCTGCACAACCGCTTCTTCCGCAGCGAAGAGAATGTCAGACTGCTTGAAGCGAAGATGAATGAGCTTTATCAATCTTATATTAATGAAACAACGGTTTCCAGGCTGCTGTCCCGGTATGCCCCCGTTGTCCAGCCTGTCATGAAGAATTATCCCGATATCGGCTTCTTGCCGATTCAATTCGGCCGGATGGATGAGCAATACCGGCAAATCGCCTCCACGCCGGCGCGTTCCATGCAGCGGTTCAAGGAGGATTTGCTCCGGCCCAAACCGTTCTTCCTCGGCGATATTCTGCAGAAGGGAGACACGGTTACGTTTCCATGGGAGCGTTCCTTCGACCTGCAGGGAGACGATCTCGTTTACGAGTGGACACTCGCAAAGGATCCCGCCATTACGTCCGTCGTCAAGCGGCAGACGACTAGCGGAACCGCCGTTCAGCTGAAATCGCTCCAGCCGGGAACTTATTATTGGAAGGTTACCGTCAGCGACGGCAACGGACACAGCCAGATTGCCTTTGACACGCATGTGGATATCGAGGGGACTAAATATTTCGGTGTACGGGAAGTGAAGGTGAACTAGACCCGATGGAATTTATGGGACGCAAACTCCGCCACGAGTTAAAATATTTCCTGCATATACATGAATACTTGACGATCCGCCAGCGTATTTCCGCCGTGCTCCCTCTGGACTCCAACTCAAGGAGCCCGGAAGGGTACAACATTCGCAGCCTTTATTTCGACGGTCCCCAGGATCACGCCCTATATGACAAAAACGACGGCATATTCGGCAGGCGCAAATACCGAATCCGTATCTATAACGAGGATGATTCCATCATCCGGCTGGAGCGGAAAAGCAAATACGGGGACTACGTGAACAAAGAAGGCGCGACGCTTACCCGCGACGCTTATGTCAAACTGCTCGAGGGGGACGCTTCGCTCCTGCGTCATGAGGAACATCCGCTGCTGCGCGATTTTTATATGGAGATCACGCAGCGCGGCTTCCGTCCGGCAGCCATCGTGGATTACATCCGCGAGGCTTATGTTTACCCATACGGAAATGTGCGCATCACGTTTGACAAAAAACTGAGCGCGGGAATCGGCTCCTTCGACCTGTTTTCGCCCCATCTCGTGCTGCGGGAAGCACTGGACACGTCCCGCACGATTCTGGAAGTGAAATACGACCGTTACTTGCCCGATGCGATCCGGTCCCTCGCCGCTCCGAGCACCAGCAACCGTTCCGCCATTTCCAAATATGTCATTTGCCGGGAAGCCGCCATGCTTCACTTTAAACCGTAAAGGGGAACTTGCATCATGAACGATGTTACGAATTTTCAAGACTTATTCAAAAAAAGCGTCCTTCATCTCGACGCCTTCCGCAATGTGTCGTATGTCGATATTCTGCTGTCGCTGCTGGCCTCTTTCGGGATCGGATTGTTCATTTTCTATATTTACCGCAAAACATTCCGCGGCGTTGTGTACAGCTATAACTACAACGTCACCTTCGTATTGATGACGATGATTACGTCGCTTATTATTATGACGATCAGCACCAACATTGTCTTGTCGCTCGGGATGGTCGGCGCGCTCAGTATCGTCCGCTTCCGGACCGCGGTGAAGGACCCGCTCGATATCGTCTACATGTTTTGGGCGATCTCCGCCGGGATCGCAACCGGCGCCCAGCTGTATCCCGTCGCTCTGATCGGCTCTTTGGCCGTCGGCGCCGCCCTGCTCTGGCTATCCCGCCGCAAGCTTCGCGAGCAGCCTTATCTGCTCATTATTCGGCATTCGGATGCCGCAGCCCAGAATGTCAGGACGGCGCTGAGTAAGTTCACCTACACCCTGCGTTCCAAAACGGTGCGCAAGGATATGATTGAACTGACCGTCGAGCTTAGACTGCGTGACGACAATACGTCATTCGTCAACCAACTGTCCGAAATTGAAGGCGTATCGGATGTATCTCTCATTAATTATACGGGCGATTATGCCCAGTAACCGTCTGTCCAGGAAGCGGACGATCGTGATGTAAGGTCACGGCACTTTCGGCGGGCTTCAAAAAGATGATAAGCCCATTCGCTTACGGTCTTTGTGAAGCCCGGTCATATCCGATTGCCCTCCCACCTTTCCTTATCAGGTGAAGAACGAGAGTGCAGCTGGTCTCTTTCCTGCTTTAGTCCTTATACGGATCAAACTCATTCGCCCCCGCCATGCACACCCCGATTGGCCTCAGTACATGCAGAACCTCTATCGTTTCCGCATGCGCATCCAGCACTTCCTGGAGGTTACGGTAGACAAACGGGCTTTCGTCGGTCCCGGCCCCGCGAAGCTCGACGCCGAAGTCGCGAACGGCTTGCATCATTTGTTCCGTCGAAATCTGCCCGCCGGAGCGGGTACGGGTTTTCCAGTTCATCTTGCCGGCGGCTTGCGTACGGCTCATGATCCGGCCGGCCCCGTGCACGGTGCTGTGGAACGAATCGCGATTTTCGTAGTTGATGAACCCGCTTGCCGTCTTATGACCGAACCCCCGGCTGCCGAAATGGTTCCAGATCCACAGCCGTCCCGTCCCGACCTCCTCGAATAAATCCACGAAATGATTGCTGCTGCCGACAGTCCCGAGCTGGTCACGAACCAACGCCTTTAATTTGTCGTGCTCTTGCCGCCCGATGGCCGCATACACACCCCAATCCGGATCGTCGAACAGCTCGTGTCCACCTTCTCACTGTTAACGCGACCGATCCCGAAGGAGACTCTGCGGGCTATCTGGTCCATAATTGCCGGCAGTTTCGGTTTTATATCCGCTGCAAGCTAGTTCGTCCGAACCGCTTTGTTGCCGCACGCGATATCGTAGTCGACTCCCGAAGGCGATATTTGCCCGTCATACACGACAACGCCGCCGATCGGCTGGCTGTAGCCTTTATGATGATCGGCCATAAGCAGCGCTTGAACAACATTCCCGTGCTCCGCGCATGTTTTGGCTTGCGACAACGCGCCCGGGTCGGGATTGCCCCAGACGCGCACGCCATCTATTGTTTGATAAGCCATATAAGTGCTACAATTCTATAGATACTATCAGCTGCAAATCCCCTTCCCCGCCCTCACCCATCTTGGCAAATCAGCACACGGTCGTTACAATAAGCGGTACACATTACTTCCATGCTTTAGGCGCATTCTTGTTACAATACTGGGCTCATCGGTCATTGTTTTAGACATGGCCCTTCGTCTAACTAGGAGGTCCAACTTCCCGTTGGCGGGTTATGCTCGCCTTTGCCGAAATGGGTTACCTTCGCAGCTATTCCTCAATCAAATCCGTTGTCCAGTTCATTTCTTGAATGCGAAAATCAAACTCCCGATAAGCTTTGGACAACTCGTCGGTTTGCGCTTGAATCTTCGCAACGTCTACCGTCCGTTCAAACTTCACTTCCGAACGGCTGAACCGGTCATGCTTAATGGACGCATGCTCGAGGATGTCGCTTAAAATTTTCCGATGCTGCATCAACCGATCCCGCTGGGCCAAAGCATCCGAGATGCTAAGCTCGCTGTTGAAGGAAGTCAGGGCATTCGTTTTGATTTTTCGTATCCAATTCGTTTGTTCGGTCAACGTTTGCTCCAGTTCGGCGATGAGAGCCTGGGGATCCTCCGACGGAGCTTCGCCTTCCTGGACCTTCACAACCCTTTCAAGTCTTTGTTTCAGCTGTGCGATTTTCTTTTGGCTGTCTGCTCGCAGAACAAGCGCTTCTGCCAGTTTCATATTCTCTTTCTCCTCCCGGGACGTGCTTCATGTTTCTATCTTCGCTCATTTCAAGTCCATTGAACATGGCCGAAGTATGGCGACATTACTCCAATCATGACAAGCGGCCGTGAATGAACAGGCATCCATAACCGCCAAGCGGAGCACAAGCTAGTAGAACGATCCCGAAAAACCGTTGCCATTACGGGTTGTTCTTGGCTGCTAACGGAGGCAGTTGACGTTATTCTGCTCATGTTGTTCGATTTGAAAATCTAACGGAAGTATCGGACCTTATTTCGGTTTTTCGGTCTGAAAATAGACCATTTAAATAGATTAAGAGCTGTGAGTTCCGTTAGCTATCCAAATGGGCTCATTAATGCAAAATAAGAGCACCCAGTTCCGTTAGATCATCGGAAGGTTTTTCGGAGCGATTTGCTAGGTTTTGCCGGAGGCAAAACCGCTTCCGGCGAGGAATAGACGGGGAAGGCTGACTGCAGGACTCGAACCTGCCGTAATGCCCTTGGAATAACTGGTGTGCTTAAGTAGCGAAGAAACCCTCCCCGGCGCCTCGCCGGCAATGATTGAGGCAGAGTGATTCCGCCTCATCTTGTCCAGTCCATGCCGGCTTCACGCTTTTATATTCGCTCATCTTCGGGTTTGCGAACAGGGCGAAAGTATGACGATGATGAAAAACGGGGTTAAGTTGAAACCGCGGCAGCATGACCGCGATAAGGTATTTTGGTAAAACGGTTGGAAACGGAAGATGCAACAATCGCGTCCGGTTTCACTCTTGCCGACAACCCCATGGCCTCGATTCTTCCGACCATATCCGCCACGAACGCAGACGTTTGATTCCGCTTTTCATCCGTGCCCGCATCAATATCGATAAACAGCTGCAGACCTGCGCCTTGATAGACATGCGGCAGGATGATGTCCTCCAGCATGGCGCGCTTCGCGTCGTCAAAGTAGGTGGCAATCTCCTGGCTGAACGTCGTCTCCAGCGTCAGCTTCTCCCTGATCGACCGGATCTCCCTTGGAATGATCACCTGACGGTAGCAGAACCAGGCGCCGCGACCCGGGCGAAAAATAACAATCGACGTAATAAACTTCGTATGCCCGGCATGGACCTGCGCGTCCGTTCCGATAATCAGCTTAAATGCCGCACACGGATCGGTTCGCATGAAGCTCTGAATCCGGTCATACACCACGCTTAGCGGCATGTTTCTCTCCGAGAAGTTCCGGAATACTTTTTCGTGAATAAAAGGGAATTGTCGTTTTTTCATAAGTGTCACCTGTAACGCAAGGCAGGCTTCTTCCTTTCTTTTTGGAATTTGGCACGGCTGCGGGAAAAATAAAAAGCTATCTGTCGCCGGTTCCGCCGCTGCTTTTCATCAGGGAAAGAGAAATCCGGGTTCAGATAGCACGATACACGTACATAAGGGACAACATCGCCCAATCAACTTCAAGGGTCTAAGCGATAAATGATACGGCCGACCGTTCCGTTGTTTCGTGACTCGGGTATCTGCCTGCTGTCGGTTTTTCTCCTGCTGAGCTTTCTTATTGTGCCATTGTTTACCGTTTTTCATCATTCGCACCCCGCTTTGTGATCTTAATTAGATATGTACTTTGAAGGGATCAAAAAAAGACCCCCGCTGCCCCGATCCTTCCCTACAGCATGTCAGCTATAGAATAAACAACCTGCCTCGGCTTCACAATCTGATTTTCGCCCAATAAGCATTCCGCGAACAGGGTGAAAGTATGGCAACGATCTGTCGCGAATCCTGTACGCGTTCTCCTGCTTCGACAAAACGGTAAGCTACGACGATACCGCAAATACATACCGGATCCGGGTCACCTTTTTCGCCGATGAGAGCGAGTTTCTGCTGTCCAAGATCCGTTTTCTTGGGAAACGGGTGAAAATCATCGAAGGCGATAATCTGAAACGCCGCATGCTGGAGTCGGCTTCCAAAGCGCTGGCCCAGTACTGGAATAAAAAACCAGCCTGCCGACAATTGCCGACAGGCTGTGTAAAACGAGTTTAATTCATCCATCCAAGCGCCTTCAGCATCCGGTACAGAGCCATGGCGGTTTGCCCCCGGTCCGCGGTTTGATCCGGGGCGAATGTATTTCCGGTAAACCCTTTGAGCACTCCTGCTTGTACAGTGTATGCCACCGCATCCGATGCCCAGGTTCCGATCTTCTGCCCATCCTGGAACGTGATCATTTGGTGCTCTCCGGCATCGGTGGATTCCGGTGCCTTATCTGCGGCTTTCATCGCCCCTGCAATGAGAACGGCAAGCTCCTGGCGGGTGATCGGATCGTTCGGGCGGAAGCTTCCATCGGAATCACCCTTCACCAAACCAGCCTCGGCAGCGGCCGTTATTGCGCCGGCATACCACGCGGCCGGTTTCACATCATGAAATGAAGGCGCCGTCTGCTTCGGCAATATACCGAGCGCTCTTGTCAGCATTTGCACGAATTGCGCGCGGGTCACCGCGTCCGATGCACGATAAGATCCGTCCGCATACCCATTGATGATCCATCTTGAAGCCAACGTTTCAATCTCTTTTTTGGCATAATATCCGGCGGACAAGTCGCTGAACGTTCTTTCATTCTTGACGACCGAATAGACGGAGAAGCCTTGACGGTACAACGTTGCCGTCACGTTGCCGTCCGTATCGGCAAAGATCGTCGGGACTGGAAAATACGAATGGGTTGCGGGATTATAAACGACCCCGGTCATATTCGCGAACGATGCGGCATTCGACAAAGGAACCTGAAGAGTTCGGCCGACAAACGTTGTGAAGTTGGCGATTTCGATCGGTGTCCCTTCCGCTGCCGTTACCGTTACGCTGAAATCGACCGGCTCAAGCAGCCGCACTCCCCCCATAGCCCCAATGGTTCGATCCAATTCCTCCGTCTGGCTCACGCCCGCTTTGCTTATACTTATCGTTACCACGGCGCCAGCGGGTGCAAGGTTCAGCTGATTTAACGCTGACACGACAAGTTCCGCCGGCAGTTCGACCGAGCCGAGAGAAGTTCTTACGGTCAGCAGCGCCGAACCGTTGCGGTCAAGGAGCAATTGGAACGATCCGGCGTCTATCTCCGTGTTCACTGCGTCTCCGTGAGCCGTTACATCCAGAAGCAGCCTGGATGAAGTTCCGCTTGCTTCAGCAAGCTGCATGAAACGGTTTGCATCAACAACAGCGGTCACCACCAGGCGTCCGGACTGATCCGTTCTGGTGGTTGCAGCGATTGTGCCTGCGGTTGCTTCGGTGCCCGTTGGCGGAGCAGCCGGATTCGTGCTGCTTGACGGGACTGACCCGTCCGTAACCGGTGAATTGCCCGTTTCTTGCGGATGTGCGGTGACCCGTATCGTCAGCGGGAGACCACGGTTTCCAGCCTGATCCGTCGCGGTTAGAGTCAGGCTCGTTCCTTCCGGCTGGGGCGAAATGGGTATCGCAAACTCGCCTCTTTCATCGGATTGAGCCGATCCGAGCAGCTGGTCCGTCTTCCATAATTCAACTTTAGCGTAAGGCTCGGTAACACCCTTGACGCTGGTGGAATTGTCCAGAACTTCACTGACGGTAACGGTCGGAGGTATCGTGTCGACGTCCCCGCTATCGCGGATGTTGACGTAGGCGGCATCCCCTTCTCCGTTCGTGTCATATGGATAGATGGCGATATCGCTGGCTCCTTGCGGAATGACCGTTCCGGAAGGAAGCGCGAATCCATAGAGCGGCAGGCCGAGTACTTTCATTTCACCGATCAACGCTTTCTTGCCGCCCTTGGAATCGGTGAAATAAAGCCGGTATCCAAGAACCATATGTTCATCGTTCCGATCCCAATGGACTGTTCCGCCGATCCGGCCCGCGGCGTTATCCATATCCGTGAACCCGGGTCTGTTCGGAGCAGGGATAAATACGCTGCCCTGAGGACGGATCGCCTCTGCCGTTTGCAGATCTCCGAATAGAATTACGAGCGAGCTGGGAGCCCGGACTCCGCCTGCGTTATAAGCCGTCACATAAAGCATCTCCGACGTCCCCGGCATTTGCTCCGCGTTCAATTCAATCTCATACGGCTTACCTGCGGAGATATCCGCGATTTCAGTGCCATTTCGCAGCGTTACCTTATACCCGGCAACAATTCTCGATTCCGGTTTATACGTTTCCCACTTCAATGTCCCTGCAACTTGATGTGCGGCCGGATCCAAGTCCGTAAACGAACCGATTAACGGTCCAAAAGGAGCATCCCAAAGCGGGATCGATACGAACCGGTCGCTCTCGGCATATTCGTTAACCGCCTTCACCTGTATCGCTGCCGTCTGATCCGGCAAAGCCGTATTTTCCGGAACCGTAAGCGATACATCGCCGGCAGTTCCGCCTTTCGGGACGAAACCGAGCCGGCTGATAGCTTTTCCCGACGAATCCGTCAAATAGACGTTATATCCCGTCACATACGACTGGTCCGAAGCGCCGCGGAACGTCACATTTCCGCTTATTTCTCCAACCGTCTGATCCGAATCGGAAAAACTCAGGTTCGTCGCTTGAACGCGCGGCTTTTTGATTTCATCGATGCTGGTATAGCGGTATAACGATTTCGTATTTTTGCTGTACAACCAGACCGCATCGCCGCCTTTCGAGAGAAGCGCGAAATCGGCGGTAAACGGAAGCCTGAACGATAACACACCGTTACGATAGACGGATGTGGCTGTAATGACATCCTGTCCTTTGGCCGCCAGTACTTCCGTATCGAAAGTGACGGCGGGAGACGCCGCCGTTAATGTGTCTGCCTGAAGCTTCGTCTTTCCGTAGTAGGCATACACACCATCCATGATCAGCCCCTGTTTCGGATAAGAAAAACTCGGAGACGTTGCGGATACAACGAACGTGCCTGAATTCCGCTGCAGCGCGACCGTTTCCGAAGAGGAAAGCCCCTTTTCGGATACAAACAGCTTGTCCGAGGCGGCGTCATAAAATAAATCGGCGCCGTAATAGGTCGGTGCAACGGGATTGCCGGTCAGCATGACCTTCGAGACGGTGCCGTTCACCCGGTGAAAAATCGGATCGTGACCGGATATGTTGTCGTTATCCCGGGTGAAGAACAATTCGCTTTCGTTTACGACTGCGATCGACTTGGGCTCCTCATTCAGCGGGATGAGATGAACCGCGGAGGACGCCTCGTTATACACCGCATCCGTCACAGCCACATGCGTTGCCCCATGGAGCGCCACGTAAACGTTATCGCCCGCCAGATCGACGTCGGTCGGCATTGAACCGATATAAACTTCTTTCGTTACCGTCATCGCAGAAGCGTTTATGTATAATAATTTGTTGCTGTCGCGGCTGACTGCAATGACCTGATCGTGTGCTTCATCGTAAGCCAAGTCTGTCAGCTCGTTCAGAAGCGTTAAGCGGTTGTCTTCCTTCGCAGGCTGCTCCATATCCAAAGCCAATGATACGACAATCTTTTGAATCGACTTCGAAGAGGATATGAAGGTGTAAAGCTCATTCTGCGGCCCGATAAGCGCTTTACTCGCGCTGACGGGAACCGAGCCCGCTTTCTGAAACATGTTCCGGTCAAAGACGACAACGGAGGAGCCTGCCGGGTCTGTTCCTACCGCATAACGGTTATTGACATCGGTCAATTTCAAATCTTTAAAGGTGCCGTATATTTCTTTCAAATTGGCTTTATTAAACTCTCTGCCGGCATAAAATAATTGCTGCCCATCCACGATAAGCGTACGGGAAGGGTAAGAAAATCCATAATCGTCGTTGTACCCTGACTGATCGACGATCGTCTCGGTATCGATGTCGTAGGCGACCAACGCGCTGCCGCTCAAACCCGATTCACCGACATACAGCCTGTCCGCCGCCGGATCAACGGCAAGATCGGCCTGATAGTAATTGTGGGGGTAAACATCGACCTGATGTTCGCAGGCGGAACTGCAAGCAAGGTCGTAGGAATAAATGAAACTGAAGCTGTCTTTTTCAACATAGTACAGCTTGTTCCCTTTGGCGGCGACCCTTTGGGGGATATGGGGGGCCGTCACCGTATTGACAATGCTTCGGGACGCGATGTCCACAATTTGAACCTGCTTGGATGCCGGAATCGGCACATACAATTGACCGTTGTCCATCTTGACATCCGACGGAACGCCCGCCAAATCGACATTGCCCTTAAGCGTAAAATCGCTCAAATCGATGAATAATAGCTTACCGTCATCTGTCGCTGCATAGATGGACCGATTCGTTTCATCCAACATCCACTCCTGCACATTTCCGCCAATGACAAGATTTCCAGTCGTTTCCGCAAATGCCCTCCCTGCCGGTCCGATGCCCGACAAGACGGTTGCGGCAATGATGACACTCAGTATTACCGCTTTGATCCTGCTGCCAATACGACTCATTCTGGTACCCTCCATCAATAAAAGAAAATAAAAAATCCCGGGTGTGCGCGGCATCGCGCAAGCCCAGGAAAAAAAACCTTAAATAGAATTAAGGTTGTCCCTTGGCGGCCTGGCGATCATGGTCCGTAAGGACGTTAGACCCATGGCTTTGCGTCACCTTTTTTCAAAGGTTTTGCCTTTATCTTTGGGATAAAATACCTATATGTCGAATACATGGTTAGTATAATGGTTTATGTCGAAGTTTGGCAATATGTTATTTTTTTCTTCACAATTGCAATTAAATATATAGTTTCGATTAACTCTTGTCAAAGGGAGCTGATATTAGGTGTAAATATATAACTTGGAGTAATCGTACAATCAGGGGGATGCAAGATCACAAGACTTAGTTCTTAAGTCATAAAAAAAATCGTGATGGAGCCAAGAGCTCGTCCAAACGATATATCAATCCTTCAAGGTGAACCTAGAGAAGGCAACTGTCGATCGCAGTAACATTCATCATATTTATCGATGTATTCATAACCTGCTTTTATTTCGGAGAATAAAAATTATCTATTATATTTATGACTTTATACGTATTATTATGAGATTACATTTTTTTATGTCATAATACATTACATCTTATAGGAGGAATATTATCTTATGCTAAAAATTAGAAAGTCGTTTGTTGTCAGTATGCTAACCGCCGTTGTTTTAGTAAGCTCCGCGTGTGGTGCGAAAACCGCCGCCCCGGCAGCCGAAGCGCAGAATGCGCAAGCGGCGGAGAAAAGCGAGGAAAAAGTGCTGCGGGTCGGTACATCGGGGAGAAGCGTGCCGCACTCCTTCAAGAATGAGAAGCAGGAGCTGGACGGCTTTGATATTGCGGCCATGAATGCGATCGCAGACAAAATCGGTTACAAGGTGGAATGGACGGTTTCCGACTTCAGCGGTTTGTTCGGCATGCTGGAAGCGAGTAAAGTCGATACGATTGCCAATCAGGTGGAAATATCGGATCAGCGCAAAGAAAAGTATATGTTCAGCATTCCTTATGTATACTCGGGCGGCCAGCTTGTCGTCAAAAAAGGGAATGAATCCATTAAATCGCTGGAAGATTTGAAAGGGAAAAAAATAGCGGTCGGACTCGGAACGAACAAGGAAAAATTTCTGCGCCAGTTTGATCAGGACAACGGAGTCAAAATGAACATTGTGACGTACGAGGATCCGAGCGGAATCGTCTATGACGTTGCCAACGGCCGGGTAGACGCCTACATAGTCGACAAAGCAAGCGGTCTTGTCAAAATTGAAAAATCCGGATTGCCGCTGCAGTTCGCGGGAGAGCCGTTTGAGGATTACATTATCGCTTATCCGTTCGTAAATAACGACAAAAACAAAGAATTGAAGGAGAAGTTCGACAAAGCTCTTGAAGAGCTGCAAAAGGACGGAACGATGTCTGCGCTGTCGATGAAGTATTACAAGCAGGATATCAGCAAACCAAAAACTCCGTAAAGCGTCATCAGCTTGAATCTAAATCTCATCCGGTGGTGAAACATTCCATGAACTTTGATCTGAAATATATGCTGGAGCTGTTTCCGCAGCTGCTCAAGTATGTCCATCTCACGCTGATTATGGCGCTGATCGCCATGTTCTTTGCCATTATACTAGGCTTGATTCTGGCCGTTATTACCAAAAGCAAAATCAAAATTATCAGCCCGTTGGCAAACCTCTATATTTCCTTTTTCCGCGGAACGCCTACGCTGGTGCAAATTTTTCTGTTTTATTTCGGACTTCCCCAGCTGTTCCCGTCGATGAGCTTCATTAATGCGTTCACGGCGGTGATCATTGGTCTCAGCTTCCGAAATGCCGCTTATTTGTCCGAAGTGTTCCGAGCGGCGATTACTTCGGTCGACAGCGGGCAATTGGAAGCCGGGTTATCGGTCGGCATGTCCAAGTGGCAAACGATGAGAAGAATTGTGCTGCCGCAAGCAACAAGAATTGCCATCCCTTCGACTGGAAACTTCTTTATTATTCTGGTGAAAGAAACGTCGCTCGCCTTCACCGTAGGTGTAGCCGAAATTTTTGCCCAAGCCAAAATGTCCGCCGCAGCCACGTATAAATTTTTCGAAAGCTTTTTGGCGGTCGCTCTTGTTTACTGGGTCATTACCGTGATTTTTACGATGATTCAATCCAAGATCGAAGTCAAATTAAGCAAACCTTACCGTTAGGAGGAACCTCCCGTGATTAAAGTGAGCGGCTTGCAAAAGAAATTTAATGATCTCCAGGTGCTGCATCATATTGATTTGGAAATTAACAAAGGGGAGGTCGTTGCGATAATAGGTCCTTCCGGATCGGGAAAATCGACGCTGCTGAGATGCTTGAATTTGTTGGAAGTGCCCGAGGAAGGAACGGTTGTCATCGACGATGTCGTGGTGAATATGCGGGAGCTGGCCAAGAAGGATATGTACCGGCTGAGACAAAAGAGCGCCATGGTATTCCAAAACTATAACTTGTTCAAAAACAAAACCGCTTTGCAAAATGTGATCGAATCGCTCCTTGTCGCCAAAAAAATGAAGGAGCGCGAGGCAAAGGTGATTGGCGAGCGCCTGCTGGAGATGGTCGGGTTATCCGGAAAATTCGATAATTACCCCTCGATGTTATCCGGCGGACAGCAGCAACGGGTTGGAATCGCCCGCGCGCTTGCCGTCGAGCCTTATGTCATTTTGTTCGATGAACCAACCTCCGCCCTGGACCCGGAGCTGGTCGGCGAAGTGCTTAACGTCATGCGTTCGCTTGCCGATAAGGATACGACCATGATTATCGTCACGCATGAAATGTCGTTCGCCCGCGAGGTTGCCGACCGGGTCGTCTTTATGGCCGACGGGAAAATAATCGAGCAAGGTCCGCCTGAGGACATTTTCACCAACCCGCAAAACGAGCGCACCAAAAAATTTCTGAGCCAGCTTTCCGCTTCCTAAGAAAATTATTTAAATTACTGAAGAGGGATTGGACCATGAACAACATCAAGCATAACTTTGATGAAGTGATCGAGCTTCGAGGAACCGATTCAAAAAAGCACAATCTATACCCGCCGGACGTCATTCCGATGTGGATTGCCGATACCGATTTCAAATGCGCGCAGCCGATCGTCGATGTGCTAGTGGATAGAGCGGCTCATGGCGTATACGGCTACACGACGAGCGCCGACAACTTTAACTTGTCCGTCCAGCGCTGGTTGAAAAAGCGCTTCGATTGGGATATCGACACCGCTTGGGTCGAGTACGCCCCCGCGGTAGTTGCCGGACTGGTGAACGCCATTCAGGCATTTACCCGTCAAGGGGACAAGGTGTTGATCCAATCGCCGGTTTACCACCCTTTTCACCATATTATTGCCAACAACGGCAGAACCAAAGTGCAGAATAATCTGCTGCTCAATAGCGGCAGGTATGAAATCGACTTTGAGGACCTGGAGCGAAAGCTAAAGGACCCGCAAACCAAATTGATGCTGTTATGCAATCCGCATAATCCGGTAGGGCGCGTATACACCAGAGAAGAATTGATGCGCATCGGCGAATTGTGCTTGCAGCATGGCGTTATCGTTGTGTCGGATGAAATTCACTCCGATATCGTGTACGAAGGACATCGGCATATACCTTTTCCAACTTTGTCCGAGGAGATCCGAAATAACTGCATCGTGTGCCTGAATCCGAGCAAAACGTTCAATACTCCGGGGCTTCGCACAGCGGCTATCGTGATTCCGAACGAAGATCTGCGCCAAGCCTACCATGAGACAATCATTGCGAACAAAGCCGACGGACGCACCATTTTCGGCACGCTTGCCTTTGAAACGGCCTATAACGAATGTGATTATTACGCGGATCAGCTGGTCGAATATTTGGCTGAAAACGTGCGCTTTATGATGGATTACTTCGAACGCAACATTCCAAACATCAAAGTCATCAAACCGGAAGCGACATATTTGATGTGGCTGGATTGCAGGCAGCTGGGCATGGAGCAGAAGGAGCTGCGGACATTTATGCTGGAGCGAGCCAAGGTAGGGTTGCATGACGGCACCATATTCGGCGCCGAAGGAACAGGCTTCCTGCGCATGAACATCGGCTGCCGCAAGGCCGTCTTGAAGGAGGCTTTAGTGCGGATCGAACGCGCGGTAAACGCATTAAATTTGTAAAGCCCTCATCGAGACGGCAGCGGGGCTATGCGCGGATATGGCGGTGCACTGATGCCGGTATCCACTGGTGCACCGCTACCGAGATACTGTGCTGCACTGCCGCTACACTCCGATGTCGTAACGTGCTGGAATCCGCCGGTTCGCAGCGCCTGCGCTCACTGGTGCACAGCCATATGGCCGATCGCCGTTATGCGGGCGCCACACCATGCGACACGCTGTGTGCCGCCCGCAGTCGCCCGCAATGCACCCTTCTTCTCCGGCCCCGCTATTTTACTTGTACTGTGAAAGTAGGTTTACAACATGTTTAGTCTGAAAGGCATTACCAAGACGCACTTATTGCAGCTAATCAAATCCGTTATCATTGCTTCTGCAGGAGGTCTTCTCTTTGCGCTTTTGCATTTTCCGCTCGCCTGGATGCTCGGACCGCTAACATCCGTTCTGGTGTGGCAAATTGCCGCCAAGAAAAAGCTGTATTGGCCGACCGGCTTCCGAAACGGCGGACAGATACTGTTAGGCTACAGCATGGGGCTGTCGTTTACCGCAGAGAGCGCCCGGCAAATCGCCGCTTCGCTGCCCTCGATGGTCATGTCTACCGCTTTGCTGACCGGTTCCAGTCTGGTGTTTGCCTTCTTGATCGCAAGACAGACCGGAATCAGCATGCCAAGCAGCATCATGGGCTGCATTCCCGGAGGCATCTCGCAAATGGTTCCGTTAAGCGAGGAAATTAAAGGCGCCGAACCGACGATCGTGACGTTCATGCAGACGATTCGGATGCTGGTTGTGACGTTCATGGTACCTTTCCTCGCGGTACACGGGCTGGCCGATGCGGACGCAGCGGACAATCTTGCCCAGTCCCAGACACTTGCCGGCTTGCCGGCCGCCGATCCATCGTGGCTCATGATAGCGGCTGCCGTCGTGCTGGTTGGCCTATCGGCCATTTTCGCCGTACGCTTCAAATTTCCGAATCCTTGGCTGATTGGACCGCTTATTGCCTCCGCCGTTTTCTCGGCGTCAGGTATTGAATTTCCGCACCTGCCGCAGCTTATTATCATCATCGCTCAATTGTGCATCGGCATTTATCTCGGGCAGGGCATCAAGCTTAAGGCGTTAAGCGGCTGGCGCCGCCTCCTGCCGTACAGTCTTGCCGGAAGCATTTTGCTTGTGGGCATGACGCTCGCGATCTCATATGTACTGAGCTTGACCCAGCCTATCAGCTTTGTGACGGCGTTTCTGAGCATCGCACCGGGCGGCCTTCCGGAAATGGGCGTCACTGCCGCAGCCATTCATGCCGACGTCTCCAAGGTTGCGGCTTACCAGCTGTTTCGGGTATTTTTCGTCTTGTTCATAGTACCGATTGTGTTAAAAAGAATATTCAGCAAGCCCTTCAACCGACAGCATTCTCAAGATTACTCTTGATAAAATCGACAAATGCTTTGACAACGGAAAGCTCCAGGGAAGTGTTGCGGTACACGAGCAGCGTTTCTCTTATGATCTGTCCACCGTCCTTTGTCTGAAGATTCTGAACAAATAACGATTTGTGGTTTTGCAGGCTGATACTGGGGACGATTCCATAGCCCAGTCCATTGCTCACCAGCTCAACGCAAGTTTCGATGCTGTCGACCTCCATCGTAATAAGAGGCGGCGAGGAGAACCTTTCCAGCCACCACTTCTCGATGTCCTGCCTCAAGCGGGGATCGTTAATGACGTAATTGATCTTCGGAAGACTTGGAAGAGCATTGAGATCGATCGGTTCTTTAGCTATAAGGCAAAGAGGCTCTCGAGTCAGCGGCAGCGATTGCTCGGACCAGCTATGGCTTCCTCGCAAAATGCCGATATGCACTTCTTCTTTTTGGACATGAGACAAAACTTGAGAGCTCCAGCCTGTTCTCACATTAATCTCGACTCCGTTGTGCTGGCTGACGAAGCTTTTGAGCAAAGTTGGAAGGTAGTACCGGGCATAGCTCCCGGAAACGCCGAGCCGCAGCGTGCCTACGACCTGATCGTTCATGTTCAAGATTCGTTCCTTGGTCTTTCTCAGCTCATGCAGCATTTGCTCGGCATAGTTGACCAGACATTCGCCTTGAGGAGTGAATTCCACACCGGTTTTACCCCGGGAAACGATCTTGGCGCCGAATTCCTTCTCCAGCTGCTGGATTCGGTAAGTCAGTGCAGGCTGAGAGATATAAAGCTGTTCCGCAGCCTTTGTAATATTCTTTTTCTGATAAACGGTTTTCAGGATCAGCCAGTCCTTTTCTTCCATGCGGTTCGCCCTTTTCATAAAATGTAATTATTGAATATGATGAGATTAATTAATATCATTTATGTTTAATTATAAAGCAAATTAACGTTGTAAAGGAAATTAATTTCCCGGACTTTTGATGCTGAATCTATGAAAAAGCAGTCGTCACAGAGAACCTCTGCGATTGCTGCTTTTTCTTCGAAACAACAAAACCATAGGGTTCCCCGCCTGTTCGAATACATCCATTTGACCCCAAAATAAACAAGCCTTGGGTAACTGCACATTCCGTTCATGAGGTAGTGGAATATTGTACCCTATCCACATTTAAAGGAGTGCAAATAAAATGAGAACATTCAGGGCTATTTTATCGGGACGCAATGAGGTGCCCCCTGTTCGGACAGTGGCAACCGGAAATGCCGTCTTTCAACTGAACGATAGCGGCACTAGACTGAGTTTTCAGCTCGTTGTCCGCAATATTACCCGTATGACTCAAGCCCATATTCATCTTGGACGTCCAGGTCAAAACGGCCCGATCGTCGCTTTTTTATTCGGTCCCTCCAAGTTCGGCATCTCTACCAGAAGGGGAGTTGTGCGCGGGGTATTGACCAGCCGGGATCTTGTCGGTCCATTGAGCGGAAGAACGATCTCCGATCTAGTCCGCGAGATTCGAAGAGGCAACGCTTATGTAAATGTACACACGATTCAGAATCCGGACGGAGAAATTCGCGGTCAAATTCGCAGAGGGTAATTACTGTAATGCTAAAGGCACCTGGTTATCGGGTGTCTTTTTTTCATGTAATGGTGAAAAAATAGCAAAATCCACACCCTCGTGGGGATGTGGATTTACATTAACATACTTAATGATTAATGATGTCATCCATACGCCACGTTTCCGCGATACAATTCGCGGATCGCATCTTCGATGTCCGGCTCCTTCACTTTCAAATCTTGAATCGGCAACCGCTGTGACAGATCGGCAATCAACTCGGCCGCGGTCACGAGGTTACGGTCGAACCGGTACGACACTCGCAGCCCGTCTTGACGCAAAATCTCCGCCTTCGAATGCTGCAAATTCGCTGCGGCCCGCTCCAACTGAAGCTCCAAAACGCGAAACGGAGCCAGCCTGCCAACGATGGTGCGCAGCGGGCCGTCTTCGACGACTTTGCCGCCCGATACGACGATTAACCGCTCACACAACTGCTCTACATCGTCGAGATCGTGCGTGGTCAGGACGACCGTCGTCCCGCGCTGACGGTTGATCTCGCGGATGAAATCGCGCACCGCATGCTTCGATTCCACATCAAGCCCGATGGTTGGTTCGTCCAGGAATAGAATCGACGGTGAATGCAAAACCGCAGCGGCCAGATCACCCTTCATGCGCTGTCCGAGCGACAGTTGGCGAACCGGTGTATCGACAAGCTTGTCGATACCGAGGACATCGGCCATCGTGTTCAAATTCATCCGGAACGTCTCATCATCGATCCGGTAAATCCGCTTCAATAACTCAAACGATTCTCCGAGCCGCAAATCCCAGTATAATTGTGTCCGTTGACCGAACACGACGCCGAGCTGCGAGACGACCGCTTTCCGATCCTTCTGCGGCGAAATGCCGTTAATCCGGATCGTGCCGGACGTCGGGTGCAAGATGCCGGTCAGCATTTTGATCGTGGTCGATTTCCCTGCCCCGTTCGGGCCAATATACCCGACAATCTCACCCGACTCAATATCAAAGCTGATGCCGTCCACTCCGTGCACCCTGCGTTTGTCCGGAAAGAACAAGCTTTGCAACGAACCGCGCAGCCCGGTTTTTTTCGTCGTAAGTACATATTCCTTTACCAAATCGCGCACTTCGATTAGAGCCATCGTCGTTTGTCTCCTCCCATGTCTTAAGAGCCGGCACTTTCATAACGCTTCAATCCGAGGCGGAACACGATCTGCGCGAACGCAAACATCAACACGCCGACAATCGGCGTCCACACGGCGAGGCCGAACGGCAGCGAAATCGACTGAGGCTGACCAAGAAACTCCTCAGCCGGATAGAAGCTGATAAAGCCAATCGGAATCGCGAATGTGAGCAGCATCTGGAACGCACGAGGATATATCGTGAACGGATATACAGTCGTCCGATCCAGCAGTATCATCGTAAGATTGGTCAGTGAGCGCGACGCGTTCGTCCAAAATGCGACGCTGCCCATCAGCATAAATAGAGAAGCTCGAATTAACGTTCCTCCAGCTAGTACGAGGAGAAGCATGATCACGTTTGGCACTGTCCACGCAAAATGCACCTTCGAGCATCCAATCGCAAAAATGATAACACCGGGAAGCAGATCGGTCAGCCCGATAAAGTTGAAGTTCGATACGAGAAATTGAAACAATACACTCATCGGCCGCAGCAGCATCCGGTCGAAGCCGCCGCGCTGCACGAGCGACTCAATATGCCACGTTTGAATAAACAGCGCGACGAACAGTCCGTGGGTAAGCAGCCCGAGTCCATAAAGGAAGGTCAGCTCAGAAAAGTCCCACCCGTTTAACGATGCGAATTGCGTCGAGATAATCTGCAATATCCAGATACCGGAAAACCATTGAATCGGATTCATGATGAACCAACTGCACATAAACAGCGGGTATTCAAGCTGCCGCTGAATCGCCATTCTTAGTGAAAAAGCTGCGACGACAGCGTGATGTCTAACCATTTCGAACATGCCGGTTTCATCCCTTCCAAACAATGACTAACCGCCCTGTACCATCGTCGAACGCTTGGCACGGATCCATACCCGATGTACGGTCAAACCCAAAATAAGGATCCATACAGCCTGTATCCCCATTGATTGCAGCGCGGCGAGCGAATCGATTTTCCCTACATAAATGCCGAGCGGCGACTGGTATGTATACGGAAACGGTGTGAAAGCGAGCACATGCTGCACCCAACCCGGAAAATACCACAGCGGGATCAGGCTGCCGGACAAAATACGGACGATCGCATCTTTAACCACTTCAAGCGGCCCAAGCTCCGTAACCCAAAACGCGGTCAAACCGACAAGTGCGCTAAGCAGCCACAGAATGGCGTAGCTCAGCAGCACGCTTGCCAGAAACAGAAGCGCAGCAGCGGGACTGACTGGAAGCGGTACGCGAAACAACACCGCAAGCATAAGAAACATCGGCAATGCTTTGTTCACAAGCGAACTGATGGAACTGCCAATGTCTTCGGCGAGATAGCACATGAGCAGGCTGACCGGCTTGACGAGATCGAGAGCGATATCGCCTTCGCGGATTTGCTGGTTGATTTTATTGGCTACGTTGCATACGAACATCGATGACAAAACGACCGAGATGAGCGTGAACGCGAGCATTTGCTGTTCATTTAAAATGCTGGACGAAACTCCTTGAAACGCTGTCTTCCACAGAAACAACGTTGCAAGCATCATCATTACATTCGTGCCGATCGAGACGAATACTTCAAAGCGGTATGCTAATGTCGCAAGCACCCGCATTTTTGCTAGATAGTAGTATGCCGACATCCGGCCTCCTTCACCTCCAATTAATCTCTATCTCCTATTATTGATTCGCAATTCAGTCCCATAGATTCCTCTATCTTTCCAGTCATGTTAGCTATCGTAACATTACCGGTTCTGTGAATCAACGGCCTGTTTCGAGCCCCTGTCCAAAAAAAGGCCCAAACCCCTTGGCAAGAAAGGGATTCCGGTTTTCCGGTTATTGCTCGATTCTTTTATACAATTGCTTGATTACATCATCAATCTTCGGCTCCTGGACGGTCAGGTTGTGGATGTCGAGCAGGTCGGTGAGCTGCTTGATCATCGGGGCGACCTGCTTGTCGTCTTCGATCCGGAAGAACAGCTGGTTATTTTCCCTCCGTTCGACGGGCGGCCCGCTCCAGGCGGCTTCATCCCAATTCGGCGCATCAACGACGAGGTAGCGATGGCCTTCGAACTCCGCCGCCAGTTCCTCCGTGCCGCCGTCGAACAGCACTTTTCCTTTGTCGATGAAGATTACTCTGCGGCACAATTTTTCGATATCATCCAGGTTGTGAGTCGTTAAGATGATCGTAATCTCTTTCTCTTTGTTGATCTGCTGCAGAAAGGTTTGGATTTTCTCCTTCGCCATAATATCAAGACCGATCGTCGGCTCGTCAAGAAACAAAATTTCCGGCTCATGCAGCAGGGCTGCGGCAATGTCCCCGCGCATTCGTTGTCCCAGGCTTAATTGCCGGACCGGCGTCTTGAGAAAAGACGACATGTCGAGAATGTCGGTGAACATCTCCAGATTGCGCTCAAAGCGCTCTTTCGGAACGTCATAAATTTTACCGAGCAGCTTGAACGATTCGATGAGCGGCAGATCCCACCACAGCTGGGTGCGCTGTCCGAACACGACGCCGATATGCCTGGCGTGCTGCTTGCGGTTCTTGTGCGGCTCCATTCCGTTGACATGAACGGTTCCGGAGGTCGGCACAAGCACGCCTGAAAGCATCTTGATCGTCGTCGACTTTCCCGCCCCGTTCGGACCGATGTAACCGACGATATCCCCTTTGCGTACGGTAAACGTCACATTGTTGACGACGTTCTTCGTCTCCTTTTGAAAGGAGAAGATGGCTTTAAGCAGCTTGAATGAGCCTGTCGGCTTAGGTTTGGAATGAAACTGCCGAACCAGGTTCTTCGCGACGATAATATCCATTTATGTACCCGCTCCCTTATAGACGTCCAACCCTTTTTTCCAGACATAATAGGTGATCAAGACCAGAAGCAGCGCCACTATCGGCGTCAAGTACATCAACACGGGCGAAAACGGGATGCTCGACCGGTCGCCGAAAAAGAAATAAGAAGGATAGTAGCTGATAAATGCGACCGGTAAAATGAACGTCAGCAGAACCTGCAAGCCGCCGTTATAGACGGACAGCGGGAAGCGGGTAAACTGCGCCAGCAGCAGATCCAGAATATGGCGCATGGCCCCGCCCTGCAGCGTCCAGAACACGATGCAGCCGATCAGCATCTGCAGCGACCATTCGATCGCCGCGCCGCTAATCACGAGGACGAGCAAATACGCGATTTTTCCGAGCGTCCAGCCGGGAATGTGTCCCATCGAAATGGCAAGTCCGATGATGCCCGCCAGCATATCGCCGAAGCCGTAAATTTGGATACTGTGCGTGGCGAAGGAGAACATCGGGTTGAGCGGCCTGACGAGGTAGCGGTCGAATTCGCCACCCCGGATCAGCGAGTCCAGCCACCAGACTTGGACGAACAATGCGACGAAGATGCCGTGCGTCGTCCTCCAGAGAGAGGTCATGAAGATAAGCTCGTAGGTACCCCAGCCGTTGATGATCGGAACCTTTTGCGTGATGACCCAGGAAACCAGGATGAAAGACAACCCGAGAAACGTAATACTCAGCACGCCGATGACGAAATTTAACGGATACGCCATGCGCGAGCGCAAATTGGCCGACTGAATTTCAACATACAACTTGATATATTTGCCGATCAACAAAGACCCCGCCTTTACAAAGGTTTAACCGCCCGAGATGACCAGCCTGCGCTCGATCCAGGCGAGAAGCAGCCGGCTGAACAGCAGCAAGATCAGGCACCAGCCGGCTTGAAAGGCAATCTGCTCCCAGATGGCGGAGCCTGCTATTTTCCCGATGAACAAGGAAAGCGGAATGTTGAAAATCCCCTGAAACGGGAGCCACTCCAAGACGCGGCCGACTGCGGCCGGGAAAAACCAGAGCGGGACCATCGCGCCGGAGCAAATGTCGGTGACGACGGATTTGAACACTTCGATCCCCCATATTTCGGTAAACAGGATCGCGGTCATGTTGACGATAAAATTGATCAGGAAGGACAGCAGAAAAGCGAGCAGGACGCTCACCACGAAAGCGACAGCCTGCAGTCCGGTCGGATAGTCAATGTGAAAAAACAAAAAGATGGCGATGATTTGAGGAATGATGATATAGAGAATACCGAAAAGAAAAGAGCCCGCCGCTCTGGCAAGATACATCAACTGAAAGTCCCACGGTTTCTGCATATCGAATACGATCGAGCCGTCCCTGACTTTGTCGCTGATTTCATAGGCGTTGGAGGGAGGGATGATGGCAAAGAGGATGACGGCCAGCATCGCATAGGTCTGCATTTCTTGCGAAGTGACCCCCGTCGATACGGCAAGCCCATCTCCGTTCGCGTAGATCGCCTTCCAGACTTCGCGAAAAGCGATAACAAGAATGAATGAATTGATGACGCGCAACAGCAGATCAAACTTGTAAACCTGTGTGTTTTTCAGTGTTGTTACCGTATAGGCGGCATATTTCCGCACAACACCAGCTCTCCTTTGAAGGTTCTTTTCAAGTTCCATTTGATAGCGCTATACTGCATAATATTACCACTCTATTATTGGATGCGGCAATTTGATTTTTTGGTTATAGGAGAAAATTCCCGTTCCATTACGGTGCAGGGCAATTGAAACGTCAAACTGCTTGCGACCTTGTAAGTGCAAAAAAACAAACCCATTCAACATACCAGATGGTCAAGTAGGGCTTTTCTTAATTGTCCGCTAAATGGGGTCTTGACCATTTTTGGTCAAGGCTTTTGTATTTTAATGAAGGTGAACCATGGCTAGTGACCGTTTTGATGTCACCAAAACTATTAAACTCGAATATTTGTAATGTAATAACTTCCTGCTGGAGTTAATTATCCCTTAACAAAGGGAGTCTATACTTTGCATATAACATCGCGCAATTCATTCATCCAATGAAAGGAATTCACTATATGGGGATTCATACTTATTTCCAATCGCTAACCGATTTAGAGCGAATTATCCGCTGCCCGGGTAAATTCAAATTTCAGGAGCATAGTGTATCCGCTCATTCCTGGAAGGTCGTTCAATATGCCAAAACATTGGCGGATATTGAAGAAAGTCATGGCGTCGCTGTAGATTGGAAAAAGCTGTACGAAATAACGAGCAGTCATGATTACGGTGAAATTTTTATCGGAGATATTAAAACACCTGTGAAGCACTATTCGCTGGAGCTTCGAGCCATGCTGCAACAAGTAGAAGAAGGAATGGTCGCTCATTTCATTGACGAGCATATTCCGGAAGAGTTTCAGCACATCTTTCGCAGACAACTGCGGGAAGGCAAAGACGATTCCGTGGAAGGAAAAATATTGGAAGTTGCCGATAAACTCGATCAGATCTACGAGGCCTTTGCAGAGCTGCAGCGAGGGAATACAGAAAAAGAGTTCATCATGATGTATCGAAGTGCCCTTATCAAAATTAAAGGAATCAAGCTTCATTGCGTTAACTATTTTCTGCAAAACATTTTACCTGATATCGTGAGTGAAGGATCCAGATCTCCTATCGATATTGAGCAGATTACGAAGGAAGCGTTAGCGTCGTAAAAAGCCAGCCTCTTGCGGCTGGCTTTAGTCATGCTCCTCAATCAAGCAGAAACGGCTAACGCCGTCTTATTGGGCGGCAGTACGTTTCGCGGTGAAATCTAAGAAAGTATAAGTATAAGCGAAAAAACTTATAAATTCTTAGATTTTGAAAAAGAATACCTTCCTTAAGAATCTCAAGAAATTAACGTCCTTAAAAGAATGGAGCTGCTT
This sequence comes from Paenibacillus beijingensis, assembly GCF_000961095.1. Classification (NCBI taxonomy): domain Bacteria; kingdom Bacillati; phylum Bacillota; class Bacilli; order Caryophanales; family Paenibacillaceae; genus Paenibacillus; species Paenibacillus beijingensis. The sequence continues at coordinate 2,499,230 of NZ_CP011058.1, read as the reverse complement.
GCTCAGATGATGAAGCTCCCATTGTTTCCCTACAAGGTGCTGATTTATGTCAGCGATCTCCTTATCGAATTGGGTGAGTTCGTTATCCAGGTTGATTCTGGCGGTATCTTGTTCCCTCTTTAAGAGATCATGCTCCGGACGATAGGTTTGCCTTATGTTGGCTATCATGTGCTGTGCTCTGGTTTTATAAGTTTGTTCTGCGTTATTCAATATTGATTTCCTGTCGTTGAATTTTGTTTTTATGACCATGAGTTCATTACGATGAATGGATTGGGGGAGATTGGTTCTATACTTGCGCTCCATCTTTTTTTTCCACTTGATTAGCGCTTTCGCTTGGGTTGGACTCATTCCTACATGAACCGAGCCCCCGTTTTTTAAGATCATATATACCTTTTCAATTTTTTTGCGGCCATAGGACTGAAATATATTGATGTCCAAAAAATCAGCCGGCGTACGAATTCCGCTCGATCTTAAACGCCGTTTGATGTCATCGTCAACATCCGGTATTTTTTCATTGCTGATCTTATGCTTCATTAATTGATCTTCCAGCCAAATTTTTTGGAACGAGGCCAATGCGCCGGCAAGCTCCGTTTTTTCCTCCTGATCTATGGTTTGTTTTTCACGAGCGATTTCGCTTACATGAATCCGGAGTTCCTTCTCTACCTCTTCCGTTTCATTCTTTTCTCGTTCCGATACTTCCCTCTGCCTTCGTAATAGATCATTGATCTTGTTTTCCTCCATTTGCCTAAACCTTTGCTTTCTATCGTTGATTTTATTCAGTTCGCTTGTCAGTTCGGAAGCTGCATCTTGCAGTTCCTTTATTTTTCCAGATGCGGTTCTTTTTTTCTTAACCGTGGGAAGCCTCCTATAACACCAGCTTAAAAAGGCCATCTGGGCCCCTAGACCCAACGCAGTGCAGGATACGAAAACGGTAACCGGAGCATTTCCGTACATAACCGTTACAGCCAATGCCATAGCGGTTAGACCCACGAATGAAACGGTTCTTTCCAACACAAACCCATAGGTTCGCAGAGGCTTGCAAGGTACTGCTTCCGTTGCGAGATAATCCAGTACCCACGACGAACCAACAGGATACGATGTTTCGGGTTGCGATTGGACAGCGGCTGAGCGCTTCTTATTCGCTTGCCAATCCGAGAAGGCTCTTAGACAAGTCATAAATTTCGTTGCGAAGACGGCAGAGACCGATGCGGTTTGCGGATGGACGGCATCAACCTGCGATTCGGGATTAGGGGGCCGAGGCACCTTCGGTACTTCGATTGCCATGACATCACGAAAGGAGTTTACCAGAGAACGCAACTTTTCATCCGTAACAAGATCCAGAAATTCAAAAGCGCGCGATGTGCCCGGCGAGACAAAGTCTTTCTGCCGAAAGAGGAGACTTTCTTCAGCCTCCCCCGCGCCAAGCGAATTCCATACTGAAGCATCCGCACAAACGGCCCATATTGAAACCAAAATGACCCACGCTGAAAAGTTATCGATGTACGGCCCAAAATGCTCTTCGTTTCTTCCGGGGTGCTGATAATTTCTATGACCGAGCTCGTTGCTTTGCATGCCGTTTAAGCCGGGTACATACATACCGTCATAATCGATCAGAATAATTTCTTCACGGTGAATCAATATGTTGCCATGCTGCAGGTCACCATGCGCAATATTGACCATGTGCAGCTCATGAATCATTTTTAGCCATTTATCTGCCAGACTTTTTAACATTTCAGCGTTATGCAAATTTCTTTGAATATAATGAAGCAGCGTTTCTCCCTCAACCCACAGCATTTTTACGACAGGAAACCAAGTGCCGTTAATTTTTATGCCTTCAGCGAGGTACTCAAAAGGGACGATATAAGGGAGATTAACGGAGCTTAAATGCAAGCTAATGGCATCGTAACGGACCTTTTGATCCTTCACGTTATTGGTAAAGCACCTGACCGCCCATTCCGTCTTTCCGCACTTTATTCTGTAAACACTGGCATAACCGCCCGAAATGGGGCGAGGCAGCCCAAGCTTATCCAATTCAGGGAGGCCGGACTGAAGCTCCAGGTCCTGGAAACAAATTTGCGGATGTTGGATCGCTTCCCTGTAATCCTGTGGTGTGGGCCAAAACATCGCCTCACATCCCCTTAAACAAGATTTACGCGAATTAAGGTAACGTCATCATTTCTTAGATAAAAGCTGCCGCCCGGGCACATTAACTTCCTTTCCGCCTGCACGAAATAGATAAAATCATGTTCACGGGCTAACCCGTATATTTTCTTGATTACGCTTATGTCTTCCTCGTAACGGGTCAATAGCCAGCATGCCAGGGCATCGGTCATTAACCAAAACGAGTCTCCCGCTTGGGCGGTACCGCTCCATTTTTTAACGAACGCTTGGAGATGAATGTTATTTGCTGCGTTACTCGATATGAGTACAGGCCGATGATGAAAATCCTCGACGGAGCCCAAAGGAAAAAAGGCGATAATGTTATCACCCCGAATTTGAAATATACAGCTGTCACCGATCGCGACGGCATCAAACGCTGCAGATGAGGCATCCGTCAAACGAAAAGTGATTCCGGCTAACGTAGAAAACGCCCCGCTGTTCAGCTTCTCTTGCGCGTACCAGGGAAGGTCTCCGGCGTTCAATTTTCTCTTCCAGGCTTTCGACAATTTAGAAATGAATTTATGGATATGTTTACTGTCAAATTTGCCGTTGCAATAACCGCTTGCGAGCAAATCCGCCCATATGTCAGCAAACGACGATTCGCTGGCCCCATCAGCTATGGCGAATTTATAATACGCCGTATCCTTATGGACAAAAATGCTGCTGTTGAAGGCATCTTCATATTCATCTTTGCGGTTTCCAGCCTTTGGCAATGAAAAATATTCACTTTCAATTTGCATAGCCACTTGCCACCCCTACCTAAGATTGGCAGGACGCGTACCGATATCAAGCGCCTGAACCACGAGGGTTAGATCAGCATTTAATACAAATCCCCTTGCCCGATCCGAAAGATTCAATTGATGTTCCTGATTGGCCACCCAAATCATAAATGGAGTCAGGATACTTGAGCTTTCGTAGAGCATTCTCGAATAGCGGTCAGGCAGTTCATCCGACGTTTCAGGAAAACTCAAATTAACCGCATTCGGATTGCTTGATATATGCAGGTTGAACAGTAATATATTTCCATCATCCGTAGCTAGCGCTCTTATTTGTTCCATTGCCGGAGTCGGATCGCCATCGGTGGATTCTCCGTCCGTTATATGAATGACTACCGGCGGGAAACAATGCGCGTACTCGCTGACCCATTGACTCAAAATCGTATGGGCTGTATCCATCGCCTGGCAAATTGGAGTTCCGCCGCTTGCGACCGGATCAAGCCAGACAGGAAACTTTACAAGTTGATCGACAACTCCGCCTGCCCCGTCAGGAATTTTCTTCAGACGTTTTTCCAGTCTTGACGGATGATCCGCTATTTCACTAATCGGCACTAATTCCTTACCGGCTAATACACCGCCGAATGCCGGCCCAACACTGGCGCCATAGCCGATCACACCAACGTGATAATAGTCGCGTATCCCTTCCGACTTCGCACACTTGATAATCAGATTTTGCAATAAACGATTGATTGCATCCGCAACACTTTCGGCTTTTGTGCTAGCTCCGAAAGGGTCGGACATCGATCCGGACTGGTCAATCATAAACAGAAAACAAGACGGATTGGAACGGCTGATTTCTGCTGAATACATGATTCTCCTCCTCAAAAATGTACCTATTTCAATCCTATTCCGGCAGGAACAAAGATTTGTACTTTTGAAGAAAAAAAATTGGATGCTCCTTTACTAGCGGCATTGCCGATCGAAAAACTAAAGGGACTTGTTGAAATCCGACTTTGGAGCTTCCTGATATATGTTGTAATTGAATGCAGATAAGTTGAAGCCTTTAATTATGAGCCATATTGCAAGGATCATTTCATTTGCGAATATTGGCAGCGCCAAAATAGCACCCCAAACAGAAACTTGTTCAATTACACCGAACATTACTAACAAGGAACAGAGAAAAATAAGTACTGACCCTGTTATACCCAAGATGGGTATAAACCTGGGGACGAGTTTGGATTTATAAAATATGATACTGTACATCATCGTATTTATTCCCAGCATGAAATTGGGGCCAAGTAAAAATGTCCAGTTATGCAGTGCTTTCAATGAAGTGCCTGAAGCTTGAAAAGAAGCGGTATCCGTGGCTCCTGTTGCTACAAATTCCCGGCTTAAGGTCACTAGGGATAGTACGCTGATTACACCAATTGTGATAATAATCGCTTCAAGAAACCTAAAGCAAACATGCCAAAGAGCCATAGTTTCATTATACTTTCTTAAAATTGGAAACATTGTTGTTGCAGTACCAACCGCTGAAACGACAAGTATTAACTCCATTAGCGCTCCCAGTATCACCTGGTTGGCGTGTTCGGAACCGTTAATCAAGTAATCGGGGCCAAGGATCGGTTTGTATAAAATAAAACCGCCTATTATCGACGTGACAGCAGCTAGTATAAACAGTACTCCCACAATGAATGCGCTCTTTTTGGTAGAAAAATTCATTTTTTTGTCCCCCTCATTTCATAAATTCATAGTCAGTACAAGTAATGATAATCGCAGTTCTTACTCCTTTGTATTATCCCCGTAAAAGAATACCTCCTCCAAAGATAAGTTGAAGGCGTGAGCAATGCGAAAAGCCAGTTCCAGAGACGGGGAGTAGTTCCCCTTTTCCAGGGCCACAATGGTTTGTCTTGTTACGCCCACCTTGTCAGCCAATTGCTGTTGGGTCATCTCATTATGGTTGAAGCGTAATTTCCGGATGTGATTGCCGACAAGATTTTTGCCCATATTAGACTCCTTTCCTGTAATGATAAAGCTTCGTTATGGAGCCGGTCACATCGGAAATGAATCCTGAAGCGATCAGGATCACGAACATCACCTGTGACGGCTGATCGATGACCAGCGAACCCATGGCAAAAAGAAATCCGAGGATAAATACAAAAAATGAGTTTCGGAACGCTTTCAAGTCAATGAGTTTATCCAGTTCATCCGCAAATGTCGGTTCCTTTTCTCCGGTCGTTATCCTAAAGACGATGTTAAAAATAATGCTGATAATGATATGCGCGACGATTGAAACCAAAGTCAAGATGAGAACGAAGGAACCCCAATAACGAAAGGTTTCCGTCGACTCCAGCCCCCCTTTGGATACTGCGGGTACATGTACGCACAATAAGATCCGAAAATGATGATTGCGCTGATCAACGATACGATGCTCTTCTTTTCTTGATAGGTCATGCACTACACCACCTTTACATTTTTTACCTAAGTTAAGTTTGATGTACATAATGTAATCAATTCTATTCATAATGTCAAGTATTGTTTACATCAAAAACTGAACACCGCCTAATAGGGAGTGTTCCTGCCAATAGGACAGCTGGAGGGATTGGATCAGTTATATGGAAAATGCCACGTCAAGGACATCTACGTATGTCGAGTTCGTTCGGGAGAATCATATGCCGCCCTGTAAAATTCACTCAAAAACGAAAGAACCGTCAAAAGCGCCATTAAGACGCAATTGACGTCCGAAGACAACGGCAGACAGGCTTCTACGGGTGTAGTCACGGTTTTGATGTCACCTGTTGGGATTTCGCTCCTTACTTGACAGCCAACAAACTAGTACTGTATAGTACTAATATGGAAAAACAAAGAAATCGAAAATCAAACCGTGATACCGTACTTCAAGCTGCCGCACATTTATTTTTAACAAAAGGTTATCAGCTCACAAGTATGGACGATGTCGTCGACAATTCTAAAGTTTCAAAAACAAACATTTACTACCACTTCAAAAGCAAGGAGGAACTGTTGCTTCATATTATCGATCAGTTCATCCTTCATTACCAGGAACAAATTGATTCCGTCCTTTCCCGAGCGGACTTATCCGTGATCGACAAACTGGGAAGTCTCTTGCAGATCTTTGTAGCAGATAATATGCAGAAAGATTATCTTGGAGGATGTCCTTTTCTTACCTTCTATACGCAAGTTTCAAATGACTCGATCGAAGTTCAAAAGAAGGTAAGGCTCTTCTTCGAGCATCAAACCGACTCACTTGAAAAGTTGTTAGCCGACGCCATTCAAAAAAAACAAATACCGGAACAAACGCCTGTTAAACAGACAGCAAGCTTGATCATCTCTTCGATCGAAGGCGGACTTTTCCTGGCCAAAGCCACAAACAAGCCTCAATTGTTGAATGACGTCTTTACTTCTTTAGCATTTTTGCTAAAGTAATTTTTTTACCCTAAATTAGTACTAGTTAGTAGTAAAGTGGAGGAGCGATTTTGATCATGAATATTTTCTTGACTGGCGGAACCGGTTTTATCGGAAAAAACATCGTAAGTGCTGTCAATAAACGTCATCGTATCATGGTTCTTGTGCGTTCCATGAACAAATTTCACAATTTGATGAAACAGTTAGAGCCCTGTGAACATCAAAATATAATCCCCGTTTTGGGCGATCTTGCCAAACCGAACTTGGGATTAGACGGTAATAGCCTGCAGCAAGTTTTGGATGCAGATATCATCATTCATGCCGGAGGCCCCATGAATATCGAACTGGATCAACAAACGGCGGAGCAAGTATTTCTTCAAGCTTCCAAGGAAATCGCTGCGGTTGCCCAAACCATCCAACAGACAAAAGGCTTGAAGCATTTCATACACATTGTCGGGTTTATGAGCCCTTATAACGAGCACAATTTTTCGGATAAAAAGATTGAAGTTCTTCTTGAAAAGTCTCCGCCCTACGAAAAAATGAAATTTAAAGCGGATATGTACATTCGCCATACCCTGCATTCTCTAGGAATACCTCTGTCTGTCGTCAACCCGGCGGTCGTAATAGGAGATTCCTTAACGGGGAGTACCGAGCAGCTCGGGGGTCTAAGTATTTTGGTGGATTCAGTGAGAAGACATTTAATGCCCTCGGTCCCCGGGGGGAAAAAATATTGGCTTCCAATGGTTCACGTGGATCATGTAGCTTCTTTGGTTTCTGCCTTAGTCGAGGAGGAGCAGCCGGAGAGCAAATCTTATTTTTTACTGGACGAGAAGATCAGCAGCCCTAACATGAAAGATCTGGTTGCCATGATCGCAAAAGAAGTCCGCGTTAAAGCGCCCACCGGCTCGGTTCCTCTAAATCTATTAAAAGCTTGCTTCGATCGGGATTTGGAAAATTAATGAAAATACCGAGCGAATCCATGGAATTTATCGTAAAGAATGAATTCCCCACGATGTCTAAAGAAGATATCGCAAATAAAAATAATCTGAATTTATCGCTGCGAAAATCCACCTTACCTTTTGTAATATCGGACTTGGACTATCGCTTGTCTCATAGGGGGCGGGCTGCTTACGATCATTTCAGTTACCGTAGGGTTGGAAACTTAACTGCACTGGAAAGGGAAGGCCGCGGAATTCCGATCATTATTCTCCACGGTACATTTAGCGGGTCGGATTGCTTGATCCCACTCGCAAACTCCTTGCAGCCCTTTCCTATTTGGCTTGTCGATCTGCCTGGGTTTGGCCGGTCTCCTTATCACCACAGTCCTGACACGATTGACGGATACATAAATTCCGTTGTTGATTTCATTCTAAGCTTTCAATCACCCGTTATATTAGTCGGACATTCTTTTGGCGGTTTGATCGCTTCACAAGCAATGGAGAAAATACAAGAGCGGATTCAACAGTTAATTTTATTGCAGCCCGTCTTGCATCCGGCACGTTTCTCCTATCGATCTTCCTTCTTAACAAAGGCCTTTTTATCGCTAATGAATAAATCCATGTTCAAAAAAAAGCTGTTGTCAACCGGGAGTTTTATTAACGAGCATGAAGTCCCCGATCATTATTTAGACTATGTTATGGAGGATTTGCGTTCTCCCCGGGTTCGGGCATCAACTGCCGAGGTCATGTCCGCTCTTTCTAAACCAAATTCGTTTCAATTGAATCTTGACCGGTTAGATCCGAATCAGTTACACGTACTTTGGGGAGATCAAGATCGTGATTATTCCATTCCGAATTTATTGGAGCGCGATCACATAACTTTGTTGCCGTTTGGGCATCAATTTCCCATTTCACACCCGGAAATAACGGCACAATGGATTCAAAAATGGATTGAATAGTCTGGCGAGCATCCTGCATCGGTAAAAAGACATAGCAAAAACCCGACCTCATGCGGTCGGGTTTTTCAAGGTGGAGGCGAGGGGAGTTGAACCCCTGTCCGAAGATAACGGCACACAGGCTTCTACGGGTGTAGTCACAGTTTTGATGTCACCTAGGCCGATGTATGCTCTTCTAAAACAGAGTTTAATTTGTTTGTTTTCTTTGTTTTCTTTGTAAAAAGGAACCTCATTGCAATCATTATCAAAAGAAGCCACTGCCGGTAAATAGTCATTGCTGATAAGTTCAATCCTTATTTTCATTGAATACAAAACCAGAAGATGTATAATTGTTATAACAGTTGAATAAAATGAAAAGGAGGACTTATGATGAATAGGATGGTTGATATGGAACGAAAAGTGACAAAGTTCGGTAACAGTTTAGGATTAACAATGACTGATGCTTTAAAACAAATTGGACTAGATCAAGGAGATATAGTCAGCATTGAAGTAAACCAGTCCACTGGAGAAATCATTATTAGGAAATCTACGAAAGTATCATTGCCTAGTGGGATTAGTAAGGACTTTATGGATTCTTTGTCGGACGTCATTAATGAATACGATCAAACATTACAAGGCCTTAAAGACAGATGACATCAACTCGTTATTTATCCGTACAAGAAGTCATAGCCATTAATGTTGCTATGATTCAACGCTATAGCCAAGGTGAACATATCGGAGTTAAAGATCCTGGGTTACTTGAATCAGCAATGCTTCGACCACGATCCTCCGCTTTTGGAGAAGATGCTTACCCGACCATATTCGAGAAAGCTGCAGCCTTGTTTGAATCATTGGGGCAAAATCATCCTTTTCATAACGCAAATAAACGCACTGCTTTTACAGCACTTGTCATATTTCTACGTTACAATGGCTTGCACTTTAAGATGGATACAAAGAAAGCCGAGAATTTTACGGTAGATATGGTTAATCATAAATATAACTTTCGGGAACTCGCTTCTGTTATTCAAAATCATTGTATCAGCATAAATTAGCCATAAAACAATATGCAAAAAAGCCGACCTCATGCGGTCGGCTTTCATGATGGTGGAGGCGAGGGGAGTTGAACCCCTGTCCGAAGATAACGGCACACAGGCTTCTACGGGTGTAGTCACAGTTTTGATGTCACCTAGGCCGACGCCCCGTAACCGGCTTCGATCTAGGTCAGCCTGATTGTCTTCTTCAGCACACCCCAGGCGGAGATGTGACAGCGTATCCCACTAAAGTTGGGCCCTCATCCCGGTACATGGGCGATACAGAGCGAGAGCACGCGAACAGGTTATTAAGCTGCTACAGCGTAGGTTGGTTGTTGTTTGCCATTTAATAGGCTTTAGCGTTGATGAAGCGGACGCGTCCCCACTACCCGCAACCCATGCTCGAACTACCCCCGTCGAATCCATAAACGCCCCCGTGTATGCGACGTAAACAGCAATCCTTTTGTATAAAAAGGCTTCCGGCATCACATCATAAAGCCGGAACTGTCCGTCTAAAAGGTAGCGCCTGAATGTCGCGCTTGATCGGGAAACGTCCTGCCTTGCGGCGGCCGGTTCGGGAAAAAACCGGGTCATTCAAACACAGTTGCAAAAAACTTACCTTGAAACAAGGCTGGTTGAACCTCGCTGCTTAAACCTCGCTGCTTAAACCTTGCTGTCAGCCGCTGTCATAACGACGACTGTACTAACAGTATACCATTTTCGAGCCGAAAATGCGCTGTCGATTGCTGGTACGATTAGTCCGCTTTGGCAAAAATGGCGATGACCGCCGCAGTTACCGCGCCACCTTCTGCTTCTCGCGCAAAGCACGCTGGATATCGCGCTGAGCGTCGCGTTTCGCCGCCGTATCGCGTTTGTCGTATTGCTTTTTCCCTTTGCCGAGCCCGATCAATACTTTCGCATAGCCGTTCTTCACGTATACTTTAAGCGGTACGATCGAATAACCTTCCTGCTTCGATTGCCCGAGCAGCTTGTTGATCTGCGACTTGTGAAGCAGCAGCTTGCGCGCGCGCGTCGGATCGGTCGGGTTATGGCGGTTGCCCTGCTCGAACGGGCTGACGTGCATGTTGTGCAGAAACATCTCACCGTTCCGGATCGTCGCGAACGAATCGCTCAGGTTCGCTTTTCCTCTCCGGATTGACTTAATTTCCGTTCCCATCAGAACAATGCCCGCTTCGTACGTTTCCTCGATAAAATAGTCGTGAGAAGCTTTTTTGTTCTGGGCGAGCGGCTTGTCAAACTGGCTTTTCTTGCCCATCTCAATCACTCCTTCGGCAGTTTAACGAGGTTTGCAGCCATGACGGCCAGGTTTTTATTGTAGCAAATCCGGCGGTATGAAACAAGCGGCTTTCGCTGCCGAGACTTGTATATAATTGTTTTAACCGTTTTGTGCGTCCAGCGAACGCAATCGTTTAGAGCAATCCCCAGATGGCGAGGGTTCAACTTCGATGCGCAGCGGCTGCAGCCCGGCCGGCAAGGAAGCGGAACAACATTCGGAGCAGAGACGGCACCAGGAAAAAAATAAAGAACGTGCGGAACAGCTGATACGCGGACACAATCGACAGATCGGCGTTCACTTCATGCGCAATAATGCCCATCTGGTCCATCCCTCCGGGCGCCATGCTGAGAAAACCGGTGATCGGCGTGAGCGCATGGATGCGGGTCAGCAGCACGCTTAAGCCGTATGCGCCCACAAGCAGCACGAGGCTGCTGGCAAGCGCCACCGTGATCGTGAGCGTTTTGCGCTGCAGCTTCTCGGGCCTGAGCAGCAGACCGACATAGCTGCCGACCATAAACTGGGCGGCATTCAGCACAAAGGACGGCATGGCAGGTCCCTGAAGGCCCGACTGGCCCAAAAGCGCCGTGCCGAGCAGCGGACCGAGCAGGAAGACGGTCGGAAACTTGATTTTATGACCTAAGAAGGTAAAAAGCATGCAAACGACGGCAAACGGAACAATGTTCGGGAAAAGCGGCGTCACGTTAGCCTGAATCGTTTCCAGCGCTTCCGACGCGCTCAAGCCGGGCGGACTGCTTGCAAACATCGGACTGAATACGAGCAGCGGCACGATGATAACGATCATCATCAGCCGCGTCACCTGCATAAACGTCACGACCGTCATATTAACGCCCCTTATCTCTTCGGCGAGCGTAATCATCTGGGAGAGACCGCCCGGCACGCAGCCGGTCATCATCGTCGGAAAATCGATCCCCGATAACCGGGAAGCGATATAGGCGATCAGGACGCACAGAAGCATCAGCAGCAGCGCCATCAGGAGCATGGATGGCAGCTGGTGAACGATCTGGACGAGCGCCTGCCGGGTGAAGGCAAGACCGATCGAATACCCGACGATCATAATGCCCGCATTGCGGATATACGAGGGCCAATAAAGCGGCACCTTGGCGACGTTCAAAAACCTGGACGCGATCAAAACGGCGATCATCGGCCCAAGCAGCCACGGGACCGGTATATGAATCGAGGTGAACAGCAAGCCTCCGGCCAGCGAAATGAGGCACGTCATCAGAATACGAAGCGGTCTTGCGACAGTCATGCTTTTCATCCAGCTTTCTTTCAGGAATAATTGCTAAACGCACAACAATACTTCACTACTTAAATACTGATACGTGAAAAAGATTCTGTCAACCATTAATGTCTCTTTAAGATCTATTCATTGACTGCCCGCTTAACGGATAGAGATGCAACTCCTAGCAGCATGCTGTGGCGTTGCATGTCGGCAGTCGACCTTTTTGGTCAGAAACGCCGCTTATTGATTCACAAGCCGGCTCAAGAGGAAGGGCCGTCTATGAGCTCTTGGGCGTAGTTAGCCAGCGACCGCTGATATCGGGTCAAATGGCGAGATAACGCCGTCAAAGCGAGCGATACCGCTTCGCGTTCACGCCCCGTATCAACGAGAGCAAGCGCGAGAAAAGCACTCACCGCGTCATCCAGATCATCTGAACCTGCATTTTGCTCAGCCGTAAGTAGCGCGACGCTCTCTAATGCCTGGCCGATGTTTCTTAGCGAGCTGGCCAGCTGGATTACGGCCTGACGTCGGCGGTCCTCATTAAGCCCCAGCTCAAGTGCCTGCCGATACAACGGCACCGCCAGGTCGGAATGGCCGGTCGAGTCAAACGATGACGCACGTTCGAACGCCGCCACCGCGCTGTCTGCTGGAAGTTCAGCTGCAAGCTCCTCCATCTTGGCCAAAAACTGTTTCTCACTGTAATTATCGAACGAGTCCCACAATTCCGATACCCGCCGTTCCCACTCTTCGTTATACGTTTCGCCCATCATCATTCTCCTCCGATCCATAAAAATTGATTTCATATGGATAGAATATCATGAAATATAGTTACCCTTTAAGCTTCTTTTAAGCAGATCCGTCTAATGCTTACGAACCTCAGCGTCGTTATAAGCCGTAAAATGTGCATATCTCTGAAGTAACGAACCCCAGAGTCCTTATTCCGAAAATATAATGACAAAATACGGTCTCTTTGAGTGAATAGCGATCCTGGGTTTCGTTACATTTTTAGAATGTTTCATTTCCTACAAATAGCGTCTGTCAGGTCCGTAAGAAATTCAATAACCAGGGTTCCGGGGGGTTGCGGGGTTGCGGGGTTGCGGGGTTGCGGGGTTGCGGGGTTGCGGGGTTGCGAGTTTTCGGTCTTCCGGGATGTAGGGATTCAGGGGATTCCTTCGTTTCCTATTTTCAAGGCATACCGCAGGCGAGGCCTGAAGTCAGGTGCTTTCCCTTGCCCATAATTAATTGCTTAAGAAGAAGCAGCAGGTTGTCCAAAAAGCAAACGAACCGGTCAAGGACAGCCCCTTGTGACCGGTTCGTTTGCTTAAAGCCTTTGCTTTATTGGGCGGCCAGCCCTGTTACTTCCGCTTCTTGCGGACGAATGCGGCGGTTGAATTGCCGCCTTTTTTCTTTTTGCCGCCACCACCACCGCGCCTGGAGCCGCCTTCGCCGTTGAAAATGCCGGAGTCGGACGTTTTTTTGCGCGCGCTTCGGGCCGGGACGGAATACCACGGATTTTCACGGTTCGGCCCTTCTCCTCCCGCATTTCCGCCCTCGTGGCCCTCATCGGCGCTGCTCCACGAACCGCCGCCGCTGCGGCTTTGGCGGACGGGCAGTCCCCACATGTCCGTGCGCACGCCTTCGCCGCGCCGGCCCTTCGCTTCGCCGCCGGCGGTTTGCCCGCCGCGCTGGTCGTTGCCGCCGCGCCCGCCTGCGCCCGCGCGGCCGGGCCCGCGGCCCTCGCGCTGCGGCTGCGCCGCCGCGCTTCCGGCGGCGCCGCCCTTGCGCTTCGCGCCGCGCCCGCCTGCGCCAGCGGGAGCTCCCGCAGCGCGGCCGCCGGCTGCGCCGCGGCGGCCCACCGCTGCGCCGGCGCCGCTGCGCCCGGCGCCTTCGCGTCCGGCGCGGCCGTAGCCGCCGCGCCCGCTCTTGCTGCGCGCGCCGCCGAAGCCGGCGTCCGCGACGCCCTTGTAGCCGCTGCGCGGCTTCGTATCGACCATCTCGAAATCGATCGTATGGTCGTCCATGTTCACCCGCGCGACGCGGATTTTTACCTCGTCGCCGATCCGGTACACCTTCGACGTCCGCTCGCCGATCAGCACCATATGCTGCTCGCTGAAATGGTAATAGTCGTCGTTCAGATCGCTTAAGCGGATCAAGCCTTCGACCGTATTTTCCAGCTCCACGAAGATGCCGAAGCTGGTGACGCTGCTGATCATGCCGCTGAATTCCTCGCCGACCTTATCCAGCATGTACTCGCACTTCTTAAGCTGCTCCGTATCGCGCTCGGCGTCCACCGCCACCCGCTCGCGCTCCGAGGAGTGCTGCGCGATGTCCGGCATCCGCGCCTGCAGCGCTTCCTGCCGCCGTTCCGACAGCGCCCCGCCGCCCTCAAGCACCTCGCGGATGACGCGGTGGATCACAAGGTCGGGATAACGGCGGATCGGTGACGTAAAGTGGCTGTAAAACTCCGCAGCCAGCCCGAAGTGGCCCAGGCTTTCCGCATCGTATTTCGCCTGCTTCATCGACCGCAGCATCATCGTCGAAATAACCGTCTCTTCCTTCGTGCCGCGAATTTCCTCCAGCAGCGTCTGCAGCGCGCGCGGATGGACGGAGTTGCCTTTCCCTTTCACGACATAGCCGAAGTTGGCCGCAAACTGCAGGAAATGAAGCAGCTTCTCGGAATCCGGGTTTTCGTGAATCCGGTACAGGAACGGAACCCTTAGCCAGTGAAAATGCTCCGCCACCGTTTCGTTCGCCGCCAGCATGAACTCCTCAATAATCTGCTCGGCGATCGAGCGCTCGCGCTTCACGATCCCGACCGCTTTGCCCTGCTCGTCGACGACGATTTTGGATTCCTGGAAGTCAAAATCGATCGCGCCGCGTTTCATCCGGTTACGCCGCAGCTTCATCGCCAGCTCTTCCATCAGCTTGAACGTCGGAACGAGCGTGGCGTAACGCTCGAGCAGGCGCGCTTTCTCTTCCCGTCTTTCCTGGCGCTGCCGCTGCTTCTCCAGCTCACGCTCGCGCTCCGCTTCCGGGTCATAGCCGCTCTGCCACTGTTCGTCCCAGGCGATCAGATTATCAAGGTCCTCTTCGCTCGTACGAAGCTTCACACCCGCTGCGCGGGAGCCTGCCCCCTCTTCACCGACCGGGGCGGCACTTTCGGAGGATACTGGCGCTTCCGGCTCGTCCTCCTCCAATATTTTGCGCACATTGGCGTACGTCATCCGCTCCGCCGTCTTAATAACGCTCGTAAACACGTCATGCCGGACGCGCTTCAGCGTATTCGGGTCAAACTCCATTTCGCACGACAGCGTCAGCCGGTCCACCTGCGGATTGAGCGAGCAGATGCCGTTGGACAGCCGGTGCGGCAGCATCGGAATGACGCGGTCTACGAGGTAAACGCTCGTTCCGCGCCGGAACGCCTCTTGATCGAGAGCCGAATTTTCGCGCACGTAATAACCGACATCGGCGATGTGGACGCCGAGCAAATAGTTGCCGTTCTCCAGACGCTCCACGTTAACCGCGTCGTCAAGGTCCTTCGCATCTTCGCCGTCGATTGTGACGATCGTCTTGCCGCGCAGATCGCGCCGTCCCTGCTGCACGATTTCCTCTTCGGAAATGGAATCCGGCGCCGCCTCCGCCTCGGCCATCACGTCATCCGGAAATCCTTCCGGCAGCTGATGCTTGCGGATAATGGACAAAATATCGACGCCCGGGTCATCCTTATGACCGATAATTTCAATGATTTCGCCCTGCGCGGCTGAACGGCCTTCCGGGTATGCAACGATGCGGGCGACAACCTTCTGCCCCGTCACCGCCCCCATAAATCCTTCCTTCGGGATAAAAAGATCGCGGTTGATCCGTTTGTCATCCGGCATCACAAAACCGAACGCTTCATGGTTCTCGAACGTGCCCACCACCTGCGTGACGGCACGCTGGACGACGCGCACCACTTCGCCCTCCATCCGGCCGCCGCCTTCGCTTTGCGACGTGACGCGCACGAGCACCGTATCGCCGTTCATCGCGCTTTTCAAATCGTTGGCATGGATATAGACGTCGGGGTGGTCCTTCTCATCCGGCAGCAAAAAGGCGAACCCTTTCGCATGTGCCTGAATGCGGCCGCGCAGCAGATTCATCCGCTCCGGCACCCCGTAGCGCTCCGTGCGGGAGCGCAAAATTTTTCCCTCTTCCTCCAGCTGGTTCAGCATCTGCAGAAACGTCTTGAATTCCGAAGCGTCCTCAAACGTAAAATGCTGCTCCAGCTCCTGGTACGTCATCGGTTTATAAGCGGTTTCCCGCATAAAATCAAGCAAATTTTGCTCTGTTATCATGATCCCTCTCACCTCTTGCGCCGCTTCTGCCGCGCCCTTTCAGCTGATTTGCAGCTTTCCTTCCGGGCCTTACGGCAAACGGCTCTCATCTACCATGTAGTATACACGAATTTCTATCCATCCAATCGCCGCAATGCAAAATCCGTTCGTAAAAGCCGGCGTATGAAGCGGCGCAAGAAACATTTTCCACCTTATGAGGCTAAAATAAAAAGCGGGGGCCAGCCCCCGCTTTCGCGCACCTATAACGAATTAACCTTTTACCAGATATGCCACCACAAGCGCCAGCACGAAAAATCCGACTGCCAGCCCGATCGTCAAACGCTGCAGGAACAAGTCCAGACCGCGTGCTTTCTGCTTGCCGAACAAATGCTCCGCGCCTCCGGAGATCGCTCCGGCCAGCCCCGCGCTTTTGCCTTTTTGCAGCAGAACGACCGCAATCAGTCCGATTGAAAAAATAACGAGCAAAATCTTAAATGCGACAACCATCGATGCATCCTCCTAAAGTTTTACCGAAGTCCGGCAAAACCAGCATTGTAATTATTCGGGCATTCCATCCGGCTTAAGCCGGCTCAATCCGTCCTCTAAAGTTTTGCGTATGCAAAACCATTCATTCTTGCGAGCGAAGAAGTTTTGCATCAGCAAAACCGCCGTAAAACAGCAAGAGAGCTGGAAACAGCAATATTATTGTATCATACGCCTATGGCGAACACAATAGCGGAAAAAAGGCTGGCCCGAAGCCGGACCAACCTTCTTTATCACCTAATACCCTTGGCTGCGCAAGTAAGCCAGACTTTGTTTCGCGCTCTCCAGCGAGGACGACTGAAACTCTTCCTGCTCCACAATAAAATATTGGATGCCCGCCTCTTCGGCGACTTCAAACACGCTCTTGAAATCGACGACTCCGCTGCCGACTTCCGTATCGCGGCGGCCGTTGCCGAAATCTTTGCAGTGCGCGAGCGGAACGCGGCCCGCGTAACGCTTCACATAGTCGACCGGGCGCTGTCCGCCCATGTGAACCCAGCCGAGGTCAAATTCGGCGATCATCAGCTCCGCCGGAACGAGCTCCAGCAGGTGGTCGATGACCGGCTTTCCATCCACAAGCTTAAATTCGAAATCATGATTATGATAGCCGTATTTCAAGCCCGATTCCGTAACCAGCTTCCCGCTGCTTTCCAAAATCGATGCCAGCTTCTGCACGTCTTCCAGCGCAGGCGCTTCCGGCAGCGGCGCCCAAGGCGTAATGATGTATTCCAGCCCGATTTCCAGAGCGTATTCGATCTGCCGCTTCAAATCCGATTCGAGTTTATCCGGTTCGTCGAAATTAAGTCCGACATGAGCCGAAGGCGCTTTCAAACCGCAATCTTCCAGCGTCTGCTTCAGCACCTTGGAGCTCGTGTCAAAATAACCGGCGAACTCGACGAGCGAATATCCCATCTCCGCCAAGTTGCGGATTGTACCGAGGAAATCTTTTTCCGTTTGATCGCGGAGCGTGTACAATTGTATGCCCACTTGAGGTTTAGCCAAATGAAACACCACCTGTTCGTTTTTGTCGCCTGCATCGTGCATGGCATCATCTACCCGTTATCGGGTATGTATACATACAGTTGCATTGCCTTCTTAGTATAACGCTGTAAAAAATAAAGTGCCTATGCCGATTTTTGCGCCGTTTGTTTGTAATTTTGGCAGTATGTTGTCATTGTTTGTCAGCGCTTCAGCTGAGTTGTGTCAGAGCTTTGGCTGACCCATAATGGTAACTTGCACGCAAAAAACCGGCGCCCCCCTGACAAGGGAACGCCGGTTTTACCGATTCGGCAGGCTGCGCCTATAGCGCGCAGACGCTGCTTACTTGAAATTTTTGAGGTTGTAGAACGCCGATTTGCCGGCATATTGAGCCGTCGAACCGAGCTGGTCTTCGATGCGGAGCAGCTGGTTGTATTTCGCAACGCGGTCGGTACGGGACGGAGCACCGGTTTTGATTTGGCCGGCGTTCGTTGCAACGGCGATGTCGGCAATCGTGCTGTCTTCGCTCTCGCCGGAACGGTGGGAGATAACAGCCGTGTAGCCGGCGCGTTTCGCCATTTCGATCGCGTCGAACGTTTCGGTGAGCGAACCGATTTGGTTAACTTTAACGAGGATCGAGTTGCCTACGCCTTTCTCGATACCGTCGGACAGACGCTCGGTGTTCGTTACGAACAGGTCGTCGCCTACGAGCTGAACTTTACCGCCCAGACGGTCGGTCAGCAGCTTCCAACCTTCCCAGTCGTCTTCGGAGCAGCCGTCTTCGATCGTGATGATCGGGTATTTTTCTACCCAGGAAGCGAGCAGGTCAACGAATTCAGCGGACGTGAACGATTTGCCTTCGCCTGCAAGCGTATATTTGCCGTCTTTGTAGAACTCGGTGGACGCAACGTCCATGCCGAGGAATACGTCAACGCCCGGCTTGAAGCCTGCACGCTCGATAGCGGAGATGATCGTCGTGATCGCTTCTTCGTTGGAGGACAGGTTCGGAGCAAATCCGCCTTCGTCGCCGACAGCGGTGTTCAGGCCTTTGTCCTTCAGAACGGATTTCAGGTTGTGGAAAATTTCAGCGCCGATGCGGAGCGCTTCTTTGAAGCTTTCTGCGCCAACCGGCAGAACCATGAACTCCTGCACGTCGATGTTGTTGTCGGCATGCTCGCCGCCATTGACGATGTTCATCATCGGAACCGGCAGCGTTTTGGCGTTGAAGCCGCCCAGGTATGTGTAAAGGGATACGTCCAGCGCGTCTGCAGCAGCGCGGGCAACCGCCATCGATACAGCCAAAATCGCGTTTGCGCCCAGCTTGCCTTTGTTCGGCGTTCCGTCGATTTCGATCATTTTGCGGTCGATCAGCACTTGATCCAGCGCGTCCAGGCCGATAATTTCCGGTGCGATCAGCGTGTTGACGTTGTCAACTGCTTTCAGAACGCCTTTGCCGAGGTAACGGCTTTTGTCGCCGTCGCGAAGCTCAACGGCTTCGTAAGCGCCGGTCGATGCGCCGGAAGGAACGATTGCACGGCCTTTGCCGCCGGATTCCAGCGTTACTTCCACCTCAACAGTCGGGTTACCGCGGGAGTCAAGTACTTCGCGTGCGTAAACGTCAACAATAATAGACATAATTCTCAAACACTCCTGTCAGTTATATTTAGTCGTTCATTCTTGTTTCTTCATCAGTATAGCAAATCCCGGAGCCCGGGACGAGCCATTCACGCTTCCTTAACATGAGACCCAAACCAGCCGCGCAGCGGCATCTTTTTCACTACTTCGCGCAGCGGCCACATTTCTCAGCTCATCTTACCGCTTGATGATCGAAGTCCCCGTCATCTCAGCCGGCTTCGCAAGGCCCATCAGGTCGAGAATGGTCGGTGCGATGTCGGCCAGAATGCCGCCTTCGCGCAGCGTCAAGCCTTCTTTCGTCACGATGAACGGAACCGGGTTCGTCGTATGCGCCGTATGCGGACGGCCCTGCTCGTCGAATACCATATCCGCGTTGCCGTGGTCGGCCGTAATGAGGCAGACGCCGCCTTTGGCCAGCACCGCTTCCACGACTTTGCCCACGCATTCGTCGGTCGCTTCCACCGCTTTGATCGTCGGCTCCAGCATGCCGGAGTGGCCGACCATATCAGGGTTCGCGAAGTTGAGAATGATGGCGTCATGCTTATCGGATTCGATCTCGCGCACGGCAGCCTCCGCAACCTCGTAAGCGCTCATTTCCGGCTTCAGGTCGTACGTGGCAACCTTCGGCGAGTTGATCAGTACGCGCGTTTCGCCCGGAAGCTCCTTATCGCGGCCGCCGCTGAAGAAAAACGTCACGTGCGGGTATTTCTCCGTCTCGGCGATGCGCAGCTGCTTTTTGCCGTTCTGCACGAGCACCTCGCCGAGCGTGTTGTCGAGGTTCTTCGGCGAGTAAGCGACAAATCCGCCTACCGTCTCGCTGAACAGCGTCAGGCAGACAAAATAGAGATTTTTCGGAACTTTCGGTCCGCGGTCGAAGCCGCGGAAGTCCTCGTTCGTGAACACCTGCGACAGCTGGATCGCACGGTCGGGACGGAAGTTGAAGAAAATAACCGCGTCTTCCGATTCCACCAGCGATACCGGCTTGCCGTCAGCGCCCACGATGACCGTCGGCATAACGAATTCGTCCATGACCGACTTCTCGTACGATTCCTTCACAGCCAGAATCGGGTCGGTATACTGCGGTCCTTCGCCGTACACCATAGCCCGGTACGATTTCTCGACGCGCTCCCAGCGCTTGTCGCGGTCCATCGCATAGTAGCGGCCTTGAACGGTCGCGATTTGGCCGACGCCGACTTCTTCGATCTTCGCCAGCAGCTGCTCCAGGTAGCCGACTGCGCTGTCGGGCGCAACGTCGCGGCCGTCGAGGAATGCGTGAATATAAACGTCGCTCAGCTCTTCCTTCTTCGCCAGCTCCAGCAGCGCGAACAGATGCCCGATATGGCTGTGAACGCCCCCGTCGGACAGCAGACCGTACAAGTGAAGCTTCTTGCCGTTTACCTTCGCGTGACGGACGGCGCCAAGCAGCGTTTCATTGTCGAAAAAATCGCCTTCGCGAATCGATTTCGTAATCCGGGTCAGGTCCTGGTACACGATCCGGCCGGCGCCGATGTTCAGATGGCCGACTTCGGAGTTGCCCATTTGCCCTTCCGGGAGTCCGACCGCTTCACCGCAGGCGGTAAGCGTCGTATTCGGATATTGTGCCAGATAACGGTCGTAATTCGGCTTATTCGCTTGGGCAACCGCGTTGCCCACCACGTCTTTGCGCAGACCGAAACCGTCCATTATGATCAGAGCAACCGGTTTAGGTGCCGTCATCTTACTTTGCCCCCTCGACCAACGAAATGTAGGACGCCGGCTCGAGGCTCGCTCCTCCTACAAGCGCGCCGTCGATGTTGCTTTGGCTCAAATATTCGCGCACGTTGTTCGGCTTCACGCTGCCGCCGTATTGAATGCGGACCGCATCGGCCACCGAAGCATCGTACAAACCTTTAACAACTTCGCGGATGTAGGCGATCACGTCTTCCGCATCTTCGGATGTGGAAGATTTGCCCGTTCCGATCGCCCAGATCGGCTCATACGCGATGACAACCTGGGCAGCCTGCTCGGCGGACAGCCCTTGGAACGCCGCTTCGGTCTGCACCTTGCATACGTTCTTCGTTTCGCCCGCTTCGCGCTCTTCCAGCTTCTCGCCGACGCAAAGGATCGGCGTCAGGCCGTGCTTGAATGCCGCATGGACTTTCTTTCCGACGATTTCGTCGGTTTCCGCAAAATAAGCGCGGCGCTCGGAGTGGCCGACGATGACATACTTCACGCCAAGATCGCTCAGCATAACGCCGGAAATTTCGCCTGTGAACGCGCCGTTGTCTTCGAAGTGAAGGTTCTGGGCGCCGATCGCGATGCTCGTGCCTTTGGCCGCTTCCACAAGCGCCGGCAGCGTCGTGTAAGGCGCGCAAATAACGCTCTCTACGCCGTCAACCTCCGCAGCACCTTTCACTTCGGAGAAGAACGATACGGCTTCGGAGACCGTTTTGAACATTTTCCAGTTCCCTGCGATAATCGGTTTTCTCATGGTTCCTCCTCATCCCGCGACCGTGTAAGCGAAAGCGGCAAGATGCACGATCTGTCCGCCTTCGCCAAGGGCCCTGGGAATTCATTATTTATCGTTCAGAGCAACGACGCCCGGGAGCGCTTTGCCTTCCATAAATTCAAGCGACGCGCCGCCGCCGGTAGAAATGTGATTCATTTTGTCCGCGAGTCCGAATTTCTCAGCCGCTGCAGCGGAGTCGCCGCCGCCGATAACGGTGTAAGCGGACGTTTCCGCACAAGCTTGCGCGACCGCGCGGGTACCGTGCGAGAACGGTTCGATTTCAAATACGCCCATCGGTCCGTTCCAAACGACCAGCTTGGAATCCTTGATGACGTTGGCGTACAGCTCGCGCGTTTTCGGTCCGATATCGATGCCTTCCCAGTCGGCCGGAATGCCGTCAACATCAACGATTTTCGTGTTGGCGCTGGCGCTGAAGTCGTCGGAGATAACAACGTCAACCGGGATCAGGAAGTTTTTGCCGAGCTTCTTCGCTTTCTCGATAAATTCCAGCGCAAGATCAAGCTTGGAATTGTCGACGAGCGATTGGCCGATTTCATAGCCCTGCGCTTTGTAGAACGTATAGGAAAGACCTCCGCCGATCAGGATGTTGTCGGCGATTTCGATCATTTTGTTGATGACGTCGATTTTGTCTTTTACTTTGGAGCCGCCGACGATGGCGGTGAACGGACGTTCCGGGTTGTTCAGCGCTTTGCCGAGCACGTCCAGCTCTTTCTCCATCAACAGGCCGGATACGGCCGGCAGGTAGTGGGCGATCCCTTCGGTCGAAGCGTGCGCGCGGTGCGCAGCGCCGAAAGCGTCGTTGACGTACAGATCGGCCAGCGAAGCGAACGATTTGGCAAGCTCGGCATCGTTGCTTTCTTCGCCCGGGTAGAAACGGACATTCTCAAGCAGCAGCACGTCGCCGTTTTGCAGCGCTTCAGCCTGCGCTTTGACTTCGTCGCCAACTGCGGCGTCGGCTTTCGCGACTTGCTTGCCGAGCAGCTCGGACAGGCGCGCCGCTACCGGAGTCAGGCGCAGCTCCTCGACAACCTCACCTTTCGGACGTCCGAGATGGCTGGCGAGAATGACTTTCGCGCCGTTATCGATCAGATACTTGATGGTCGGAAGCGTCTCGCGGATACGGGTATCGTCGGTAATGCTGCCATTTTCCAGCGGCACGTTGAAATCGACGCGCACGAATACGCGTTTGCCGGCTACTTCTACGTCACGCACACTTTTCTTGTTCATGATCTGCCTCGCTCTCCTCACGGTTGCGATATTGTTTAAGAGTTACGAAGCTTCAAGCTCTTAAACAAGACCGCAAACGCAGCATAATTTGGTCAAAAAGGAGTTAAAGAGGAGACGGTATATGAGCCTCTCCTCTTTAACTGTGTCATGCTATGCTATTGCGCCGGCCATTGCCGGCACTCGATTCTTACAGACCTTTGCTTGCGATGTAAGCGGCAAGGTCAACAACGCGGTTGGAGTAGCCCCACTCGTTGTCGTACCAGGAAACGACTTTCACCATGTTGCCTTCGACAACCATCGTGGAGAGGGCGTCGATCGTGGAGGAAGCCGGGTCGCCGTTGTAGTCGCTCGATACGAGCGGCTCTTCGGAGAAGTTCAGGATGCCTTTCAGCGGTCCGTTAGCGGCTTCTTTCAAAGCTGCGTTCACTTCGTCAACCGTTACGTTTACTTTCAGTTCGGCAACGAGGTCGGTTACGGATACGTTTTTCGTCGGAACGCGCATTGCCATACCGTTCAGTTTGCCTTTCAGCTCAGGCAGAACGAGGGAAACGGCTTTCGCTGCGCCCGTCGAAGAAGGAATGATGTTTTCTGCAGCAGCGCGTGCGCGGCGCAGATCTTTGTGAGGCAGGTCAAGAACGGATTGGTCGTTCGTGTACGAGTGGATCGTCGTCATCATGCCTTTAACGATGCCGAATTTGTCGTTGATAACTTTTGCAAAAGGAGCCAGACAGTTCGTCGTACAAGATGCATTGGAGATAACGGTGTGGGAAGCAGCATCGTATTTGTCTTCGTTAACGCCCATTACGATCGTGATGTCTTCGTTCGTAGCCGGTGCGGAGATGATAACTTTTTTCGCGCCGCCTTTCAGGTGAAGCTCGGCTTTTTCTTTCGCCGTGAAGATACCTGTAGACTCAACGACGATTTCAACGCCGTTTGCGCCCCAAGGCAGGTTCTCCGGGTTGCGTTCTGCAAAAACTTTGATTTCGCGGCCGTTTACGATCAGCGCGCCTTCTTGAGCTTCGACGGTAGCGTCGAGTTTGCCGTGAGTCGTGTCATATTTAAGCAGATGTGCCAGCGTTTTCGTGTCCGTCAGGTCGTTTACCGCTACCACTTGCACATTCGGGTTGTTCAGAGCTGCACGGAATACGTTGCGGCCGATACGTCCAAAACCGTTAATACCTACTTTAACCATTGTTGATCTGCCTCCTAAATTTGAATTATACAAAACTATTTATTTCAAAACGTTTCGTCGGCGCGGCATAAGCCGGCCTAGAACCGTTAAGACCCAAGTTGCAGCCAGCTTCATTATCGCCTTAATGAAGCCCGCTTATTCCGAGATCGCCGCGATTTCCAGCGCTGCCGCCTCGTCGGTGACGAGCACGTCGTCATGTCCGAAGCGCATGACCGCAGCGATCGCTTCGCCCTTGCTTTGTCCGCCTGCAATGGCGATCACCATCTCGGTCTGCATAATATCCTCGAGCCGCAGTCCCGCCGTCTGCATCTTGTGAACAACCGCCCCGTTACGGTCGAAATAATAACCGAACGCTTCCGCAAGAGCCCCTTCCTCAAGCAACTCCCCGACGACGCTGCTTTCGACTTTGCGGCGGCGCGCCATCGTCATCGCATCCCCGATGCCGTGCAGCACGATTCGGGCGCTGCGGACAACCTCGACAATTTCTTTCACATTCGGCTCCTGCATCAGGCTCTCATATGCTTCTCGGCTCAAGTGATCCGGCACATGCAGCATCCGGTACTGGGCGCCTGTCCGTTTCGCCATCGTGGAAGCAATCGTGCTGGCTTGATAATCCAGGCTCTCCCCGAGACCCCCTCTTGCCGGCACAAACAAGTTCCCTTTGAGCGGCACCGGACTTGACATCGCAGAGGCGACTTCCGCCAGCGTCGTTCCGCCTGTTACGGCAACGACGTCGTCCGTTCCCATCGCCTGCAGCAGAGCGCTCGCGCCCATTCTTCCCAGCTCGCGCTTCGTGCGGGGAGAAGAATCGGAATCACCCGGAACGATCATCACTTTCTGCAATCCGTAACGCCGGCGAATCTTTTCTTCAAGCTCCGACAGACCGAACAAATGGTGGAACACCGGCTCCAGCTCTTCAAGCAGGCGCCGTCCGCTTTCGCTGAGGCTCATGCCCGAAACGTTCATGCTCAGAAAGCCTTGGCTCTTTAAATAGTCGGTCTCGGCCCGGAGCACCCGCTCCGTCATCGAGAGCGATGCCGCCAGCGTACGCCGTCCGATCCGGTCGGATAGCATCACCTGATGAAGGATCTTATACCGCGTCTTCATCACATCCAGCACATCCGGCACTAGCTGCCTTTGCAGTTCGATGATGTCGCGCATCTTTCCATATTCACTCCAAATGACCGTGCGTACATGGGTGCCAATTCGATGGGCCGCATGCCGCTTTGAGTTAACTGGACACTTTACGTCCCGGCCATTCAATTTAAGTCCCACGTCTATTGTATCTCAAAGGAAACAACATCGCAAGTAAGGTTTTACCCCAATCTTCTTTTTTCAAACACTTTTTACAATAAAATGTGAGAAGCCCGAATGAAACCGGTTTCAAGTCGTACGTAGGACCTAGTTTCCGCTTTCCATTTACCGGATCTTCAGGACGTTCAGCCCTGCGGCCGCTTTGCATGCACAGTTGCCCAAAGCGAATCGGAGTTGCTTTCGCCAGTTGTTTAGGATGCCAAAAAGAAGAAAAATTATTTTAGCATCGTCTCTTGCTTTTCGCGCTCAATTGTTATAAGATATATTTCGTTACGCTTTTCATGCGCCCGTGGTCCAATGGATATGACGTAGGCCTCCGGAGCCTGAGATCGAGGTTCGATCCCTCGCGGGCGCGCCATTATTTTCAATTATGATTTTCATATAACATCTACATCAACAGCCGGCTGCCCAGCCGGCTTTTTTTGCGTCCATATGGGGGAGCGCCGCCTCTAACGGGCATTTGCTTCGCTCTTTACCCGCAAGCGCGGCTGCAACGGAAGGCGCTGCTTCCGCAGGCATTTGGAACCGCCGGACTTGGTCGTTCATCAGCCGGAAAAGAGAACGAAAACCGGATGTTTGACTATCTTTGACTTTTGATTGGCAATGGGGTATGATTAATAAGCGGTTTAGAACTTATGAATGTTTGAAGGAGGGACTCACTTGGACATGAATTTTGTACCTATGGTTATCGAACAGAACAACCGGGGTGAACGTGCCTATGATATTTACTCCCGGCTGCTTAAAGACCGGATTATTTTCCTCGGAACCGGAGTGAACGATGTCGTCGCCAACTCGATTATTGCTCAGCTGCTGTTCCTGGCTGCCGACGATCCCGAGAAGGACATTTCCATTTATATTAACAGTCCTGGCGGCTCCATTACGGCAGGCATGGCCATCTTCGACACGATGCAGTTCATTAAACCGGACGTATCCACCATCTGCGTCGGCATGGCGGCTTCTATGGGCGCCTTCCTTCTCGCCGCAGGGGCGAAAGGCAAGCGTTACGCGCTGCCAAACAGCGAAGTGATGATTCATCAGCCGCTCGGCGGTGCGGAAGGTCAAGCAACCGACATCGAGATCAGAGCCCGCCGCATTTTGAAAATGCGCGACAAACTGAACGGCATTTTGTCCGAACGTACCGGACAGCCGCTCAGCCGGATCGAAAAGGATACCGACCGCGACTATTTCATGAGCGCGGAAGAAGCAACCGCATACGGTTTGGTAGACAAAGTCATCGAAAAGCTGTAATTGTGTTCTCTGCTCCGGCAGCGCAGCAAATGATTTCATATAGAAGCCGTCCGGCTTCATTGCCTTCAATAAAGAGCGCCGCTTCCTAGCCAAGGAAGCGGCGCTCTTTCATTATCATAACCCCCCCGCATTTGTCAAGAGAAATTCAACCGTTTGAATTACCCCTTACCTTCCATCCATATCATGGTAGTATAGTACTTATAATGTCACGGGATAACCTTCCCGATTTTGAAAGGAATTGAGCTGTTTTATGCCGAGACTGTACAATCCGATCCTGTCTGTCGTTCATCTCTTCAGACTGCTCCGTCCCCGCAGAAGATCAGCTTCCTTCCGGAAAGAATTGCCGGTCGATAAGAGCAGCGTCACCTTTGACCTGCCGCCTATGCCTGACAAAACGATGCTGCTGCAGCCGCTTAACGACGAGCATTTGCTAGAAGTATATGAAGAGGCCAAGCAGCTCCGCCTGTCCGAAGAGTTCATTGAGCTCATCGAGCAAACGCTGGAGCAGCGCAACCTGAGAAGCGCTTATATGCAGCGGGCAACCGCCCATAACGAATAATCGGGTCCGGCTTTCCGTTTGGAATGCCAGACCCGACTTCTTCTCTGTTACTGCATGGAGTAAACAACCGTAAGCTGCGCTTCAACCGAAATTTCTCCGGCTTCAACCGTCGTTGCCGCTTTACTCATGGCGCTGTCCGCAGCCGCTTCGCTGTACATCCGCCCCGGAATCGGCGTGCTGACCGCCCCGTTCTCGGAAATGCTCACCGTTTCTTTCAACTGGCGCCCGGAAGCCTTCGCAATCGTTTCGGCTTTGCTGCGCGCATTCGCTACCGCCTTCTCGAGTGCCTGGTTCCCGTATAGATCCGACTTTTCCGTATCGAACGTGACGCCGTTCATTTGATTGACGCCTGCCGTCGCCAGGTCATCCAGCAGATTGCCGATACCGGATAAGTTCCGGTACGTAATTTCAATTTCATGGACGGACGTGTAGCCTGTGAGCACCTGTCCGTCTTTTTCCGTATAATTATACTGCGGGTGCACATAGAAGCCGATCGTCTTGACATCTTTGTCGCTCACCTTGTACGTTCCCGACAGCACTTTCTTTACCGCCGCAAAACGCGCCGCATTACCGGCTTGCGCCTCTTTCGCCGTTTTGGCGGTAACGCTCACGGCCGCGCGCACGTAAGCCACGTCGGGCTCGACCTTCACCTTTCCTTGCCCCGTAACCGTAATCGTATTTTGCATCGTCCCGGTGTCCGCTCCCAATGCGTAAGCCTCCTTCGGACTGCCGCCTCCGATTCCCGCCCATAACAACGCGGAAGCCGCCATAATTGCCGCCGCCAGCAGCAGCGCTTTTTTGTTCAAACCGAAACCTGCCCGAACATCGTGCCCTCTCATGATTCGTATCCCCTTTCCATTCGTATGCCCTTTCAACGAGTCAAACAGGGATGATGTTGCAGCTAATCTCGGCGTTCGCCAAAAAAGTTTTGTCCGAAAAAATGAAAAAAGCCCCCTATGGGAGCTTTTGAAGCCGGCCTGGATCGGGAACTTATTGGTTCTCCAATTCTTCCTTGCTGACCAGATTGACTAAAGCGGTTACAGCCTGTTCAGCGTCCGAACCGTCCGCACTAATGTATACCTCGGTACCCGAGCTGATCGCCAGACTCATAATACCCATAATGGATTTGGCGTTTACTTTCTTATCGTCCTTTTCCACAAAAATTTCGGATGAAAACTTGTTCGCCTCTTGAACGAAAAGAGCTGCCGGTCTTGCATGCAGACCCGTCTTTAATTTCACGACAACGGGAAGCCTCGTCATGGAATCCATACCCCCTATTACGAAATTCGATCTGCGGATATTGATGTCATTATCCCAAGACCTTCATTAATAAATAAAAGTTATAAACCTTTTTAATCCTTATTATAGCATTATAACATTCGATACACTAGCGTAAAAGCGTTATCCGCCCCGTAATTTTTCCGCCATTTCATCAATTTTCCGCAGCCGGTGGTTGACGCCGGACTTGCTGACGGTTCCTTTAAGCAGCTCGCCGACTTCCTTCAAATTGATATCCGGATGCATCAATCTGATTTCCGCCACTTCACGGAGCTTATCCGGCAAATTCTCGAGGCCGATTTCTTTCTGCAGCAGCTTGATGTTATCGATCTGCCGGACCGCCGCCCCGATCGTCTTGTTCAAGTTCGCCGTCTCGCAGTTGACGATCCGGTTGACGGAGTTGCGCATATCGCGCATGATCCGCACGTCCTCAAACTTGAACAGCGCCTGATGAGCGCCGATAATGTTCAGCAGCTCAATAATTTTCTCGCCTTCCTTGATATAAAAAATGAAACCTTTCTTCCGTTCGATACAACGTGCGTTCAAATCGAACTTGTTGGCCAGGTCGACGAGCGCCCCGCAGTGCTCCTCGTACATGCAGGCAATTTCCAGGTGGTAAGACGATCCTTCCGGATTGTTCACCGATCCCCCCGCCAGAAACGCGCCGCGCAAATATGACCGCTTGCAGCACGATTTGCGGATAATTTCCTTGTCGATTCCCTGCTTGAACATGAATCCTTCGGAAACAATGCTCAGGTCGCTTAGTATTTCCTGAACTTTGGCGGGAATACGCACAATATAAACGTTATTTTTTTTCAAACGCATTTTTTTGCGCACGAGCAGCTCGGTATGCACAGCAAAAAGCTTCTTGATCAAGGTGTAGATCCGTCGGGCGATTGCGGCATTTTCCGTCGAGATGTCGAGAATGACCTTCCGGCTGGAAAGATGTACGGACCCGTTCATCCGGATCAGCGCGGACAGTTCCGCCCGCTCGCAGCAGGGATCGGATTCGATCAACGTCAGCTCTTTTTTCGTTTGCGCCGCAAAAGACACCTCTACTCACCCTTTCGATCTTTCCAGCTTTCCACCAACTGATAAATATGATGACTGAGCCTTGCGGCGTCATGCCTCAAATAGGTGCGGAACATGACGAGCCGGTCGGCGATGACCTGATACCCCTGGCTTCTCACTTCATCCAGATCAAGACGGACGGGCCTCGCGCCAAGCTCGGCATATTTAAGCTGAACCTGTTCCGGGATCTCGCCATTATTAACGATGACATAATCGAACAACGGATGCCCGATATGCGCCTCGACCGCGGCCAAATGGTCGCTTACCGCATAGTCGTCGGTTTCACCGGGTTGGGTCATCACATTGCATACGAATATTTTGACCGCATTCGACTGCACAATATACTCGGCCAGCTTCGGCACAAGCAAATTCGGCATAATGCTTGTATATAAACTTCCGGGTCCGATCAGAATCGCATCGGCCTCCTGAATCGCCCTGCAGGCATCCTCCAGCGGCTGCACGTCCCTCGGCTCGATAAATACCCGCTTGATCGGCTGTCCGGCAAGCGGAATGGCGGATTCGCCTTCCACGATCGAGCCGTCGGCCATCTCCGCCTTGAGTACGATCGCCTGCCCGGATGCAGGCAGCACCGTACCGCGCACGGCGAGCACTCGGCTTAACTGCTTCACTCCGGTTACAAAGTCGCCCGAGATGTCGGTCATCGCAGCGAGCATCAAATTGCCGAGACTGTGACCGGCGAGTCCGGTTCCGCTGCTGAAACGGTATTGAAGCATATCCGACAAAAGCGGTTCGACATCCGCAAGTGCCATAAGCACGTTGCGGATGTCGCCCGGAGGAGGAATTTGCAGTTCGCTGCGCAGAACGCCGGAGCTTCCGCCGTCATCGGCCACTGTCACAATGGCGGTAATATCGAGCGGCTTCTCTTTGAGTCCCCGCAGCATGACAGACAATCCGGTTCCGCCGCCGATGACGACGATCTTAGGATTATGAATGTTTCGTTGCCCCCTGGCCATCTGTACACCTCGCCTAAGGCCGGTCACGCTCGGCGTCGCGGTGACTGACGCGCACGGTCTCCGTGTCGCTGCTGCCGAGCATGCGGCCCAAATATTCGGCTATGGCCACCGAGCGGTGCTTGCCGCCCGTGCAGCCAATACCGATGACCACCTGGCTTTTGCCTTCCTTGCGGTATAACGGAATAAGAAATTGCAGCATATCCAGAAGCTTTGTCAGAAACGCTTGCGTTTCCGGCCATTTCATGACGTAGTCGTACACATCGGCATCTTGGCCGGTGCGGGGCCGGAGCCCCTCCACATAATGGGGATTGGGAAGAAAGCGCACATCGTAAATCAAGTCCGCGTCGATCGGAATTCCGTATTTGAATCCGAATGACGTTACATTAACCGAGATGCTGTTATGGGACAAATTCGTAAAGCGGGAAACGATCCGCTCCTTGAGCTGAACCGGCTTCAAATTGCTCGTGTCGATAATTTGCGTCGCCCAGCCCTTCAGGTCTTCCAGCAGCCGCCGCTCCAAACGGATGCCTTCAAGCGGCAATCCTTCAGGAGCAAGCGGATGCCGGCGGCGGCTTTCCTTATACCGCTGCACCAGCACCCCATCCGTCGCATCAAGAAACAAAATTTCATTATGAATCGTATAATGTTCTTTCACGTACGTGAGCGATTCCGACAAAGCGGTGAAAAACTCGCGTCCGCGCAAGTCGATTACAAGCGCAACTTTGCCGATCTTTCCGTTTGACTGAACGATCAGCTCCGCGAATTTCGGAATCAGTACCGGCGGCAAATTATCGACGCAGAAAAATCCGAGGTCTTCCAGACTTTGCACCGCGATCGTTTTCCCCGCTCCGGACATGCCGGTAATAATAACCAGCTTTGCTGTCGCGGCTGTTTCCATTGATTATCGCCTCCCTGTTTGCGCGCATGCGATCAGGGCGCTCTTATTTTGCTAGTTGGAACGCAAAATCAGGCCCGCCGCGCCAACGACTCCGGCATTGTTGCCGAGCGTCGCAGCGACGATCTCAACGCCTTGCTTCGCTTGCTCCGGCGTATATTTCTTGAACACTTCGCGAATTTGGTCAAACAGAAAATCGCCTGCCTTGGCCACGCCGCCGCCGATAATGAACCGCTGCGGATTCACGACGATCGCTACGGCCGCCATCGATTTGCCGAGGTAGAAGGCGGCACGGTTCACGATGCGCACCGCAACCTCGTCTCCGGCTTTCGCCGCGTCGATGACTTCCTTGGCCATAATGTTCGGCACAAGCGACAGCGACGTCCGGTCTCCGCGCTCCACGGCGTCCTTAGCCATCCGGATGATGCCGGTTGCCGACGAGACGGTCTCCAGGCAGCCGGTCATGCCGCAGGAGCACTGAATCGCTTCCAGATCCGGCACGATGGCCATATGACCGAGCTCTCCCGCCATGCCGCTGAAACCTTCGTAAATTTTACCGTTTATAATAATGCCTCCGCCGACGCCCGTTCCGAGCGTGTAGCAAACGCAGTTATCGATGCCGCGTCCGGCCCCTGCCCATGCTTCGCCGAGCGCCGCCACATTGGCGTCGTTATTGACTTTGACTATCGTCTGAAGCTTCTCTTCCAGCAGCTTTTTGAGCGGAACGTCGCGCACGTTCAAATTGTTCGAAAATTTAATGATACCGTTCGGTATATCTAAAAAACCGGCCGTGCCGACTCCGACACCGCCAACCTGTCCCCACTCGTAGGAAGATGCTTCGACAACCTCGCGCGCATATTTCACAAGGTTGTTTACTATGGCGTCAGCGCCCTTCTCGCTTTCCGTCGGTCCCTCTAACGTATGGAGCAGTTCGCCCTGCTCGTTACAAATACCAATCTTAATGGTTGTACCGCCTATATCTGCTCCAACGTAGATTGTTTCAGACATCTGTTTAGCCACCTCAATCGCAAAATTAACTGCCACTGTTCCCACTATAAGCGAAGGCAACTCTCAGGTCAAGAAGCCGCTCGCCGATAAAGGAAGCGCTGTCCTGTTGCCGTGCAAGCCGGAAAGCCGCCGCGCGTCTAATAGATTTCCTTTAATCCGAACAGAACCGCCCGGAACGTATTGCGGAAGGTCGGCGCAAGCCTTTGCAGCAGCTGATCCTTGTCTTCATTGCTGTAACGGTACGAATTGACAACCCCATAGAGGGCAAAAAAGTAAATCCGGGCTCCCTCCAGCTGCTGCTCCTCGGTAAGGCCGATCTTCAAGCATCGGGTCAAAGCAGTCCGCAGCTGCCGGAACAGCCGATTGCGCACTTCCGTTAAACGATGCTTCGGTTTCTCTTCGTCTACGCGCTCCGGATCGGCTTCGAATATAATGCCGATCATACTTCGATTCTCGAGACTGAAGGTTACAAACCGTAACGACCATTCAAACAGCTTGTCTTCCTGCGGGAGCTCTTTGCTGTC
Organism: Paenibacillus beijingensis; assembly: GCF_000961095.1. Lineage (NCBI taxonomy): Bacteria > Bacillati > Bacillota > Bacilli > Caryophanales > Paenibacillaceae > Paenibacillus > Paenibacillus beijingensis. The sequence goes on along the minus strand of NZ_CP011058.1, from coordinate 2,466,222 downwards.
CAGCAGCGCGGAGAGCTCCGCTTCCAGTCTCTCCAGCGGCGGAAGCGCGAGCGTATGCAGCAGCGTTTCTTTATCGGTGAAGTAAACATGGACGGAGGTGTGCGAGCATCCCGCTTCCTTGGCGATCTCGCGCATCGTCACCGCATTGTAGCCGCGCTGGCTGAACAGCGAAGCGGCGGCATCCAAAATGTTTTTCTTCGTTTCTTCGGATCGGCTTAACTTCATGAAAAATAGTCCTCCAGATTTATTAACCACCGGTTATTAACGATTGGTATTCTAAAGCAGAGCGACTCTTTTGTCAAACTTTTCAATCGTGCAGAAAGCGGATTTCATTTGTGAACATGTTCCGGGAAGAAATTAATGGAACGTAAACCGTTCACCGACAGTGGTGGGAGGAGGGGAGACCGTTTTATCAATAGGCCCGTGAAGCGATATTGAGGATAAGAAATATCCCCCTTCGAAAAGGAGTCAAACCCATTCTAGAATAGGACACTAATGTTAAGGTCAACTAGAATTTCAGGGGGGTTTAACCGGACTGCCGATGTACCGGCATTTCGAGGAGGATATTCGGTGTAATACAGGATTTCGCTTAATATCCTTTACGCCTGCGAATCATTCGCACGACCACGAAAATACCGACGATCCATAAAGCGGCACTAAGCAGCGACAGCAACGGATAGCCGAGCGTAAAACCGGCGAACGGATTGAACAGCGAGCCCAGGATCGTCCCCAATGCCAACCCCCCGAACAGTCCGCCGAAAAACCCGCCGAACCCCGTTCGCGGCGCCGGCGTCGTTCTCGGAGCAGCCGGATTTCGAACCGCATTATCCCCTCTGGCCGGAGTCGTACGGCCGGGGGTGCCGATTCCGGGATTGTAGCTTCGTCTGGGTGAACGGATTGCGCCGCGTTTATAAGGCTTAATCGTCCCCTTTTGTTCCGCTTGATCCGGCTTTTCATAAGATTCGCCGTAAATTTCTCCCGTTGAAATTCCAAAAAGCAGGGGGAACAACAAGAGAAGTACCAAGATTTTTCTCATTTTGCTTGTTTACACCTCCACCAGTAGCGTACCCCAAGCGATTGAGAACATTCCGATTTTCCAGGCTATAAAAAAACGTCCCCGGGATGAGAGCGGCATAAGCCGCCCCTTCCTCCCGGGGACGTTAATGAAGTACAGCCGGACTTCGAAAGTCCGACCGGCTCGCCTGCGAAGCGATTGCCGATTCTACAGCGTTTGGCTCCAGTCGTGCACCATATGGCCTTCAAGGTATTTCTCGCAATCCAGTGCCGCCATACAGCCGCTACCCGCCGCCGTAATCGCCTGCCGGTATTTCAAATCCTGCACGTCGCCGCAGGCAAATACGCCGGGCACGTTCGTTTCCGTCGTACCGGGCTTCACTTTAATATAGCCGGCTTCGTCCGTGTCGATCTGTCCGCCCAGAAACTTCGTGTTCGGCGTGTGGCCGATCGCAACGAAGATGCCTTGCGCTTCGATCACTTCTTCATCGCCGGTCGCGTTGTTGCGCAGTTTTAGACCGGTAACGCCCATATTATTGGCCAGCACTTCAAGCGGCGTTTTATTGAGTGCGAACGTTACTTTTTCATTACCGCGGGCGCGGTCCTGCATAATTTTGGAGGCGCGCAGCTCTTCGCGGCGGTGAACCAGATCGACGTTCGTCGCAAAGCGGGTGAGGAAGTTCGCCTCCTCCATCGCGGAGTCGCCGCCGCCGACGACAACGATCTTTTTGCCGCGGAAGAAGAAACCGTCGCAAGTCGCGCACGTGCTCACGCCGCGTCCGACATTTTCTTTTTCCCCGGGAATGCCCAAATATTTGGCCGATGCGCCGGTCGAGATAATGAGCGTCTCGGACACGAGCTCTCCTTGGCCTTCAACCTGGATTTTGAACGGCCGCTGCGACAAATCGACGCTGTTCACCCAGCCCGTTTTGAATTCGGCGCCGAAGCGTTCGGCCTGCTTGCGCATGTTGGCCATCAGTTCCGGCCCCATAATCCCTTCCGGAAATCCGGGGAAATTTTCCACCTCGGTCGTCGTCGTCAATTGTCCGCCCGGCTCGGGACCTTCAATAACAAGCGGATTCAGATTGGCGCGGGCCAAATAGATTGCAGCGGTCAAGCCGGAAGGGCCGGTGCCGATAATGATCGATTTGTACATGACATATCCCTCCTCAAATATTAAAGACGGAATTGACCGACTTCATTTTTTCTTTAATACCGCACACCTCATCGATCCGTTTCACGATTTTGCTGACGGTGGCGATGGAGGTGCCGTAACGCTTCGCCACTTCATGGTACGAGATGGCGCGGCGGTGCATTTTGGCGGTTAAATATTCCAGCGCGGCCGCCCATCCTTCGACCTTGGTCAGCTTCGGCACGTCCGGATAAACGCGGGAGAGGAATTCCACCCACAACGTGAGCAGATCGTGCTGCTGCACCAGATCATACTGCTTGTTCATCCGCTTCAGCGCCGCATTCAGCACTTCCTGCCACTGGGCGTCCCAGATCGGAAGCTGCGACGGCATGCGCCCGGAGCCGACGGTTATTTTTTTGCCTTCCAAGTAAACCTGCAGCGGCTCGCCTACACCCATTGTGCGCAGCACGAAGATGGCAATCCGTTTCAAATAGTCGTCTTCTCCGGACTCCAGCAGGAACGAGCGCAGCGCGTCTTTCACCTCGTTGTCGGCAATCATGCCGAGCGCCTGAATGACCTGCAGCTTCGTATGCCGGTCGCCGTGACGGAGCGCCCAGAAGAAGGACGAGCGGACGAGCGGATCGCTTTTCATATGATCCGGAATGCCTTCGGTCGTTTTCTCCCACAGCTTGAACTGCTCTTCAAAGGGCAGATGATAGTGGTAGCTTGCCGGCGGCATCTCTTCCCCCGCTTTGACCTGCGCAAGCTGGCTCAAGTAATACCGCGGAATATCCGAGCCGGGATCGCGCTTGCTCGTCAGGCGCCACAGCCTTTCCGCTTCGTCCAAGCGCCCGATATTGCTGGCGGCCACTGCGGCATAGTGATACAGACATGGATCCTGACTGAGCGACGCATCGCGCAGCAGGCGCGCAAAATGAAAGTAAGCGCACTCGTGCTCCCCTAGAATACCCATTGTGGTAGCCAGTTTAAACACATGCTCCTGATGAAACGGAACCGTTTTTTTAAGCAGGCCGACGATGGGAGCGAGGTTCTCTTCATCCTCCAGATGCTGATAAAAAATAGCCAAATTGCACAGCGCATGCAGGTTGCCGGAATCCAGCTCCAGCACGTCGCGAATCGTATCCATCGCCTTAGGGAATAATCCCATATAATAATACGCAAGCGCCAGATTGTTGCGGGCGGCAAGAAAATCGGGGTTTTGTTCCACAATCGATTCCAGCAGCCGGACCGCCTGGTTGAACTTCCCTTCTTCCAGCAGCGTCCGCGCCTGATCGTGCTCCACCATGCCTTCTCTGGCCTTGATCCGCGTCACCGGTGCCGGGCGCTCCAGCTCAAACTGGAGCAGGTCCATCATTTCTTCGGCTTCGGTCAGAAACTGGCCTTCCTCATCCTCTTCCAGGTAACGCACGAGCGCGCGCTCGGCTTCCTCGTACATTTCCAGGTTGGCGAAGTTGTTGGCCATATAAAAATGACATTCCGTCATGTCCGGATCCAGATCGTCGATAATAAAGCGCAAAATATCGTTTGACTCCGCGTAATTTCCCATTTCCGATAAAATGCCGGCCATGTTGCAGTGGTTCACCGGGTTATCCGGCTCATATTCGACGGCGCGCCGGAAATACTTCAGTGCCTTGGCATAGTGATAGCGATCCATCGAGCGGACCGCTCTTTCGAAGAAGAACGTGGCATCCCAATGGATCGGTATTACTTTCGAGGTCTGTTCTGCGGCCGCTATTCTCTTCTCTTTCATCTCCAAAGCACCTCCGTGCGCACGATTTTTCCCGATTATACCATATTCAAGCCTATCCACACACGCTAGAAAATGTGGCAAAAATCGCGGACGCTCCGTGAACATCCGCGATTTCCCCATCCTGTTATAGCCGCCTTGCCCGGGCGGATTCAATTAAATGCCGGCGTCCTTGAACAGCGTGCTGATCGAGCCGCCTTGAATAATGATTTTGGTTGCGTCGGCCAGCATCGGTGCAACCGACAATACTTTGAAACGATCCGAGCGATTAGCTGGCAGCATAATCGAGTCCGTTACGACAACTTCTTTAATACACTCATGGTCCAAGCGCTGCAGGGCGTTGCCGGAGAAAAGCGGGTGCGTCGCGCAGACGTACACGTCTTCCGCGCCGCGTTCCTTCAAGCTTTCCACAACGTTAACGATCGTCGATCCCGTATCGATCAGATCCTCGATAATGATCGGGGTCTGTCCTTCGACGTCGCCGATAACGTGTGTAATCACCGATTCGTTGTGCGCGGGCCGCTTCTTGATCATGATTGCGAATGGCGAATCCAGTTGGTTCGCGAGCTTCTCCGCCGTAGTCGCACGGCCGGCGTCCGGGGAAACGATAACCGGATTTTTGATGTTCTTCTCCTTCAGATAATCGCTGATCAAATCCAGCGCCGTCAGGTGATCCACCGGAATATTGAAGAACCCTTGAATTGCGGGAGCGTGAAGATCGATTGTCATCACCCGGGTTGCACCGACGGTCGTCAGTACATCGGCCAGCATTTTTGCCGAAATCGGTTCGCGCGGCGCCGCTTTCCGTTCCTGGCGCGCATAACCGTAGTACGGCATAATGATGTTGACCGTCTTGGCGGAAGCCCGTTTCGCCGCGTCGATCATGACGAGCAGTTCGACGAAATGCTCATTGATCGGATGTGAGAACGACTGCACGATAAAGACGTGACAGTTCCGGATCGTCTCCTCGTAGTGAACGTAAATTTCTCCGCCCTTGAAACGCGACAGCTTCACGCTGCCGAGCGGCAACCCCAATTCATGACTGATCTTCTCCGCCAATTCCGGGTTGGAAGAACCCGAAAAAATTCGCACCTTATCGCTAAACATGATACCCTCCTAAGCCTTGGAACCAATAATTTATCCTGAACGAACTTTCGCCAGCTTGTTCAACAATCTTCATTATACATGTAAAACCTGATTTTTCAAAAATGAATCCTAATGGTTTTTCGCCTGCATGACGCCGCTAACTGCATGAATCCGGCTTTTTTCGGCAATTGGCGCGTCTGCAGGCAAATATTGGCCCGATCTTAAGCCGGCGGATATCGGCCGATGAGGCCCAAAAACAGAGGATTACGTGCCGAAGGGGCATAGGATCGTCAAACAGTGCTCTGCATGAGCCGGATCTCTATCCTCTTTAGCACATAATCCCTTAAGCCGCTTTAACACCTGTACCTCTGAAAATCCCGCATTGTTCACCGCAACGTTCATGCTGAGGCGGCAACCCGGCCGATTGCCGGCAGCGGTGGCAAAAAGCACCGGCAGCTCCGGATTAACGCTGCCGGCCGTCAGCTGAGTATTGAAGCACCCTTTACCCGCCCCGCCGCCTTCAGCCGAGTCTTCCGCCCGGCTTTTGTCCGAACCGCCGCTCTCGGCCAAGTCTGCGGGCCGCTTTCCTCGCGCCGTTCCCGGGGTTCGATCCTCAGCCCGCCTGCCTTAGCGCATTTTGTTCGTGGTCGGCTTTCCGTGACGTTCCGACAGCTCGCGCAGCAGCTCGTCCAGCGACAGGCCGCGTTCGCGCAGCAGCACCATCAGGTGAAAAATAAGGTCGCTCGCTTCGCTGCGCAGCTCATCGTTGTCTTTGTTTTTGGCGGCGATAATAACTTCCGACGTTTCTTCGCCAACCTTCTTCAAAATCTTGTCGACGCCTTTCTCGAACAAATACGTCGTGTACGTGCCCTCGGGACGTTCGGCGTAGCGCTGCGCGATCGTCGCCTCCAACTTGCCGAGCGCCGCGAACCGGTCCGCCGCGCCGTCCTTGCCGTGAGAAGCCGCCGCCGCGCCTTCTACGGGAATCTCATTGAAGAAGCAGCTGTATTTCCCCGTATGGCATGCTGCCCCGTTCTGCTCCACCCGCACGAGCAGCGTATCGCCGTCGCAATCGTAATGCAGCGAACGAATGCGCTGCGTATGGCCGCTCGTCGCGCCTTTGTGCCACAGCTCGCCGCGAGAGCGGCTCCAGAACACCGTCTCGCCGGTTTCGAGGGAGCGGGCAAGTGATTCGCGGTTCATGTAAGCCAGCATGAGCACTTCCTTGCTCACCGCATCCTGCACGACCGCAGGCACGAGCCCCGCCTCATTCCATTTGATTTGGCCGTAAATATCTTCAAGCTTTAGCTGCGTTCCGTTGTCAATACCGCTCATCGCACCTCGACTCCTTTCCTGCGCAAATCGCTCTTCACGTCCTCGATCGTCATTTCCTTGTAGTGAAAAATCGTTGCCGCCAGGCCGGCGTCGGCATGGCCGTCCTCAAACACTTCACTGAAATGCTCCACGCGGCCTGCGCCGCCCGAAGCGATTACGGGGATGCCGAGCGAATCGGAAACCGCGCGCGTCAGCTTCACGTCGAAACCGTCCTTCGTCCCGTCGGCGTCCATGCTCGTCAGCAAAATTTCGCCCGCGCCGAGCGATTCCACGCGTTTGGCCCATTCAAGGGTGCGGATGCCGGTCGCGCTCCGTCCGCCGTGGGTGTAAACCTCCCACTCGCCCCACTCCGGGTTGAACTTGGCGTCGATCGCCACGACGATGCACTGGGAGCCGAATTTGCGGGCCCCGTCCGATACGAGCGCGGGATTGCGCACCGCTGCCGTGTTAATGCCGATCTTGTCCGCGCCCGCGCGCAGCAGCCGCTTCATATCGTCTACATGGGAAATGCCGCCGCCGACCGTGAACGGAATCGTAATTTCACCCGCGGTCCGCTTTACGACCTCGACCATCGTCGCCCGTCCTTCGACCGAAGCCGAGATGTCCAGAAATACAAGCTCGTCGGCGCCTTCGCGGTCATACGTCGCCGCCAGCTCGACCGGATCGCCCGCATCGCGCAGATTGACGAAGTTGACGCCTTTCACGACCCGCCCGTCCTTCACGTCCAGGCAGGGAATAATGCGTTTGGCCAACATATCGGTGACCCCTTTCCAAAGCAGTAAGTAAGTGAAGCCCTTTTTCCTCAGCCGATTTCGCGGACCGCTTCGGCCAGCGAGATGCTGCCCGTATAGAGCGCTTTGCCGACGATGGCGCCGGATACGCCTTCTGCGGTGTGGGCCGCAAGCCGCTTCAAATCGTCCAGAACGCTGACGCCGCCGGAAGCGATGACGCTCGCGCCGGAAACTTTCGCCAGCGACACAATCGCCTCCACATTCGGGCCCTTCATCATGCCGTCGCGCGAAATGTCGGTAAAGATGAACGTCGAAGCGCCCTTCGCCGCGAGCTCCTTGGCCAAATCCTCGGCTTTCACCTCCGACGTTTCCAGCCAGCCGCGGGTCGCCACCAAGCCGCCGCGCGCGTCGATGCCGATCGCAACTTTATCGCCGTACGTGCCGAGCACGCGCTCGACAAACGCGCGGTCTTCGATCGCAGCCGTGCCGAGAATGACGCGCGATACGCCGAGACCGAGCAGGCGCTCCACATCTTCGAACGTGCGCAGGCCGCCGCCGATCTGCACCGGCACCTGCACGCTGCGCGCAATGTCGCCGATCAGGGCGTCGTTGACGGGTTTACCGGCTTTGGCGCCGTCCAAGTCGACCAGGTGAATCCAAGAAGCGCCCTGCGCCTCCCATTCCGTGGCCGCGCTGACGGGGCTGTCGTTGTAGACCGTCTCCTGGTTGTAATCGCCCTGCACGAGACGGACGGCTTTGCCCCCGCGAATGTCGATCGCCGGATATATCGTAAAGGTAGACATCAAAAATTCCTCCGCTTATCGTAATCCCAATCTATATAACAATGCCGTTCGTTACGCAGCTTCTGCACGACCATCATGCGGTGAGCGCACTCGCCGATGAACCTTAAACGCCCGTCGCTTTGGGGCTGCCGCTGAGCGCCAGGAAGTTGCCGAGCAGGCTCATGCCGAGCTCGCCGCTTTTTTCCGGATGGAACTGCATGCCGTACACGCTGCCGCGTCCGACGACGGCTGTAACCTGCTGATAATAATCGGTTGTCGCCAGCAGATCGCTTGCTTCCTCAGGCAGCGCATGATAGGAATGGACAAAGTATACGTGCCCTTCCTCCAGTCCGCGCAGCAGCGGGCTTTCCTGACCGAATTGCAGCTTGTTCCAGCCCATATGCGGAATTTTGTAATCGCCTTGGAACCGGACGACACGGCCGGGCAGCAGATCGAGCCCCTTGTGGTCGCCGTGCTCCTCCCCTTCGGTAAACAGCAGCTGCATGCCGAGACAGATGCCGAGCAGCGGCTTGCCGGAGGCGGCGTACGCTTTCGTCACGGCGTCCAGCCCGGTTTCGCGCAAGTTTTCCATCGCGTCGCCAAAAGCGCCGACGCCCGGCAAAATCGCGCCGTCCGCAGCCATAATCACGGCCGGATCGGCCGTTACGACCGCTTCGTAGCCGAGCCGCTCGACCGCCTTGCTGACGCTGTGCAAATTGCCCATGCCGTAATCGATAATCGCGATCATGTTAGAGCACCCCTTTCGTCGAAGGCACTCCTTGCACGCGGGGATCAATGCTGGTCGCCTCGTCGAGAGCGCGGCCCAGCGCCTTGAACACCGCTTCGATCATGTGATGCGTGTTGACGCCGTAATGGACGATGACGTGCAGCGTCATGCGCGCTTCGAGCGCCAGCTTCCACAGAAATTCATGCACCAGCTCCGTTGAGAAGCTTCCGACCTGCTGCGAAGGATACTCCGCGCGGTATTCGAAGTGCGGCCGGTTGCTCAGGTCGATCACGACCTGGGCAAGCGCCTCGTCCATCGGCACGAATACGCTCGCGTAACGCTTGATGCCGCGCTTGTCGCCGAGCGCTTCGCGCAGCGTCTGCCCGAGGCAGATGCCGATATCTTCCACCGTGTGGTGGTCGTCGATGTCCACATCGCCGCGCGCTTCCACCTCAAGGTCGAATTGGCCGTGCTTCGTGAACAAGTCCAGCATATGGTTCAGAAACGGAACGTCCGTTTCAATCTTTGCCGTGCCGCTGCCATCGACGGCAAAAGCCAGCTTGATGTCGGTTTCGTTCGTCTTGCGGGCCACCTCGGCCGAGCGGTTGACGTTATCCGCCATAATAATCCCTCTTTTCGCATCGTTCTATCGGTTTTAAGCGCGGCCTAAAGCCCCCATCCGCTGATGCGACGGCAAGCACGGTCCGCGCAGATATTGTCGCCTTGATTTCAACAAGCGCGCCAGCACCTCGGTCTAGCCTTCGCCGCGTTCCCGCCGCAGCCGCAGCTCGACGGCCCTGGCGTGCCCTTCCAGCCCTTCGTAGCGGGCGAGCGTCATAATTTTGTCGCCGCCTGCAAGCAGAGCCTCGCGGCTGTAATAGATCAGGCTCGACTTCTTCAGGAAGTCGTCCACATTAACCGGCGACGAGAACCGCGCCGTGCCGTTCGTCGGCAGAATATGATTCGGTCCTGCGAAGTAATCCCCGACCGGCTCCGAGCTGTACGGCCCGAGAAAAATAGCCCCCGCGTTCTCGATCCGCCCGAGCAGGCTCATCGGGTCGGCGGTCAGCACCTCCAGATGTTCCGGCGCCAGCGCGTTAATGACGTCGATGCCCGCTTCCAGCGAATCGACGAGCAGCGCCGCGCCGTAGCTGTCGATCGAGGCGCGCGCAATCTCGCGGCGCGGCAGGTCCGCCAGCTGCCGATCGACCTCGGCCGCTACCGCTTCGGCGAGCGCCGCCGACGGCGTGACGAGAATGGCCGACGCCATCTCGTCATGCTCCGCCTGCGACAGCAGATCGGCCGCGACATAAGCTGGATCGGCCGTCTCGTCGGCCAGCACTGCAATCTCGCTCGGTCCGGCGATGCTGTCGATGTCGACGACGCCGAACACGGCGCGCTTCGCCAGCGCCACATAGATGTTGCCGGGGCCGCAAATTTTGTCCACCGGCGGAATGCTCGCCGTGCCGTATGCCAGCGCGGCCACCGCCTGCGCCCCGCCGACCCGGTACATCTCCTTGACGCCCGCTTCCGCGGCGGCAACGAGAATATACGGGTCGATGCCTTCCGTGCCGCCGGTTGCGGGCGGCGTCACCATCACAATTTCCGGCACGCCGGCCACCTGCGCCGGGATGACGTTCATGAGCACGGACGACGGATAAGCCGCCTTGCCGCCGGGTACATAAACGCCGACGCGTTTCAGCGGCCGCAATATTTGGCCCAGCACCGTGCCGTCCGGCTGCAAATCCATCCACGAGGAGCGCATCTGCTTCTCGTGGAACGAGCGGATGTTGGCGGCCGCGGCGCGGATCGCCTCCAGAAAATCCTCCTCGACACGCTCGTACGCAGCCGCGATTTCCGCGTCCGTTACCCGCAGCGACGCCGCATCCAGGCGCACGCCGTCGAACCGTTCCGTATACGCAAGCAGCGCCGCGTCGCCTTCAGAGCGGACGGCATCCACAACCGCTTTGACCGTTTCATTTTGCTCCGGCGTTCCGTACTCCACTTCGCGAGAGAGGTCAAACTGCTCCGCACGCATGATTCTCATGCTTCATACTCCCCTTTCCCTAACCGCACACCTTACACGCGGGCCGATATCGATGCCTGCAAACGGTCGCAGAGGCTCTGTATCGCTTCATTTTTCATCCGGTAGCTTACGCGGTTCGCAATGAGCCGGCTCGTAATGCCGAAGATCGATTCCATTTCGACGAGGCCGTTCTCGCGCAGCGTCTGCCCCGTTTCCACCATATCGACGATCCGGTCGGCAAGGCCGATCAGCGGCGCCAGCTCGATGGAACCGTTCAGCTTGATCACTTCCACCTGCTGCCCCTGCTCGCGAAAATATTGCGACGCCACGTTCGGATACTTCGTCGCCACGCGCGGATTGATGACCGGCTTCCAGTCCGGCAGTCCGATGACCGACATCCGGCATTTGGCGATGCCCAGATCGAGCAGCTCGTACACATCCTTGTTCTCTTCCATCAGCACGTCTTTGCCGACGACGCCGATGTCGGCCACGCCGTATTCGACATAGGTCGGCACATCGACGGGTTTAGCCATAATGAATTCCATGCCCGCCTCCGGCACCTCGATAATAAGCTTGCGCGTATCGTCGAAATCGCTCGGAATCGGCAGGCCCGCTTCACGGAACAAGCGCGAAGCCTGCTTATATATACGCCCTTTAGGCATCGCTACCTTCAGTATATCCCGATTGCCGCTCATGCGCCGCTGCCTCCTTCCGTTTTGAAAAATGGCATAAACACGCCGTACGTCCGTCCTCCGTAACGGACCGCTCCCCCGTCCGGAAGCCGCTCGATCCCGCTCTCCGACTCCATCGGCTCCGTTACGACAACAGCGCCGCTTTCTCTTAGCCGCTGCGCTTCCGCCAGCGCATGGTCACGGCCGGCCCGGTCATAGCCGATCAGCAGCCGGCGCCCGTCGCCTTCCGCTTCGCCCCCGACCAGCTCCAGAATGCGGTTCGTTTTCAACGCGAAGCCCGTCGCCGGCGCCGGACGTCCGAACTGGGTCAGCAAATTGTCGTACCGTCCGCCGCTGACGACCGGGAAGCCCAAATCGGCGGCGTACCCTTCGAACGTCATGCCGGTATAATAGGAAAAGTCGCCGATCATCGTCAAATCGATCAGCACATGCTCGCACACGCCGTACGCCTTCAGCACATCCCATATTTCGCACAGATGCCGGATCGACGCCTGGGCGGTCGCATCGCCGCTCAGCTGCAGCGCCTGCTCGCAGATCTCCGACCCGCCGCGCAGCCGCAGAATGCCTTCCAGCTCCCGCTGCAGCGGCTCCTCAAGCGCCAGCTCGCGCAGCCGTTCGCGGTAGCCGACATAATCGCGTCCGAGCAGACACTTTTTCAGATCCTCCTGCTCGTCCTGCCGCCCTTTGAGCGTCTCTTCGAACAGGCCGTTCAGGAACCCGACATGGCCCATGGCGATTTTAAACCGTTCCACCCCTGCCGCCTTGAGCGACGCAATCGCCAGCGCCACCACTTCAGCGTCGGCTGCCGCCGAAGCGTCGCCCACCAGCTCCACGCCGGTTTGGAAAAACTCCGCATCCCGTCCCGCTTCTTCCTCGATCGCGCGGAACACATTGGCGTGGTAGGAGAGGCGCAGCGGAAACGGCTGCTCCTTCAGCAGCGAAGACACGACGCGCGCAATCGGAGACGTCATCTCCGAGCGCAGCACGAGCGTCGTGCCGCGGTTGTTCAGCAGCTTGAACAGCTTCTGGTCGGAGGTGGAGCTTGCCGCCCCAACCGTATCGTAATATTCCATCGTAGGCGTCATGATTTGCTCGTAGCCCCAGCGGTTCATGCACTGCAGCACTTCCCGCTCGATATGGCGCAGCTTCGCCACCGCGTGGGGAAGGTAATCTTTGACGCCGGTCGGTTTTTCGAACACTTTCGGTTTAGACATCTATTTTCACCCGCAGACACTTTAGTGTGTTAATGTGTTACCATGTTACCATACTGCCAAAATAAAGGATCAGACGTAATGTTACCATGAAATCCCGCCGTGCGTCAACTATTTACCCGCTTTCAACGCCGCTTCTAACGTTATCGTTTCTTAACCCGATGCGCTTATGCAAAAAACCTCCGAAGCCGCTTTACAGGCGGCCTCGGAGGTTCCAATGTTACATTTTAAACGCATCTGCCGCACATCCGCGCCGCCGGCAAGCGCCTTCGCCTACGATGCCGAACTCCAACGTTTCCACTTCATCCATCCGAGCTTTCCTCGCTGAGCAGCAAGAGAGAATCGGAAACGAACAAACAGCAGCAGGGCGATCGTAAATGCAAGCATCGTCAGCTGCAAATAGAACATCCGGTTGGCGGCGATTCCGAAGCGGCTGTTGCCCAGCGCTTCCGGTCCCTTTTTCATTACCGCGATCAGCGCTTTCGGATCGTTGTCCATTCCGCCGGCATTAACCCGGAATCCGTTCCGCTGTCCCGCCTCGTCGATCCCGCTCTTTACCGTCAGTGTGACGGTAATGCCGAGCCGGTCGCATACTTTGAGCAGCGGCTTGGAATAAGCGCCGTAAGGGAAAGCGAGCACGTCGCTGCGGATGCCGAGCTCCCGATAGAGCACCTCGTTCGCACGACGCAGATCGTTTGTAATCCGCCGTTCGTACTCATGTTCCGTCTCCCTGCGGTGCTTCTCTTTCAAATAGATCCGCTTCATCAGCATCGGCACCTGCTTTTTGCCGGAGAGGTCTGCAGCCATGTAAGCGTGGGAATCGAACGTATGGCTATAAAAGTCGTATCCGCTGCGCCGCATCTCCCGCACCTGGTTCCAGTTCAGCTTCGCAACTCCTTTATGGGCGGGATTGCCGATCGTGCTCACGATGAGAAAGTTGGTCGCGGGCGCGTGAAACTGCTTAAGTATCGGGTATGTATCGGTATAGAAAGTTTCGTAACCGTCATCGAAAGTCAGCAGCACCGCATTATCCGGAACGGCCGCCCCCCGCAAAATAAACGCTTTGTACTGCTCCATCGTAATCCAGTGAAAGTGGTTTTCTTTCATCAACCGCAGCTGTTCTTTGAATTTGGCCAAAGAGAGCGATTTAGGATCGTGATGATCGGACACATCGTGGTACATCAGAACAATAACTTTGTTCCGGTAATAGACACTTCCGGCCGCCCCCGCTGCGGAGACGGTCTGGGCGCCGCTTATTCCCGAAGCCGATGCCTGGCTGGAGCCGGTTATGTATGTCAGTTCCAATTGGACGAAAATAGCGATAAGTATTGCGGCGACCATTATTTTGGCAAACTTGCGCTTCATTGCTTGACGACCTTTCTTATAGGGAAATCCTGTAAGCAAATCCTGCTTATAGGCTCCTTTAAGACGATTCGGACGTCAATAAAGTTGCGGTCACACCCTGTTACCGCTGCAGCTCGCGGAGCGGATTGCCCCCGACGAACGTCCCCGGCTGCACATCTTTATGTACGACCGAACCGGCGGCCACAACAGCCCCGTCACCGATCGTAACGCCCGGCAAAATGGTCGTGTTCGCGCCGATCATCACATCCGATCCGATGACGACGTCGCCCAGCCGGTATTCGTTGATTAAATACTCGTGCGTCAAAATCGTCGTATTGTAACCGATCACGCTGTTGTCGCCCACCTTGATCCGTTCCGGGAAAAAAACGTCGACCATGACCATAAGCGCGAATGCTGTATTTTTGCCCACCTTCATCCCGAGCACGTGCCGGTAAATCCAGTTCTTCGCCGGCAGCGATGGACAATAGCGGGCAAGCTGAATGGCGATAAAATTCCGCACCGCCTTCATGCGGCTTACCGTGCGGTACACCTGCCACAGCGCATTCGCTCCTTCCACGGGAAAACGATCAACCTTTCTCAAAGGCCTCCCGCTCCAATCCGACAAGGGCGTACAAATCGCGCATATCATCAATAATATGATCGGCGCCGTATTCCCGCAGCACCTGACCGCCCTTGAGCGACCATGCGACGCCGACTGCAATTGCCCCCGCAGCCTTTGCGGCACCGATATCGGCCGGGCTGTCCCCGATCATCAGCGTCGAAGCCGGATCGGCCTTAAGCTCCGCCATCGCCTTCAGCACCGGCTCCGGATGCGGCTTCGCTTCCGTCACGTCATCAAGCGTTACAACGGAGTCCATATACCGCTCCAGACCGGTCAAATTAAGCCCCCTGTCGGTCGTCAGCCGCATCTTGGTCGTGACAACGCCCAGCTTGAAGCCGCTGCGTTTCAAATTGCCCAGCACATCGTCCACATGAGGGAATGCTTTGACCATCTCGTCATGCATCCGCAAATTATATTCGCGGTAAACGGGAACGAGATGGGATACTTCCGTAAGACCGGAGAACTTCTGCAGCTGCGTCACCAGCGGCTGCCCCATAATCGGAATCATTTGCTCCGCTCCGAACCCTGCGGGCACGATTCCGTCCAATGCATGCAGGAACGAACGGATAATGAGCTCGTTCGTATCGAGAATCGTACCGTCCAGATCAAACAGAAGGGTTGTGATTTGGTTTTTCATTGTCATTCTCCTTAAGTTTTTGCGTTAGCAAAAACACTTCGTAAGCATTGGCCTAGCTGTCCTCTTTGAGGTCCCGTCCTTCGATGCCCGCAGCCTTTTCTTGAGCCGAACCGGCTGGACCGCCAGATTTCGCACCGGCCGGAAGGCCTGTTTTATAGTTGATAATCGGGTCCACATAACGCTCCGTTGCCAATCCGAGCGTGCGCCGGACCGCGATCGCTGCCGCACAGGCGATGACAAGTACGATCGCGAGCAGCTGCGAAATCCGCACATTGCCGTATGCCGGATCGAGAAAGCCAGGCTGGAAGACGACCGTCATCGGGGACCAGAGCCAATCGACGATCGAAGCGAGCGAATCCGGCCCTTTGAACGCCAAACTATCGGTACGCAGCCCTTCGATAAAGAATCGGCCGATAGAATACCAGATTAAATAGGAAAAAAAGAGCTCTCCCGCCCGCATAAAGCGCTGACGGCGCAAAATGAACAAAATGATAATGCCGGCCAAGTTCCACAGCGATTCGTACAGGAATGTCGGATGATGAAACGTGCCTTCCACATTCATCTGGTTGACGATCCAGGCCGGAAGATGGAGCGTATGAAGCAGGAACGACTCCTCCACCGGTCCTCCGTACGCTTCCTGGTTCACAAAGTTACCCCAGCGTCCGATCAGCTGGCCGGCGATAAGCGACGGCGCGCAAATGTCCACGATCCGCCAAAACCGGAACCCTTTAGATCTCGAATAGAAAAATCCGCATACAACGGCGCCGATAAGCGCACCGTAAATGGCAATGCCGCCGTTCCAAATTTGGATGATTTCTCCCGGATGGTCCTTATAATAGTCCCATTTGAACAAAACAAAGTAGGCCCTTGCGCCGATAATGGCCGACGGTACGCCGAGCAGCAGCAGGTCCATGAAGAAGTCCGACGATATCCCGAACCGCTTCCCTTCCCGGACAGCAAGAAGCAGTCCGACGAGCGCTCCCATTCCGAGAATAATACCGTACCAGTGCACTTCCAGCGCACCGAGAGAGAAAGCGATCGGATTGATACGAAGCACATCCATAATAAGATTAGTCTCCTTTGACCGAAAAAATAATATTATTCATAATCGTCCATATCGTCGCTAATCGTCTCCGTCAGCTTGTTCGTGAACTGGAGCGCCGCGTTGTAGCCCATCCGCTTTAGACGGTAATTCATCGCCGCCACCTCAATAATGACTGCCAGGTTACGGCCCGGACGGACCGGAACGGTGATAAGCGGAATTTCGGTATCGATGATGGACGTCGTCTCTTCATCCAGTCCGAGACGGTCGTACTGCTTCTCCTGCTGCCAGTTTTCCAGCTTGACGACAACGCTGATCCGCTTGTTGTTGCGGACCGCGCCCGCCCCGAACAGCGTCATCACGTTAATAATGCCCAAGCCGCGGATTTCCAGCAAATGACGAATGAGCTCCGGAGCCGTGCCGTGCAGCTGATTGTCCGACGTTTGGCGGATTTCGACCGCATCGTCCGCGACGAGACGGTGGCCCCGCTTCACAAGCTCCAGCGCCGTTTCGCTTTTACCGATCCCGCTGCCTCCGGTAATGAGCATGCCCATGCCGTATACATCCACAAGCACGCCGTGGATGGTCGTGGTCGGCGCCAGCTTCCGCTCCAGGAAGTTCGTCAGCCGGCTCGTAAAAATCGTCGTCGCCACTTGGCTGCGAAGTACGGGAATGCGATGCTTCGTTGCCTGCTCGATCAGCTCGAGCGGCGGTTCAAGCCCGCGGGTAATTAAGATGCACGGCGTTTCATCGTCGCACAGCCGGTCGAGCCGGTCGCGGCGCTCCTTGGCGTCGAGCGTCTGAATGAAAGCCAGCTCCGTTTTGCCCAATATTTGAGCCCGTTCTTTCGGATGGTAGTGGAAATAACCCGCCATCTCCAGCGCAGGTCGGTACAAATCATCGGTTGTAATTTCTCTTCGCAATCCATCCTCGCCCGTCAAAATTTCAAGCTGAAACTGATGGACGATTTCGGATACTTTCACCTTCTTGGGCATAGTGTGCCGCTGCCTCCCTAACTAAGTATATCCCGTGCATGGTGCCCGGTATCGGTGTCGCTTTTCTAACAATCAATGTCTTCATCGTAATGGAAAAAGACGCCGAGCGCAACGTTAGGCCGCTGCGCTTTCCCGGCCTGCCTTGCCCGTCGAAACATTGTTCCTCGCATTTGCGGTCTGACGGCGCCCGAAATCCCGGTGTGTCACTGCTGCAGGAAATACGAAAACGGCGGCCCGAGCTTAGATCGGACCGCCGCCTGGCGAGCTATAATGGAATATTCGAATTATTTCTCAAAAATGTTTTCTTCGGTTTCTTTATCGAAAATATGGACTTTATTCATATCGAAGCCCATTTTGATGTTGTTTCCTTCACGATTCGCGGAACGTCCGTCTACGCGGGCAATAACCGTGTCACTGCCGATGCCTTTCAGGTACAGGTACATTTCGTGACCAAGGTTCTCCGCCACTTCAATGGTTGCATTTACGACGGTGTTCGGCGAAGCTTCGATGAATACCGGCTCTTCGTGCAGGTCTTCCGGACGAATGCCCAGTACCACTTCTTTGCCGACATATCCGCCAGCGCGCAAAATTTTCGCTCTGCCTTCCGGAACGACGATGTCGACATTAGACGCCTTGAAGTGCAGCGCTCCGGCCAGCTCGCTCAGCGTACCTGTAATAAAATTCATCGAAGGGGCTCCGATGAAGCCGGCAACGAAAATGTTCACCGGATGGTTGTACAGCTCGTCAGGAGAAGCAGCTTGCTGAATGATGCCGTCCTTCATAACGACGATACGGTCGCCCATCGTCATCGCTTCGATCTGGTCATGCGTTACGTAAATAACGGTCGTTTCCAGACGTTTGGCCAGTTTGCTGATTTCAGCGCGCATTTGACCGCGCAGCTTGGCGTCAAGGTTGGAAAGCGGTTCGTCCATCAGGAACACTTGCGGTTCGCGGACGATCGCGCGGCCCAGGGCAACACGCTGGCGCTGACCGCCGGAGAGAGCTTTCGGTTTCCGTTCGAGCAGATGCTCGATATCGAGAATTTTCGCGGCTTCACGCACGCGTTTGTCGATATCGGCTTTTTTGAACTTACGCAGTTTAAGACCGAATGCCATGTTTTGGTATACGTTCATGTGCGGGTAGAGCGCGTACGATTGGAATACCATCGCAATGTCGCGGTCTTTTGGAGCAACGTCATTTACGAGGCGATCGCCGATGAACAGCTTGCCTTCGGAAATTTCTTCGAGTCCTGCAATCATCCGCAGCGTCGTCGATTTGCCGCAGCCGGACGGTCCGACCAGCACGAGAAACTCTTTGTCCTTAATATCGAGGTTGATGTCTTTAACGGAAGCTTTATCGGTACCGGGATATTTTTTGAAAACATGCTCTAAACGTACGCCTGCCATGTACATTTCCCCCTAAACGTTATAAGTTCGTTCGGCATCTGACTGCCGGTTGATAGTTTTATTGTACCGGAGAACAATGCAGGCGACTATGCACAATCTCTACAAAAAATTCAATTTCTTTTCGTGACTTTGTACAAAAGCAAAATCAATTTGACGAGCACTGCATCGCGGAATAACCTTACATCGAGTCCGCTTTCCTGCTTCAGCTTGTCAAGCCGGTAGAGCAGCGTATTCCGGTGAATGTACAGCTTCTTCGCCGTCTCGCTCACGTTGCAGTCCAGCGAAAAAAACGTTTCCAGCGTGCTTACCGTTTCCGGCTCGACAAAAAAATCGGTCCGGTTCAGCGCCTGCTCGACAAACCGGACTCTGCTCGCTTCCGGGATACTGCTGAGCAGCCGCTCCAAGTGCAGCAGCCAGGGCAGGTGGATGTTCGTGCCGACATGAAATTTCCGGCCCAAATAAACCGTTTCGCGCAGCAGCGCTACCGTTTCCACGAGCGATTTGGCCGGCGAAACCGGATGCGAGACGGCAAGATGGCAGTCGCCGACCCATTCGCTGGCCAGCATTTCGTGCAGGCCGAAGCCGATCAGCCGCAGACTGTCCTCTTCGCTCTCTTCTTCATCGCCGCCTCTCTCCTCCGTTTGCGTCTCGCGCAGCAGCGTTTTAGGCCCGAGGATAAGCCATTCATTTTTTTTGAGCGGAATAAGCAGCACTTCATCGGTTAAAAAAGACCGCAGCAGCTTTTCCAGCTCGGCGTATGAAGCCGATTGGGTACCGGAATAATCGTTAACGACCAGAAACGGAAGCATTTCGGTAAACAGCCGGCCATCCATCGTCAGCCGATCCGGCAGCATTTCCGGTTTTTCGGCTTCCAGCTGGTCCGCAATCCACCGTCCCAATTCCTGTGCCTGGGCTTCCGAACCCGAAACCGTCTTTCCTTCATAGCTGTAGTCATTGCGCAGCATCTGTACCATTAATCGGACAAGCGATTTTTCTTTATCCGTTATTCCGCCCTTGCGGCTCACTTCGAGCACTTCGACGCTGTTCTCGTTCGCATGCACGACAAACCTGACCGTACTGCTCGTTTCCAGCTCGCTTCCCGGCTTGACATGCTGCGCGCCGAACGTCGATCCGACCTTGTCGCGCCATTCCGACAGCGGATATCGGCGAAGATAAATGGGACTATCCAGTACTTGCTGCAGTTGACCGATCCAATCTGTCATGCTCATAGCCAGTCCCCTATTCTTATTAAGCCAAATGATGGCGTTCTTTTCTTCATTATTGTACCATCTGCGGCGGAGTCGTTTCCATTTAGACACTTTCTCTCTACTGTGAACGACAAAAAAACTTGCATTTCTGCAAGTTTCGATTGTTTCCATATGAAATGGTGAGCCATGAAGGACTCGAACCTTCGACACCCTGATTAAAAGTCAGGTGCTCTACCAACTGAGCTAATGGCTCTTGAAGATGAAATGGTGGAGGATGATGGATTCGAACCACCGAACTCGTCAGAGAACAGATTTACAGTCTGCTGCGTTTGGCCACTTCGCTAATCCTCCACAATATGATTCTAAGCAGCGCCATTTGCTCTTAGAAAATAAATGGTGGCTCGGGACGGAATCGAACCGCCGACACGAGGATTTTCAGTCCTCTGCTCTACCAACTGAGCTACCGAGCCACACCTATGAAAAAAATGGCGGAGCTGACGGGATTCGAACCCGCGGTCTCCTGCGTGACAGGCAGGCATGTTAGGCCTCTACACCACAGCTCCGTATAAAACATGGTGGACGCTGACGGGATCGAACCGCCGACCCTCTGCTTGTAAGGCAGATGCTCTCCCAGCTGAGCTAAGCGTCCTTATTAAATTGGTAGCGGCGGAGGGGATCGAACCCCCGACCTCACGGGTATGAACCGTACGCTCTAGCCAGCTGAGCTACGCCGCCATGCTTGTCCCCTATTAGTATAGCAGTTTTGCCAGCAGGAGGAACTGTGCAAAATCAGGAAATGACATCGCCAAATGTCATCTGTAACAAATGAACGATGAGTATACTCGCTACCGACGGTTCATTTGATTACACCCTGAAAACTAGATGCGAAAGATTGCTTGTGCTTCCTTAGCTGAATCATATGCCTTGCGGTTTTCCTCACTTGGAAAACCCATTAGGATAAGCCCTCGACCGATTAGTATTCGTCAGCTGCACACGTTGCCGCGCTTCCACCTCGAACCTATCAACCTGGTCGTCTTCCAGGGGTCTTACTTAACTGGGAAATCTCATCTTGAGGGGGGCTTCACGCTTAGATGCTTTCAGCGCTTATCCCGTCCGTACTTGGCTACCCAGCGGTGCTCCTGGCGGAACAACTGGTACACCAGCGGTACGTCCATCCCGGTCCTCTCGTACTAAGGACAGCTCCTCTCAAATTTCCTACGCCCACGACAGATAGGGACCGAACTGTCTCACGACGTTCTGAACCCAGCTCGCGTACCGCTTTAATGGGCGAACAGCCCAACCCTTGGGACCTACTTCAGCCCCAGGATGCGATGAGCCGACATCGAGGTGCCAAACCTCCCCGTCGATGTGGACTCTTGGGGGAGATAAGCCTGTTATCCCCAGGGTAGCTTTTATCCGTTGAGCGATGGCCCTTCCATTCGGTACCACCGGATCACTAAGCCCGACTTTCGTCCCTGCTCGACTTGTAGGTCTCGCAGTCAAGCTCCCTTATGCCTTTGCACTCTGCGAATGATTTCCAACCATTCTGAGGGAACCTTGGGGCGCCTCCGTTACATTTTAGGAGGCGACCGCCCCAGTCAAACTGCCCGCCTGACACGGTCCCCCTACCGGTTTCACGGTAGCGGGTTAGAACTCAAGTACGATCAGGGTGGTATCCCAACGGCGCCTCCACCGAAGCTGGCGCTCCGGCTTCTTAGGCTCCCACCTATCCTGTACAGATCGTACCCAAGTCCAATATCAAGCTGCAGTAAAGCTCCATGGGGTCTTTCCGTCTTGTCGCGGGTAACCTGCATCTTCACAGGTATTAAAATTTCACCGGATCTCTCGTTGAGACAGCGCCCAAGTCGTTACGCCATTCGTGCGGGTCAGAATTTACCTGACAAGGAATTTCGCTACCTTAGGACCGTTATAGTTACGGCCGCCGTTTACTGGGGCTTCGGTTCACAGCTTCGGATTGCTCCTAACCGCTCCCCTTAACCTTCCAGCACCGGGCAGGCGTCAGCCCGTATACTTCGCCTTACGGCTTCGCACAGACCTGTGTTTTTGCTAAACAGTCGCTTGGGCCTTTTCACTGCGGCCCCCTCGGGCTATTCACCCTACCGAGGCACCCCTTCTCCCGAAGTTACGGGGTCATTTTGCCGAGTTCCTTAACGAGAGTTACTCCGCGCGCCTTAGCATGCTCTGCTCGCCTACCTGTGTCGGTTTGCGGTACGGGCACCTTCTCCTGGCTAGAGGCTTTTCTCGGCAGCCGGAGCACATGACCTTCGGTACTGTAATTTTCCCTCCCCATCACAGCCCAGCCTTAACGGTTGACGGATTTACCTATCAACCAGCCTCACTGCTTGGACGAGCTATTCCATCAGCTCGCGTCACTACCCTTCTGCGTCACCCCATCGCTCATAGCGGATTACGGTGGTACAGGAATATCAACCTGTTGTCCTTCGACTACGCCTTTCGGCCTCGCCTTAGGTCCCGACTTACCCTGAGAGGACGAGCCTTCCTCAGGAACCCTTAGGCTTTCGGCGGATGGGATTCTCACCCATCTTTTCGTTACTCATACCGGCATTCTCACTCGTGTACCGTCCACCAGTCCTTACGGTCTGACTTCAACCTATACACGACGCTCCCCTACCCAAGCGGTATCCCGAAGGATACGCGTTGCCATAGCTTCGGTGGTGTGTTTAGCCCCGTTACATTTTCGGCGCAGAGTCACTCGACCAGTGAGCTATTACGCACTCTTTCAATGGTGGCTGCTTCTAAGCCAACATCCTGGTTGTCTGGGCAACTCCACATCCTTTCCCACTTAACACACACTTGGGGACCTTAGCTGATGATCTGGGCTGTTTCCCTCTTGACGATGGATCTTAGCACTCACCGTCTGACTCCCGGTCTTACGTCTATGGCATTCGGAGTTTGACTGGACTTGGTAACCCTTGGCGGGCCCCGCACCCAATCAGTGCTCTACCTCCACGACGCATTACAACCGAGGCTAGCCCTAAAGCTATTTCGGGGAGAACCAGCTATCTCCGGGTTCGATTGGAATTTCTCCGCTACCCCCACCTCATCCCCGAATTTTTCAACATTCGTGGGTTCGGGCCTCCAGTGCGTGTTACCGCACCTTCACCCTGGACAGGGGTAGATCACCCGGTTTCGGGTCTACATCCACGTACTCATTCGCCCTATTCAGACTCGCTTTCGCTGCGGCTACGGCTTCCCACCTTAACCTTGCACGTGAACGTAACTCGCCGGTTCATTCTACAAAAGGCACGCCATCACCCCTATAACGGGCTCTGACTTCTTGTAAGCGCACGGTTTCAGGATCTGTTTCACTCCCCTTCCGGGGTGCTTTTCACCTTTCCCTCACGGTACTGCTTCACTATCGGTCGCCAGGGAGTATTTAGCCTTGGCAGATGGTCCTGCCGGATTCCCACGAGGTTTCACGTGTCTCGCGGTACTCGGGATCCGTCTCGGAGGGTGCTGGCTTTTGGTTACAGGGCTTTTACCTCTTCTAGCGGGCCTTTCCAGACCTCTTCGCCTAACCAACACCTTTGTAACTCCATGTGAGACGTCCCACAACCCCAAGGGGCAAGCCCCTTGGTTTGGGCTAATCCGCGTTCGCTCGCCGCTACTGACGGAATCACTTTTGTTTTCTCTTCCTCAGGGTACTTAGATGTTTCAGTTCCCCTGGTATGCCTCAACCTGACCTATGGATTCAGTCAGGAGTGACTGCGCATTACCGCAGCCGGGTTTCCCCATTCGGACATCCCCGGATCAAAGCCTGCTTACGGCTCCCCGAGGCATTTCGTCGTTCGCCACGTCCTTCTTCGGCTCCTGGCGCCTAGGCATCCTCCGTGCGCTCTTACTAGCTTAACCTAAAACGTTGCAACGCAACGTCGCTTCGAAAGCATAAGCTTTCCGGTTGATTCGATGACGTCTCCGTTGC